>JAFGFM010000038.1 GCA_016931115.1 Deltaproteobacteria bacterium | reverse complement strand
ATATCTGTATTTAATATCCCTTTAAGGATTTCTATAAGTTTCTCTTTAGTCATGGGGGGGCTTTTTATAGGATTTCTATGCATTGGTCAATATCTCTCTTATCTTTTTTTAATTGAAATAGCATACCCTGTTCTGGTACTCATGAAGCCAGGTAAACAAAAATTTAAATTAAAATTATTAACCCGGTTCAAATGAAAACACACCTATTATCCTTTACCTCTTCCGACCTTGCCATCCCAGGAGAAATAATGCGTTGTTTCTCACCTCTCCGGGTATATCTCCCATGGGGGGCTCATCGCCCTGATTATAAGGATGATGGTGAAATAATCTTTTCATACCCCCCTGAATGGTTAAAACCAGGTTTGGATATAAATAGCATGCTGGATGAATACTACAGCCTCGCACGGGAGCTGGGGGAAAAAAGTCGTAATGAGATCATTAAGAGAGCCAACTCAGCCCCTTTATCCGATGAATCCATTAAAAATATAAAGGCTGCCCTCATGGGCAAATCTTCCACAGGGACGACCAATGAAAAGGAGCAGATAATCAGATGGCATATGCTCCTGCACCTGGCGGACAGGTTTAAAAAAGAGAGAAATGAGGCAGAGCGGATGATTGAGGCCCTCAGAAAAAGGCAGTCACCCCTTTTAAATAATGCAGACCTTGGCGATAACGATATCTACCCGCTTGAGACCCTTGCGGGTATGGATGCAGAGGCCTTTATAAATGAAGGAAATCTCAGGCAGCTCTTAAGGGCATGGCATGCTCTTTTTGGGGAATACACAAACGAGGGGGAGCTGTTCCTTGTTCTGAACCGCTCTGTTTTCACCTTCCTTTGCGACGAATATAAAAACCTGTGCATGGATAAGGGGTTGCAGTTGCCAGTAATTACTTCATGTAAAATTCCTCTTATACAGGTGCAAAAGGATAAGTCTGATACCCTGGATAAGATAAGGGCTATCTTTTCATCATTGAAACCAGGGGATAACCCCTCAGATATTACTGATCTCTTTGCCGGTTATGAGGACCGGTATTGCGCAGATAAGAAAGCTCCCCATATCCATATATGTGTCCTTTACATGAAAATTGACTTGATAAAAAATGATGCCCTGTTAAGCATGTTTTCAGGCAAAGTCATTGCCCTTGCAGAATTAATTAAACCCGATATTTTAGTTTTATAATCATGCAGTTAACTTTATTTGAGAGATGATGATCTTTCATCTCAAGATTTTTACAGAGTCTACCGATATAAGGTTTGAGTATTGTACTTGTATGAGTTTATTATATCTCCCTTGCTCAAAAAAATGATGCTAACTATTTGATATTAATTTTTATTTTACTTTTTATTATGCCTGCAAAAAGGCAGGAATAAAGGAAAGGTTTTAACCAGACAAGGCAAAATGGCAATTCCTCAAGTAAATAAACCATCCCATTTAAAACCGGTACAGCCTCAGAATAAGTTGAGTCTCAAGGCTACAATAAAAGACCAGTCAGGCGCAGGCAAGGCAAGGATCGGCGAGATCCTCTGCAAAGAAGGTCATATCACCAGCAGCCAGCTTCAGGAGGCCCTGAATGTCCAGAAAAAAAGCAAAAGCCGCCTTGGGAGCATCCTGCTCAGGCTTGGTTATATAGAAGAAGAGACAATCGTCAATGTATTGAGCCGTATCCATAATTACCCCTCTGCAGCAAGCAGTGATTTTAATCCCAGCCCGGATGTCTTAAGACTATTAAGCTATGAGACCGCCAAACAGAACATGGCCTTTCCCATGGCAAAAAGAGAGCGCACCCTTGATATTGCCATGACCGAACCGACTGACACCGCCGCGGTAGAGGCGATCCAGACCGAGGTCAGGATGGGGGTAAAGGTTCATGTGGCATCTGAAAAGGCGATAATAGAGGCCTATAAAAAATTCTATAATATCAGCGATGAGGAGTATAAAAGTTTTTTCGCAAAGGTCGAAGAAAGGGATGATGGTGACCTCCCCATTACCAGGGTAGATGACTTTGGTTCACTGGTTTCAGAGGCTGTGGGCGATATGGAGCTTGAAGGCCCCATGGATGACCAGATACAGGATGAGTTCTCTGCAGGTGATGCCCCCATTATAAAGCTGGTAAACGGTATACTTGTAAAGGCTGTTACCGATGGCGTAAGTGATATCCATATTGAGCCCTTTGAAAAGGCGCTCCAGGTCAGGTACAGGCTGGACGGGTCACTCTATAAATCCATGAACCTCCCTTTAACCATTAAAAACGGCCTTATATCCAGGATAAAGATCCTTGCAGGGCTTGATATCTCTGAAAGAAGGGTACCCCAGGACGGCAGGATCAAGATGCGCATGGGAAAACATTCTGCGGTGGATTTTCGTGTTTCAACACTCCCATGCCTTTTTGGTGAAAGTGTTGTAATGCGTATCCTCGATAAGGGTGCCCTTAATGTTGACCTCACAAAACTGGGTTTTGAATCTGATACATTTGAGGCGCTTAAACGGTGTATTGACAGGCCTTATGGCCTTCTCCTTGTAACAGGGCCGACAGGGTCCGGTAAAACCACCACACTCTATTCTGTTCTTAATGCATTGAATACAGAAGACACAAAGATCCTTACCGCAGAAGACCCGGTAGAGTTCAACTTTAAAGGCATTAATCAGGTTAATGTAAGAAATGAAGTGGGAATGACCTTTGCCGCGGCATTAAAGGCATTCCTTCGCCAGGACCCTGAAATAATCATGGTCGGTGAAATAAGGGATATGGAGACAGCAGAGATAGCCATAAAGGCCGCTATGACCGGCCACCTTGTTTTCAGTACCCTTCATACCAACGACTGTCCTTCAACAATCGGGCGTTTAAGGGATATTGGCATCCCGCCCTATATGCTGGCATCCGCTGTTACAATGGTCCTCTCACAGCGGCTGGTTAGAAAACTCTGCCCGAAATGTAAAACCCTTGAGACGCATTATGATCCTGAAGAGCTTGAAAAAATGGGTTTCTCAAAGGAGGAGATACCTACCCTCCAGATATACGGCCCAAAAGGGTGCCCGGAATGTAATGCCGGGTATAAAGGAAGGGTTGGTCTCTATGAACTTATGGAGGTCACAGACGAGGTCTCAAAGGCCATAAATGCCAACGTCCCTGAAGACCAGCTGAGAAAGATAGCCTGCCAGGAGGGGATGAAGACATTAAGGGAGTCAGGTCTTGAGAAGATACGGGAAGGAAGGACCTCTGTAATTGAGGTTTTAAAGAATACAGTAATCACCAAGGAGGCGCTGCCTGCCTACCTTATTAATCCTGATATAGAAAGTTATGAGGATGGGGATATTATTATCCATGAAGGCAACAAGGATAAAGACTTTTTCAAGCTCGTCCAGGGCTCATTAATAGTATCAAAACAGGGTAAAAAGATTGCAGAGATCACTGAACCCGGTGAGTATTTCGGGGAGATGGCTGCAATATCAGGTGAACTCAGGTCTGCCTCCATTATTTCAAAGGGGAGATCAGTGGTAAAACGTTTTCCAGGTGATAAACTCCTGGAGATTATTGAGAAATATCCAGAGGTCTCAAAACATCTCTTCAGCGTGCTGGCAACAAGACTCGGTTATGCAAATAAAATTACTATAAAACTGGCAAATGATCTTACTGTGAAAAACGGTAACCCCGGTGCAAGAATCGGGGCATAACCAATCGGATATCATTTACTAATGATATTTCTCAACTTATTGTATATGCCACATTTTTATGACACAAAATGCAACCAGTAAGGGTTATTCCAACAGACATCTATAAAAAATAATGCTTAATGGTTCTATTGCCTTGAAACCGGTGGATACCATATTGAATCTATCAGCAGCCCTTTTACCCAATCAGTTTCTTATTTTAAAGAACGGTAGAAAGTCTGCCCTTGGCGTGTATGACAGTACCACCAATAAGATTCGTCGTGTTGACAAGCACACTGTGTATGGTATTACACCAAGGAATGCAGAACAGATCTTTGCCCTTGAAGCCCTGTTAAACCGGGATATCAAGCTTGTTACCATTTCAGGGAAGGCGGGCACTGGGAAGACACTTCTTGCCCTGGCCGCAGGGCTTGAAAACCACCGCTATTACAGGCAGATGTTTCTGGCCAGGCCTGTTGTACCATTAAGCAACAAGGATATAGGGTATTTGCCCGGGGACATATTCCAGATAGACCACCCATACCTTGACATGCACTCAAATGGCCTCTCCTACCTTATAGGAAAGATGCAGGGGCAAAAATTTTTTCACCCCTGCAAAAAGGGGCAAAGTTTTAATTTCTGTGTTTTTTTTCGCACCAGTCCACTTCTCTTTTATCAAATGGATCTCGTAAAACAGAAGTTGTATCCCTATTTTGCTTGGAAGCAGAATTTTCTCTGTTACTGTAGCTACCGAAAATAATTCAAAGTAATGTGGATTGTCCGTATCGGCCATTGTATGGGGATGATTGGGTACCTCGGGTGATCCAGGTCAGGGTGGCGGGCAGGCCCGCACACCTCTCTGACCGGATCGGATAACCCTGTTCAATGCTGGGGATCACTGGGTCACGTTTTGTCCTTTCAGGATGGCCGGCATGAACATGGGCCAGTAGAAATCCTCAGTGACATTGATGGTAACCTGCGCATTAGCCTCGGTGTAGTTTGTGGAGTCGTCCGGGGTGAAGCTGACGCTCAACATCTGGTTAGTGCCGATGTCGAGCAGGGTGCCGGCCTCCGGGGTGCAGATAAAGGTGCCTGGTACGTTGGCCGTGGCGTTGAGCTGTGCCTCGCCCAGGGGGGTGCCTGAGACGATGTCCGCCGGGTTGGGCCAGGTGATCGTCGGCGTTGCTTTGGCGATCACCAGGGTGCCGCTGTCAGTGCCCTCCTGGTAGTTGGTGTCTTCGATGACGGCGACGACTGAATAGCTGCCGACAGCTGTCGGAGCGTCGGTCACGCCGTTGTAGGTGATGACCACGCCGAGTCCGGTCGGCTCGGTGGTGGCGATGGCGGCCTTGGCCGTACCGTCGTAGATGTGACTGAGGCCGGAGAGCGTCACTGTGGCTTCGGCCTGGGAAATGGCACCGTTGTTGACGGTTATAAAATTGACATTATAGTTGTTTCCGCTATTGCCGTCGTTGACCGCACCGGACGGGACAATGGTCTTCCCGGTTCCCGCATCCGGCGTTTCAAAGGCCTGCTGGAACTCGGCGGTGTCGCCGCTGACCGGGGCAGGTTCGACCTGGGGCGTCAGGTTTGACGCAGTTGTGCCGTCATAGACCTTGTTGTCGGTCACGGCCGAGACCGTCATTGGCAGGGGGGTGATCGTTCCGGTTGCCACCGGTGCGAAGGTGACTGCGTAGTTGTCACCGCTGTTGCCGTCGTTCACTTCGCCTGTCGGGGTTAGAGTCTTGCCGGTACCTGCATGCCTGGTGTCGAATGATTGTGCCCAGGTACCGGTATCGCCGTTGACCAGAATGCCCGCGGTGATGGTTGGGGTTCCTGTCGCGGTGTTGGTGCCGTCATAGGTTTTGGTCTCGGCGGCTGCAGTGACCGTGATGGGGCGGGGGTTTATGGCCGCATGGGCGATGACGCTCGTTGATGCTAGAGTATAATTGCCGTCGTCGGTCCCTTCCAGGGCAAGACCAATGACTGTCACCGATTTTTCCACACCTGCGTTTGGGTTGAGAAAGACGGCGGTACCACTAACCAGGCTGACATCTTCATCGCCGATGACTCCCGCGAGGCTCCGGTCTACGATCGCAGCACCAGTTGTACCGTCATAGGTTTTATCTGCCACGCTGACCGACGGGGTCAGCTCTGCCGATGTGATATCGGCTGTAGATGCTACCTCGTCGACGGACAGCTGATACTTTGCTGCATCCGATCCGCTCAAAGAAAGCCCTGTGATGGTCACCGTTTTACCGGTGCCGGTGTCCTTGTCGCTGAACGTGGCCACGCCGTCGACAAGGCTGACATCGTCTTCGTTGATGATCCCGGTGAGTTCCCGCGACTCGATGGTGGCCGATGTGGTGCCGTCATAGGTTTTGTCGGCGACCGTCACGGACGGGGTCAGGGTTTTCGGTTCCACAGTGAGGAGGGCGCTGTCTGAGGTGGCGGAGCCCTGGTCATTGGTAAACACAGCGCGAACCATTAGGCCGCTGTCCTCCATCGACACCGCGGTCAAAGTGAGGGTGGTTGCGGTGGCGTCGTCCAGGTCGGAAAAGGTGGCTCCATCGTCAATGCTGCCCTGCCATTGCACCGTGGGCTCGGGCAGGCCATCCGCCCCTGTGGTGAACACGGCGTCCTCACCGTAGGTCACGGTCAGATTTTCCGGTTGCACGGTCACCGTGGGCGGTGCCACAAAACTGAAATCGGTTTGCAGTAAGACCTCGCTGTTCACACCGTCCGAGGCCAGATAGTAGACAAAAGGGCTGTCCGGGGCAAGGCCTAGGGCCGGGGCCGATCCGGCGGCGATCAACTGCGGGGTGATGAACCCCGAACCGGTGTCCTGATCCAGGTACACGGAACCCTCGGCCACGTATACCAGGCCAACGGAAGTTGCGTTGGAAGTCAGCGATGGGATGGAGGCGCCGGTCAGGGCGGTCTCCGACCACGTGGGAGAGGGGCTGGCGTAATAGGCCACGCTGTTCTGGGTGTAGGCCACCCTCGGGCTATCGTCCGGGGCCAGGGTCAAGGTGTTGATGGTCAAAGCTGCGGCAGCGGATCTGTCGCTGTTGCTGGAAGAAAAACCGCCGCCGGCATTTGTTTTGTACACGACGTAGTAATAGCGGTCAGTATAGCTCGATCTATAATAGTACTGGTGAGTAGCTATGATATGATAGTTTCCCGCACCATCAATTTTAATTCTGGGAAAGTCATAGTAGTACCCTTGATAACTGGATCCGCCAAGATTTTCATATATACCCCGATACACCACGATCGGCAAGGAAAATGGCTCGGATTCCGTGCCGTCGATATTATTAATGTAGCCGATGTCTACTCCTGCACTGGTTTCGCTGGGGTACGAAGTGTCGATCTGGGCTACATAGGCGATATGAGCGTGGTTGCTGCTGTCCACATCAATGTCTATCTCGCGGTTGTAGGTCGAGATTTGGATCGCCGTCTGCCAGGCCCCTCCGTCCCTGGTTACATAGAACTGGCCACTTCCCGACATATAGACTATCTGGGGCACACCGTCAGGGCCGACCGCGATGGCCGGATTTGTTCCCACCCCCACCAGTTCCTCCGTGCCAATCCCCTTTTTGTAGTAGACGCTGCCGCCACGGTCATACACAGCATGGGGGAGGCCGCCCTCATCCACAGCCACATCGATGTTGGCGTTGTTGGTGGTTGAATCGGTAATAGGGTATATATCGTAGGCCAGACCGATCGAGGGTACGGCTAGGAAAACCAGACAGACCAGTAAAGCCGCCCTATTAACCTTTAGCACACTCCAGACTCTTTGGATAAAATCGTTCATATTCTCTCCTCTATGTTCAGATTATGTCTTTCCAACAGGCAACGCTGCTGCGGTGAAATTCCTAGTGAAAAACGATTGAATTCATAAAAATTTACTTCTTAACTTCAAAAGTATAGGGGGGTGATGTTTGAGTGTCAAGTGGATTTTTGTATCGCGTTTTATCGTAAACCAAGGGGTTGGCGAGGCGATTAAAGGTTATTATCTTTGATCGTTTTACTTTTTTACTGGGTGTATGAAAGAAAATTCAGATATCTAATTCTTAATGGCCTTTCCTGCCCAATAGGGAAACTGTAGGGGCGAAAAATTTTTCGCCCCTGCATGGGTAAAGAAAAGAAAATAACCGATACTATCTTATCTGGTTATCTTCGTATCAAACAGATACGATCCAGTAACAGAGGTTGATAAGTCTAATTTTAATTGACTTTTTCGGCATTATTTTATCTATGTTATTTTAATTTCAGAAAAACGGTATGGTGTTAAATAGTGTCCATCCAGAATTTTTCTCTTTCTGGATTGACACTAAATAGTAATATTTCCTACCGTTTAAAAGTAGCATAAATAAGTAGCCCTCCCTCATCTTGCCCTCTGTTCCAGGAACCCATTGCTGAGGTTCATCTTGAACTTTGGACGCAGTCGGGGTTGGGGATCTTTCATACACATAATAATATAGCTTTGAGGTGCATTATGGGAAAACAAGCGGTGAAAAAGTATCTATGGAAATTTATGTTGGAACTGCAAATAATTTTAATGCTTGGGTTAATGTTTCCAATCCTTGCTGCGGCTGAAGATGTCACCCCTATGGTGGCTTTTGGCAATGGTCACACCATAGTTTTGAAATCCAATGGCACCGTCTGGTCCTGGGGGTCTGGGCCGGAGGGGCAAATGGGGAACGGTGTAAACTATGCTGATCCCGTGCTTACGCCGGTACAGGCTAATATTACCGATGTCAAGTTCATTGCCGGCGGCAATAGTAATACCTATGCAATCAAAACGGATGGCACCCTTTGGGCCTGGGGGTTTAACGGCAATGGTGAACTCGGTTTGGGCGATACAGAACCCAGAAATGAGCCTGTTCAGATCCCAGGATTAACCGATATCATCCAGGTGGCCGGGACTAACGGTGGATTTGCCGCCTGCCTCAAAGCGGACGGAACGGTTTATGCGTGGGGATGGAATAGCAAAGGCCAGCTCGGTAACGGCTCTATAACAATAAGTTACTCTCCGGTTCAAGCCACATCAACTGGGTTTGAGGATATCAGGCAGATCGACGTTGGGGTGGATCATGTTGTAGCCAGAAAGGGGGACGGTACGGTCTGGACCTGGGGATCAAACTCCGCAAAACAATGTGGAAGGGGCGCCTCCAGCTACTACACAACTCCAGGTCAAATCACCTCAACAGGCATGGAAAATATCCTTAAAGTTAAGTCCGGCAGTGCCCATAATGTCGCACTTAAAGCCGACGGTACGGTGTGGACATGGGGCATGAATAAATATGGCCAGCTTGGCAAGGGGTATGTTCTGGATGGCTACGACGGTGAGTATTTGAATGAAAGATCCTATTTCCCGGCACAGGTAGTCGAGTTGAGCGGAATCGATGATGTTGATGCTGGTGGCGATCAAACGATGATCAAGGATGGCGTGGGTATGATCCGGTTTGTTGGCTTCAATTATCGTGGGCAATTCGGGGACGGGAATGTCTTGCTCTATCTTCCTTATGCCACACCGAATTTTCAAGAGTCTCTAATTACAGGGCCGTTTATTCAAATTGAATCTTTTGTTAATAACACAGCCTTCCTGAAGAGTGACGGGACAGTCTGGACGTGCGGTTCCAACAGCGTCGGTCAGGTTGGAAATAATGGTACCTCTTTATATGTAGATGTTCCCTACTGGGTATGGCGATTGAACCTCCTTGCCGATATCAGTCCCACCGATACTGATCAGGACGGCCTTTGGGATGCGCTTGAAGAGGTCACCTGCACAGACCCCAACGACGCTGACACTGATAATGACGGCATCCTGGACGGTGTTGAAGATGCGAATCAAAATTATGCAGTTGATACCGGTGAGACCAATGCCTGCGATTTAGATACGGATGACGATGGTATTCAAGACGGTACTGAGCTAGGTGTAACCTCCGGGGATATCGGTCCAGACACCGATACATCCGTCTTTATAACAGATGCCGATCATACTACCATTACCGATCCGCTGGATGACGACACGGATAATGATGGAATAAAAGATGGTGAAGAAGATACCAATTATAACGGTCGATTTGATCCAGGTGAAACAGATCCGGTGGTAGATAATAATGCGATCCTACTGGGAGAAGCCGTGGACAACACATCGATGGATTGGTCCAGTGGTGGTAACGCGTTGTGGTTTTATCAAACAACGACAACACATGACGGGGAAGATACCGCTCAAAGTGGCGATATTGAAGACAGCCAGGAAACCTATTTTGAAACAACCGTGTCCGGGCCCGGGACAATCAGTTTTTACTGGCAGGTTTCATCTGAGGAAGAGTATGACTATTTACGGTTTTACATAGACGATGAACAGGCTGATTCCATCAGTGGTACAACAAGTTGGGCTTTTAAATCTTTTACAATAACCTCCGGCTCTCATGCTTTGAAATGGGCATACACCAAAGATGGTTCTGGCTCATCGGGAGAAGATTGTGGCTGGGTAGACCATGTTGTGTGGTCTAACCCTACCCCCCCGTCAAACGACAATTTTTCGTCTGCAACCACAATCAACGGTGTAAGCGGCCAGGCAACAGGAAGCAATGTTAATGCGACTTTTGAAACAGGAGAACCAAATCACGCTGGTATAGAGGGTGGTGTTTCAGTGTGGTGGTCCTGGACCGCCACTTCGGATGGCGTTATTGCCTTTGACACAATCGGAAGTGATTTCGATACACTATTAGCGGCCTATACGGGCAGCGTGGTCAGTGATCTGACTTCTATTGCCTCAAACAATGATTATGAAAGTCCTCAAAGCCAAATAACATTCAATGCTACGGCTGGTATGACCTATCGGATTGCTGTTGACGGTTATAATGGTATAACAGACGGCACAGTACTGAACTGGACTATCACCGATACTGATCAGGACGGCCTTTCAGATACGATTGAAGAGGGCTACTGCACTGACATAAATGACGCCGACTCTGACGACGACGGTATCCTGGATGGTGTTGAAGATGCCAATCAGA
Organism: Deltaproteobacteria bacterium; assembly: GCA_016931115.1. Lineage (GTDB taxonomy): Bacteria > Desulfobacterota > DSM-4660 > Desulfatiglandales > HGW-15 > JAAZBV01. The sequence goes on along the minus strand of JAFGFM010000038.1, from coordinate 75,115 downwards.
ATGGTGAATTTGACACCGGTGAAACCGATCCATGTGACACTGATACTGATGGAGACGGGATTCCTGACGGCATAGAGGTTTTGGGCTGCACTGATCCTCTTGATGCTGACTCCGATGATGATGGGCTCCTGGATGGTGTTGAAGATGCAAACCATAATGGAGTGGTTGATGAGGGTGAAACAAATCCTTGTGATGCCGATACAGATGATGATGCAATGCCTGATGGTTGGGAAGTATCAAATAGTTTGAATCCATTGCTGAATGATGCATTGATTGATGCTGATGGAGACGGATTTGATAACCTGACGGAATACAGGAGAGGCAAAGACCCCCAAGATAAATCTTCCCATCCATCAAATGGTATGCCTTGGTTACCACTGCTTTTAGAATAGTAGAAATATTATAGGTGGTAGAGGGTTGCCCCTTTTTATCACCTTTTCTATGGGGTGTTTGAAGGTAAAATCAGGCAGAAATTCTTAACAGCCTCTCCTACCTTATAGGAAAGATGCCCTTAAAACTGTAGGGGCGAATAATTATTCGCCCCACATGGGGCCAAAATAAGTTGATATATAAAAACAGCATGAGTAAGATAAAACAATGCCAGGAACAACCGGATTCAATCCACCATGTAAGTAAAGGGAGAATTGAAAATTGTCTGCAATTCAAAAATACAGAGGTTATGGTAAAGAGATTGAAGATATTTTGAGGCTGGATTCTTTCACTGTTGCGGTAAAAATGATCCAGAAGGAAGAAGAGATTCCTTCAGAGGCTGTAAGACCAAAAAGGGATCGCAATCAGCATATTGCTCAATGTCAGGCCTTCTCGCTGACACGACGCGAGGGCAGAACTGTGGCAATGCTGAAAGAAGACCACTGGTGCTATGCCCCGGTCATCGGTTATGGTCTGGTCGAGCAGCCTGACTTTTTCAAAAGAGGGGGCCTATATAACCCTCAATTCGATGATGATCCGGAAATTAAGGAGGCCCTGGGCGGCACGGGGTCAAAATTCTTAGGCCATTTTCTTGAAAAGCCTGAACAGGCAAAGAATATGACATTCCCATGCTTTGAAGCCGGAAAATATATCGGGTGCCTCACAGCGCCCCTGAGAAATACCACCTTTGAGCCGGATGTGGTTTTTATCTATTCAAACAACGCCCAGCTGAGAAACATACTGATGGCGATAAAATACAAGGAAGGGGTCCATGTGACCTCTGAATTTGATCCAATAGACTCCTGTATCTATTCCCTGGTTCCTCTAATTGAGGGTAAACAAAGCTATATGATTACTATCCCTGATCCGGGTGAACAGGAGCGGGCATTGACTGATGAAAATAAAATTATTTTCTCGCTGACAAAAGATAAAGTCAGGATACTGGTGGAAGGGTTGAGGCACTATGATGAGATCAAGCTCGGGTATGTCCATTTAACCAAACTGATGCAGGCGGATTTCGAACAACCAAAATTCTACACCCTTCTGTTTAAAAGATGGGGGATTATAAAATAAGGCACACCCCGGATTGCCTGTAAATTGGGGCAGATAAATGTATTGAAGAAATTAGAAATGTCCACTTGAAAGTGGACACAAATTGGTGTACAGTTGCCGATATGAAGAGGAATAAACTTGAGAATGAGCTGAAAAGGCTTGGCTGGTGGTTTCTTAGACATGGTGGTAGCCACGATGTGTGGACAGATGGACACAGGCAGGAGCCCATTCCGAGACATAACGATATTAATGATAAATTGGCTCATTCGATTTTACGTAAAGCAAAAATGGGAGTGCAACAATGAGATTTTCAGGGAAAGTATATAAAAATGGTAAGTATTGGCTGGCAGAAATACCAATTCTCGATTTAATAACACAGGGTAGAACAAAAAAAGAGGCATACGAGATGGTCATTGATATGCTTAAAACAATGGTTAATAAAGAGGGCTTCAATATCGAACTATATAAAACAGAAAAAGATAATTTTGAAGTGGGGTCATCTGAATCAAAATATATGATATCTTTACTGTTGCAACGAAAGCGTGAGACAAGTGGACTTTCTCTTTCCCAGGTTTCTAACCGGTTAGGTACAAAATCACGTAATTCATATGCCCGATATGAGCAAGGCCGGTCAGTACCCAGTGTTGAAAAACTTAATGAACTACTCCATGCTGTTTGCCCAAAAACCGATATAGTCATTAATGAAAGCGCAATTTCATCATAACACTAGCGGTTAGGTACAGGGCTCAACTTTGTAAAAGAACAGGAAATGTGAAAACTGTAGGGGCAAATTATTTTTCGCCCCTACAGTTTTATTTCTTTAGCTCTACCCTGTACAAAGGGGAAGGGAGCTGCTCTGTTTGCTCTGATGTAACAAATATGGTTGAGGCATCCTTCCCAAAACATACGGATTCTGACTGTTGCATCACAGGCAGGGTAATATACACCGGGGTACCTGAAAATGCCTTGCCCCATTCTTCATCTTTTTCTTTCCGGTACAGGTAAGCGCCTGCATAGGTCAAAACAACCGCATTAAGGCCGTCAGCAGAGATGTCCATTGCGGTCGTCATATTGGACATGCTTAAAAAATCACTTATCCCCTGGCTCTTTTGTGGCAGGGGTTTTATTACAGTAACCCTTTTTGCAACAGAATTTTTTTCAGTTTTAGTTGTCAGTGGGAGTTCATATAACACAGGGGGGGTATCTCTTTTGCTTAAAAGCAGGATCTTACCTGTTACTGTATCCACTGCAACCGATTCACAGTCACGCGGGCCGTCCTCATATGTAAAGGTGATGCTCCATGATGGCTTAAGGGTGATAGGGTCACCCATTTTGATCTTATTTGTATCAGGCTCCTCTATAAAAAAGAGAAAACATTTGCTGCGTTTGGCAAAATTATCCCCCACATCGGCAATAACTATATATGGCTTCCCTTCAAACTCAAAGGTGGCAATATCCTCCCAGTCATTATTTGTAACCCCTTCAATATTTACAATGCCCACAGGTTTTCCATCCTCTCTTATGGCATATACAGAGGCGCTGTTACCGCTGTCATTCAATACCCAGAACACATCCTCTCTGTAAAGGGACATGGCTATTCCGCTTACCTCACCAAGATAACTTTCGGTGATCGACCCTACCTTTTTAACATCAGCAACATTTTCCTTTGTCTCCACATGAGCACATGATGCTGTAAAAGATATGAAAAGGAGAGCGATAAACAATATTTTTCCTAGACCGAATAGTACTTTCATATGAACTCCTGTGTGATAAAAAGTCTGTTTATTACAGAGGATCATCTTTCAGGCATGATCTTCTGGCCGCAACAATAGTTGATGAGCCTGCCCCGCAGCTTATTATTGATCTCATGGCATCTTCAATAGATACCTTGACCGGATAAACCTTACCCTTGGGCACATGATATATTAGTCCTGAGGTGGGGTTAGGCCCTGTGGGAACAAATACCGTGCAGATGGCGGTGTCTTCATGTTCATCAGTAATAAAGGCTGTTACAAGGGTCTCACTGTCAAAGAGTTGAACCAGCGCAACAGATGAAAATGGAGACCTCTTTTTGCCCAGAAACTGGAATATTGTCTCCTTGATAAGCCTGTATCCCGGGGCCTTTGCCAGTAAATTTGCCTCGAGCGAGGTATGCAGCCATTTGCCGACCTTTGTCCTTACAATAACACCTACTGCGAAACATAATAAGATAAGCACCGCAATTACAAGCACATCAGCGACCATCCCCTGGGCAGGAGATTTTTCCATGACAATAATAGTTATAGGGCTTATGGCCCTGCGTATAAGCCCGAAAATCCAGGAAATTACAAGCAGAAGCAACCCTGCCGGGAGCATAACTAGAAGCCCGCCTATGATAGTATTTTTAAGAAATGTCTTAAATCGATTCATTATTATTTCCTTAATATGAAATTAAATGACTTTAAGTAAAAATAGCAACCTGTCTACATTCTGTTTTTTATCAAAATGAAATTAATTTTAATACAATAAAAAGACTTGCATAGATTATGCAAAAAGATAATTCAAAATAAAGGTAAAGCCACACAATTGAACTTGTTGATAATGTTTAGCAATAAGGCTTTACCCTTATGGGTGTTTAATATCCCCCGAACAGCATGTTCCGATCATTTGATCAGATAAATTAACATCATTAAAAACATTTAAGTCCACGGGGCCATTTATACCTTTTACTCTTCCACGATTTGTATATTGCCAGAATGTCCAGTTTTTGCCTTCAGGCATGTCGGGTCGGGAAAATATATCTCTGATCCATATAGGGTAATCGAGGGATTCTCCTTTTAAAAAATGATTATATGAATCATAGGTGACATATATTATAGGAGTTTTATGATATTTTTCTTCCACCTCTCTGATGAACCATAACAACTCTTTAACGATCGCATCCTTTTCAGGTCTATTCTTACAATTGCCAACAAATTCAAAGTCGATAACCGGGGGTAAGGAACTGCTGTCTATCGGCACAGTATTTATATAATTTTGCGCCTGTTCTATCCCTGGTTTACAGAATGAAAAATAGTGATATGCGCCTTTTATTAAACCTGCATTTGTGGCACCACCCCAGTTTTGAATAAATTTAGTATCTTTATGGCTGCTTCCCTCTGTGGCCTTTATAAAAGCAAAATGTATCTCTTGTTCCTTAACCTTCTTCCAGTCAATTTTACCCTGATGATGAGAAACATCAATACCCCTTACTGGATACTTATTTTTGCTCGGATAATTAAAATGCCAGTAGCCATGCATATATAAAAGAGCCGCTGTAGTGAGAACTACAATAACAATTATGGCTGATATTATTTTCATAATTTTTCGCTTCGCTGGAGCTAATAATTATTTCATATCCTTCATTCTATTAATATTCCGCACCTCTGGTGCTGGTTTTAAAAACCAAAAATGATTCGTGCATAATACGAGTTTATTTTTTTAGGGAACTCCTGTAGGGGCGAAAAATTTTTCGCCCCTACCTTTTCGCTTATGATGAACCCCTATTTCAAAATAATCGCCCCCTGATACCTGAACAGATCATGTATAGTTTCAATATGGGCATCAGCTATCTCAGGCAAATTATTTAAAAAATAAAAGCCCATATCAGATATCCCCTCAGTCGATTTTAACAGCTCCCCTGAGTAATCCTCTGTGATAAAGGCCATTATATATTGCTGGACCTTTTCCCCGCCCTCACATTCCAGTTGATATACAGGGTCGGAATAATATGCAAAGGGTTTTAATTGGCCGACACTCAGACCTGTTATGTCAAACACCTCATGCCTGGCTGCCTCCAGTATACTTTCATCCGTCTCAACAGAGCCAGCAGGAATTTCCCATTTATTTGTTGCTGTTCTTTTGACCAGCAGGATCTTTCCGGCATGATCTCTTATTATAATCCTTACGCCAGGGGCAATAAGCGTATCAGAACCATATTGAACCCGAATTTGACCGATATAGGAATCATTCACTGCGTTCATTGTTTTCATATCATTCTCCCTGTTATTGAGTGTTTGGAAGAATTTTAATCCTCTTGTATGAAAACATTATGAATATAAAATGAAATAACAGCGAAAAATGATTTATTTTTCCAGAAAAGATTGAGTCTAAAATATTATCGTCATTTCTTCTCAGACTCTTTTTGGTTTTCTTCAGCCCACTTAAAATATGATCTGCAGTTTTCAAAGATATATTCTATGGATCTTTTATATTTATCATGTTTTTCCTTTAACACAGGGTATACTTTATAAAAAGTATCTTCATAATTCGTTGCATTCAAAATATATTTTTTTAATTCTGTTTTCCCATCTATAGTTTCGACTATTTCACTGTCTTCATTGTTTAAAAAGCCCCAATATAATTTTTGCAGGAGATAATCCTGTGTAGTTTTATCCTGTTTTTGTATTTCATCCATTACCATTTCGGGATGTAGCCTGAATAAACTTTCAAAAGAGGTAGACAGCAATTCTGATGCCGAATTACTGCTGTCCTTAAGATGCTCAATAAAGGCTGGTATACCGAGATCAGGCTGTGTTTTCTCACATATAACTGCATATAAGTATGCCAGTTCATACTCCTCAGATGAACCATCATCTTTTACTATTATATCCTCATAGTAACCGAATGATTTTAACTGCTTTACAACATCCCTGCACTTGCTTAAATCAATGCCAGATATGACCTCTTTTTTTGTGTATTCATACAATTCTTCGAATAGGATTTTACAATCCTCTTTATCCTCTGAGTATACAAATGAAGTGGATAGTAACAGTATCAAAATATTTAATATGATTTTTTTCATATTGTTTTACCCCCCAATGTTAATCGATATTCAATGACTCGGTCGGGGATAAACCCTGACCATGTGTTTTCCTGAATTTTCGTGGGAGAAATTTTTTAATGTCATCTTATGTAACATGCATAAACCTGGGGTCAGAATTTTTCTCTGGTCATACCTTTATAAGGGCAACCCCAGTCCTTGCGAAACATTTCCTCAATATCCCCACACCTTAGGGCAGGCACATAGGCCTGCCCCTACAGAAATATTGGTCATCAACCTTATAGCGACTCAATCACTCTGGATAACTATTTATTTGTCTATTTTACTAAAAAGGTTACCGGCTGTGTTTCCGATTTAATTTTATCATCTGCAGCAATAACCCTCGCCAAAACAGTGTGCCCGCCCCGGCTCATGGGCCATAGATAATCCCCTGTTTCTGTTACTGCTGTGAGATTATTATCTACATACCATTCAACCTTTGACCTATTCCTGACCCCGGAGAGGCTGAAGAGGAATGCCTCATGATCATCAGGTATGCGCGGGTCCATGGCCAAAAGGAGGCCGGGTGATGGCTGGATCATCGCCACAATCTCTTCTTTTGGAGCCTCTGAGGTTGATGTTTTGTCAGGTGTTGAACCGGGGATAAACCATTCACTCACTGTAAGGCAATTGCCATCATCCATCAGGTCAGTATCCCTGCATACATCAGCCTGCACAAGCTTTGGGCTCAGGTAAAGCGGCCTAGTTTCTTTGTTCCGGTTAAGTTCTGCGAACACAGATCTTAGCACAATTGCCGGCCCCTTTGCCCCAGTTATTTTATTCATTGCTGCTCTATCCAGGTTACCCATCCATACCCCAACAGTGTAATCATCTGTGTACCCCACTGCCCAGGCGTCACGATAATCATTTGAGGTACCTGTCTTTACGGCTGTCTGCACAGGGAAATTAAGTACGCCACCTGAACCAAACTCAAGCCTTCTCGCGTTTGAATCGGAAAGAATGTTTCCTATAAGGGATGCTGCTTCAGGGGAGAATACCCTTACCCGCCCTCCTGTTTCAGGTATCTCATCCGAAATCATCTTTAGGGGCATAAAGAGCCCCTGAGATGCAAGGGTTGCATATGCCTGTACCAGTTCAAAGAGTGTGATCTCCCCGTTTCCAAGCACAAGCCCATCACCATAAAAATCAGGCTGCTTTTCAAGGCTCTGCATCCCAATATCTTTGAGGCACAAAAGAAAACTCTTTACCCCTGTAAACATCAGTGTCTTTAATGCAGGGATGTTAAGTGAATTGCCCAGACACTGTCTTAAAGGCAGGTTGCCATAATGTATCCTGCTGTAATTGTTGTAGACATGTAGCCCGTTACCCACTGCTTCAGAAAGTGGTGAATCATCAATAATAGTCGCAGGTGACCAACCCTTTTCAAGGGCAAGGGCATAGACAAATGGTTTCAGGGTTGATCCTGGCTGTCTGGGCGCTGTTACTGCATCTATCCAACTGGCCTGAACATCCGCTGATCTTGTACCATTAACAACCCATGCATTGATCTCCCTTGTTCTATTATCCACTACAAGCACAGCCCCGTTCTTTACCCCCTTATCTGAAAGGGTTGCCATGTGGTTATCAAGTATGGTCTTGGCTGTCTTCTGGATAGATGAGTCAAGGGTTGTGATGAGCTCCCCCTTTTTCACATAATTAAGGTTATCCGGGTTATCAAGGATAAACCCCACAAAATGGCCCGCCTCAACAGGGAGGCCTGTGTCTTTAATCCTGATTTCCTCTTTGATGGTCTCTGCTGCCTCCTTTTCATTTAGTATGCCATTTTTTATAGCGAGCAATGCAACCCTTTTTACAGGCGCGTTTATATTACCTGGATCTCTCCGCATATCAAATCTGGAGGGGGCGCGCACCAGTGCAGCAAGGGCAAGCATCTCCTTCCTGCTCAGGGTATCGATATCACGGTCAAAATAGTATCGTGCTGCCTGTACAATGCCTCTCCGGTTAGAGGCATAAGGGACTTCATTCAGGTAAAACTCCAGTATCTCAGCCTTTGAAAACCCCCTTTCTAGAACCTCAGCCTCAATACCCTCAAGCCACCTTGACCAGATTGTCCTGGGCCTGGGATGGATCATCTTTATAACCTGCTCGGTTATGGTGCTTGCGCCCCTCACACCACCCATTGCCCTCAAATTCTGCCATGCTGCGTTAAATCGCGCCAGCCGATCTATACCTGAATGGTGAAAAAACCTTTTATCCTCGGCAATTATAAATATCTGCTGTATAAATTCGGGTATCTCATACAAAGGCACATAATCGTGTGTATTCCATTCGTTCTGATATGTTACAGTAAGTGGCTCATGGTTCCGGTCAAGCACACGAACCCTTCTTATATCAGATGCATCAGGGATAAGGGTTTGTGGTATGGGTTTGATATCGATGATGCTTTTCAATATAAAGGTTAATGCAAGCAGGGTGATAGTGATAACCGAAACCCTTAAAAATCTGGCGTTGAATATTTTCAGGATATATTTCATGAGTATCTCCTGCCACATCATTTTTTATTAAACCGCCCGTTCGCTTTGCTCACTCAAAACACAAAGCCCGCAAAGTTAAAAGTATTATTTAAAATAATCGTTTTGATTCCTTTGCGTTCTTAGCGTCTTTGCGATTACTCTTTATTTCTCCACATTTAAAACAGCAGGCGCACTCTTACCGAACACATCCGGGTCATACATCTCCTCTGAATGGGCCGGCATGACAGTAAATTCACCCGGAGCAACTGCCTGTGCTGTGTATGACAAATGATAATTGCCTGGAGAAAGATACTCAGAGTAGAACCTTGCCGAATCGTGCCTAAGCTCCTTATGGTAAAAACTCCACCTTGACATGCCGTACCATGACCAGTCGCCATAATGGAAAAACCATGAGTCAGCCGAATAGTCTGATTTAGCCTTACCTGCATCAACTGTCGACGCTGTGGCCAGATCCCTGTTAACAGGTTCAAGACCACCCGGCACATGATCATCCACCACAAGAAAGTTCCTGGCCGCAGGGATGGAGACGTAAAGGTCAACCCTCACAAGTTCTCCTCTTTTTATTTGCATCGGGGTTTTAAGAAGAACCCATTTGCCATCCCGCTCCACGCTGTATTCCCTTCTTATATCAATACCGGCATCTATATTATCCTTTCTCATCTCCTTTGGGGCATATGACATACCCACGCTGTAATAGAACCTGCCTGTGCCATCCCTGGTAATCCTGGCCTGTGTGCTTTTTCCAGGGTCTCCCTCTTCCATGGCCCTTTTCAGGATAACCGGGGCATCTGTCAAACCCTTAAACACTGCATTACCCAAGGGAACATCCCCTATTGATGCAGTAATGCTCATATCCGGGTTTACTGCCTCATAAGCCAGGCTGTATTCCACAAGGGCATTCATGCAGAAGACATTCTCCTGTGTGTTCTCCCACCTGCCGCCCTGTTTTCTGGTCTGGGTAATGTATCTCACCATTTTGAAGGGGATATCCTTTGTGAGGGTTTTACCCTCTTCTCTCTTCTCAAAGTCAAGGATTGCACTCAGCACCGCTGCGTTTGTTCTTAAGGGCGATGTGAGTATCCTCTCATAACCATCATCAAATATCTCATTTATGATAAACTTTCCCCCTGTCTGGTCAGACTGTGAGATGATCATATTAAAAAGATCTTTTCTCATCTCCTCAGCGCCATTTATGAACGATGCAGCCATAAGAAAGTGGGCCTTGCCGAATATATCCATCTCTTTAACATGGGGATAATAGCGGTTCAGGTCATCAAGGGTTAGTCTCCCCTTTTGTGCAAGGGCCGCGAGGGCCACAGCCCTCACGGTTGAGGTCATACCTCTTGAGTAAAAATCAGGGGCAACATCCTTTCTCAGCATGGTTTCAAGATACTCATAGAGGCGCTTTTCCACAGCCTCAGGCACTTTATATCCCCGCTCATTTAGCCAGTTGAATGCGATAGCGGTGTATGCGCTTAAGTAGGGAGAGACAAACTGCTCCTGCGGAACATAAAATGACATACCCCCTGAAGGGGCCTGGTAATTGGCTGCTAGCGCAAGCATGGTATCGGGGATATCATTCGCATCCTTCCACTCAAAGTCAGGGGCCATGTACTTTGTAAGTTTGATATAATGGGAGGCCATCACTGCCTTTGTAATCTTCTGCTCCCAGCAGTTGTAGGGATAATCTCGCAGATACTTAAATGCCCCCTCAAGGTTACCAATAACCGTGGGCGAGAGGTTTACAAACAGATCCCCTGTATCGGTTCTTATATTGTCAGGGAAATTCAATGACTCGGTGACTGTTTCAGAATCAGCGGTTCCATATTTGGCTGATGTCTCAAGGCTAGCCATTTTACGTACATCAAGTTCAAATATTGCCCCGTCCTGATCGATTGAATCGCCTGCCCTTGCAATAAATTTTATTTTACCCTCACCCCTGCTCTTTATCGGCATAAAAACGTTTACACGTTTATATGGCTTCACCTTTACCTTAAGGGTGGATTTTAAATAACGTCCTTCTTCACTGGTATTAATAGCACCCCTTGCAGAAATGTTTACATCAAGTTCACGCTCTTTGTCTGTCCGGTTCATTATGCTGAACCCTGCCTCAAAGCTGTCACCCTCTGTAACCTGGTTCGGCATAACAGGCCTTATCTCTATTGGCCGGTTCACATTGAACCTGCCCTGACCAAGCCCCATGCTTTCACCCGGTGTAACCGCCATTGCAAGAACCCGCCACCCTGTAAGGTTATCCGGCACCTCGAACTCTATACTTGCCTTTCCGCTGTTGTCTGCCCTGATAGATGGGTTCCAGTAGCTTACAAACTTGAACAGGTTCCTTAACCCAAGATCTCCCCCGCCGTCGCCAGCCGGGTCTGCCCCCTTTTTTTCAAACTTCTGGCGGCCAACAAGCTGCATGATCAGGCTGTAGTTAAGCATATCAAGGGTTTCCAGTTCATAAAAACCCTTGTATGGGTCAAAATAGTCTACGCCTCTTATGAGTAGGTCCAGAACCGCCTCATCCAGTACTGCAACAGCAAATTCCACCGGCTCATCAATTACCTTTTTACGGTATGATGCCTGGAGATTTACCTTTACCCTCTCTCCCGGTTTACAGGTCTCCTTTTCAGGGATGACCTCTACAGATATCTGCTTATATGGGTCAGCCACATTCCCCTGTACATATCCCATCCTGAATGCAGGTTTTCCAAGGTCTACATCGTTTTCGCCCAGGGGCATCTCAACCCTGGGTGACACCACAACAACAGAGAGATAATATCCCGGCACAAAATCCTTTTCGATTTCAAACTCTATAATGGGTGTTGCTGTTTCAAGGGTCTGCACCCAGTGCTTTATGGTTCCATATCTTTCTATGGTGATAAGTGCCTTCGCACCGGGGAACGGGTTTTTAACCATATACCTGGCCTTTTCACCTACCCTGTATTCATTCTTTTCAGGGACTATATCAAGGCCGTTTTTATTATCATCCTCCCACAGTACCACACCACTGCCTGCTACCCATTTTTTGAGCCTGGTGGTATGCTCTTTTCCCTTTGAATCCTTTACAGCAGCGATTATCCGAAACCCGCCTGCGTTCCCTGGTGTGAAACTGAACTCCACCCCTTTATCATTGGATGTTACTACCCGCTTTTCATCTTCAACCCATCTGGTGTTCATCTGTGTCAGGTATGCGTTTCCTGCCCCCTTTACCCTTGCTGCCTTTGTTTCCCTGTGTTCAACCCTGACTGTAACCGGCATCCCCTTTAAGGGTTTACCTTTTGCATCAACAACTATTACCTCTACAGAGGATGCTTCACCCTGTTTTAATATCCAGGTGTCTGATCGCAGACCCGCAAACCTCTCTCTTGATGCATAATCGGCATTGCTTCTTGATGAGATATATTTCCCCCTGTCATCCCTTACAGCGCTCTCTATGGTGAGTTTACCAAAATATATGGTGCTTTCAGGGAGCTTGATATCCGTTAAAAGTGAACCTTTGTCATCAATGGTGCCCTCTTTCTGGGCGAGGGTAATCTCCTCAGGTGTTTCAGGGCTAGAGCTGTCAAAGTAAAAGCCCCTGGCTAAAGGATCACTGGATGTGAACTCCGTTTTATTAAGTGTAGCTGTAACCCTTGCTGATGCATCCGTGTATGGCCCGCCTCCATGAAGTTTTGCAAGGGTAGTAATTGCGATCATGTCACCCGGCCTGAACAGCTTACCGTTCAGGTCTGTTGTCACCTTGAATGGCGATGGCGTGAAATCACTAACCAGCACCATCATTGGTTCCCAGGTTGTCTTTGTATATGATGCGGCAAGTTCAAAGCGATACCACCCTACCGCCCCTGTTTCCGGTACTGTGAACTCACCATCAAATGCGCCAAATTCCGAAAGGGTAATATCCTTCAGTTCATGAACAGTCTTGTCCATAGGGTCTATTACCTTGAGGGAATATGAATTGTCCGGTGCAGCAATTAATCTTTCATTATCCTGATTTCTTACATATATCTTGTACTGGATAGCGTCTCCGGCCCTGTACACTCCCTGGGCCGTTGTGCCCCATGTCCGTATGTACCCGTATTTTCCTCTTGATGAGGAGAATACGGTGTCATGGGAGGCGCTGTAAGTATTCATGAGGAAGTTGTAGTCCATTGGGAGAAGCGCCATCTCTCTCCCCTTTTCCACCTTTGTAAAGAAGATCTCATATGATCTGCCATACCCGTATATATATTTTGTATCAGGGTCCAGTTTTTCCAAACCTTCAAGGGTTGCTGCGCCATCTGTCCCGGTTATGCCACGGGCAAGGATTTCTGGAGAGGCTGTCAGGGTCATGGCCTTTGCCCTGTATATTGTGACCTCTGCATCCTCAACCGGGTTACCTGTTGCAAGGTCTGTTACCCATGCAATCGTATTGAAATGGCCCCTCTTAACATGCACCTGAAATGGGGTTACCTCGGCAAAAAATTTATTATAATCCTCCCACTTTTGGATATATGGTCTGGTATCCACAGAACCCACAATCACGCCCGACTCGTTTCCAAGCATATCCCTCACCTGCATTGGGAGCTTGACTGACAGGTCCTTTGCTTCAGGCAGAGTCAACTCTTTAGAGAGTCCGGAGTCGGCACCCTGTGAAGTTATTCTGTCATAAAACAGATGTAGCTTATCAATATTAGTGACATATACCGGGACATCTGTATCAACATCCTTTTCAAGTATGGCGATCTGGTTTGTAAGCTGATAGTCAGGGGGCCTGTGATCAGTGGCGAAATTTATAGTGATCTCCTTTTTCAGGGTGCGTCCGAATTCATCCCGCAAATCGGGGCGGATACTTACCTGATAATCCTGGGCTGCCTTAAGGAGCCTTGGGACATATGAATAATAGAGCTGATCCCTGGAGTAGGGCCTGTTCAATTGGGAGTATTCATCCTCCCCCTCATCCCCGGCCTCCGGATCATATAGTTGAGGTTTGAACCTTACATTCTTTTTTATCTCAGAAGTTAAGACCGGCGAGGAAAATTTCAGTATGGCAGGCTGCATAGGGTTGCATAGATTACCCTTATAAGACACATCACCAGGGTTAATGGATACCCGGTTGTGATTCATATCAAAGCATTCAAAGCCGTTAAATGTGAACTCAGGAAATGTGTCAAATGAAACCAGTTCTCTATCTTCAACACCTTTCTCTGTTCCTGAATCGGGTTCAAGCCCCGGCTCCACCCTGATATATACAGTCGTGTTCTCCTTCAGCTCCTTTTCAGGGGCAATCAACCAGACACGCTGCGGACCTGAGATATTTATCTCAGGCTTTTTTTCCTTTTCTATTTTCTGCGGCCTGTCTAAAAAAAGGCCAGCAATATAATTGTATATCTTATCAAACAGGGATAGCTCCTCAGGGGGTTCCTCAGTTTTATCCTTATGGATGACAAGGGCCATGCCCTCTTCACCGGGAAGGGGCAGGATATCTGGCAACTCCTTTTCTGTCTCATCCGGCTCTGCCTTTACCTTTACCCTCCCCTCCTTAAGCCACCCCTGATGCATATAAAGATGTTCTTCTACCGAATCTTTTGTAACAGGCATATTAAAGATCACCCTTACAACAGGGTGGGTCGGGGACCTCCATGTTTTAAACCAGTTGTGCACAACCTTTGGCCGCTCAGTAATAAAGGTGCGCTTTATTGCTCTAATCATGGTTGCGCCATCCTCTGCCTTTATACCGGGCCTTGCCTCTATCTCATACCGGGTTGCAGGTTTAAGAGAGGAATCATCATCAAGCGTAAATGCAAGGGTAGATGTATTGAGCCACCGCCAGCGGCCTTTGACTTCTGGCGTTATTGTTATGGGGATCTCTGATGCCTTTCTGTCCATTGGACCAACCGGCACAACCGCCCTGTTGAACTGGACCACTATCCTGGTTGAAACAGAGATATCTTCACCATCCGGGATTATTTTTAATATCTGAAGAGGCTGACCGGTTTGCACCTGCTGGGCCGTAACTAGCTGCCCCGGAAATAAAAACGCCATACCAAAAAACAAAAGGGATAAAACAAGATTCCTGATATTTGCCGCCATACACCCTCCTGATATTATGTATTGCTATTATTCGATGATATTAATAGTTACCTGTTAAACCTTTTTCTTAATTTGACAGTATCCTAAAACCTGCCTGTGAATTGAGTATGAACCAATAATGAAATATGTGTGAAAAAACTAAATCTGTTTAATTTTTCTGATCCGCCCCTTGCATACCCGGATAGAAATCATGGATACTTTTAATCAGCCCAGTTATCGAGAATAAAGCTGCATATGACAGTATCAGTTTAGAGCCGATACATTACAACGCCATCTCAAGTTTTTTTGAGTTTTTTCTATTCATTTTGATATCTATGATAATATCATCGGCTGACCTTGTGTCATCCCAGGAGCCTGAGAGATCAATTAATACCTGTGCAGGACTTTTAATCTTTTCTATCTGATGTTGTTTTGACAGATAATTCTTTATTAACATCAATACCTGCTGACTTACAGATCGGTTCCTTGATGCTGCCATATGTTTAATCTCCCTGTAGAGATCATCATCTATACCTCTTATTTGAAGATTTACCATTGTTTCCTCATAATACAGTGTTTATGAAATAGTACGCCATTGTCATGGGTCTGTAAATAGCAATTAATGCTCTAAATATTTTGACAAACAATATCGCCAGCCTTATTCTTTGATTGAGTTTTAATCCGAATTATATTTGGTCAAAGGGTGGTTGTTTCCCGAGTAAGTCATGTTTGTTAATAGAAAGGGTTAAATATAAAATGAAATATATAGGCGCCCATGTGAGTACAGGCGGAGGGGTAGAAATGGCCCCTCAAAATGCAGCAGATATAGGGGCAAAGGCATTCGCCCTCTTTACCAGAAACCAGAGGCAATGGGTCTCAAAACCCTTCTCTCCTGAAAATATTGTTAAATTCAAGGATGCCTGCCAGACCCTGGGTTTTGATCCCAAATATATACTCCCACATGACAGCTACCTGATCAATCTTGGTAGCCCTGATGAAGATGGACTAATTAAATCAAGGGGTGCATTCCTTGACGAGATGCAGCGGTGCGAACAGCTTGGGCTAAAATATCTTAATTTTCATCCGGGGAGTCATCTTGGCAAGATCGATCCTTTCGAGTGCCTTGAAAGGATCGCTGAATCCATCAACCTTACCCTTGGCCAGACAAATGGGGTTATGGCAGTGATAGAAAACACGGCAGGCCAGGGCACCAACATGGGTAACAGATTTGAACACCTTTCCAGCATAATAAATAATGTAAAGGATAAGAGCCGCATAGGAGTCTGCCTTGATACCTGCCATACCTATTCTGCCGGATATGATATCAAGACTGATAAGGCTTTTGAGCACACCCTTGAGGAGTTCGACAAAATAGTGGGTATGAGATACCTGAAGGCCCTTCACCTTAACGATACCAAAAAGGCGCATGGAAGCCGGGTGGACAGGCACGAAAGTATAGGCAAGGGGCATCTGGGCTTAGAGCCATTCAGGTTTATCATGAATAACCCGCTCTTTGACGATATCCCCATGGTACTTGAGACCCCTGACGAGTCTTTGTGGAAAGAGGAGATCAGTCTGCTCTACAGCCTTGCCTGAGGCGATTTATTGGATTGTGCCTTGACAAGCCGGGTTATTTAAAATAAATTTGATCTTAAAAATAATAGTGGCAGGTTTAATATTCACTTCGAGGTTTTAAAAATTTATCATGTTCCAGCAGTATCTCTCTCCACCTGCGTTTTTACAACATCTCATTAAGACCGGATTTAACTGTTTTAAGCTCAGTCCTGCTTTATCATAAGATGATAGTTAAGGAGTTAAAAGATTGATTATTAAAAATGATTATTTCAATACAACAGGAAAAAGGCGTTTTATAAGGTACGCCTTTTTAATAGTTATAATACTGGTGGTAGCCTGGTTTTTCATGCGGGATAAAAAGGACATCCCTTTTGCTCCGGAAATGGGGCAACGCCCACAGATGCAGGGAGCTCCCCCTTTAGTGATAGCACAGGAGGTTGTCGCAAAGGAGATCAGCAGTTCCAGGGAATATATAGGTCGTATAGAGGCTGTTGATTCAGTTGACCTGATTGCCAGGGTTTCAGGGTATCTGGAAACCATTGATTTCATTGAGGGCCGGAATGTTAAGGCAGGAGACCTGATGTTCACCATAGAAAAAGCCCGTTTCAAGGCTGAAATTGAGGCTCGCAGGGGTTCGGTCTTACAGATAGAGGCCAATCTGGCTGATGCGGAAAAATATCTTCAGAGGCTTCAGACTGCAAAGACAGGGAGCGTCCCGGAAAAGGATATAGAAACAGCACAGAAAAATGTCAGCTTTTACAGCGCCCAGCTTGTTTCTGCAAAGGCGAACCTTGAACTTGCTACCATAGATCTCGCATATGCTACTGTCAGGTCGCCCATTACAGGCCGTGTCACGCTGAAACGATATTCTGTTGGTGATTATGTTGGCCCCAATTCCGGCACAATCGCCACTGTTATCAGGGTTGACCCGATCAGGGTAGTGTGCTCCATAAGTGAGGTAGAATACATTAACCTGTTGGAACGGTCAGGCGCTTCTCTTGAAAAGATATTCAGGCCATCCTTGCGTCTTCCCAATGGAAGCCTGTATAAAGGTGATGGTGAATGGGATTTTATCGATACCTCAATAGACCCCTCAACCGGTACCATATCAATGCGGTCCAGATTCGCAAATCCGGAAGGGATACTTATCCCCGGAGGGTATGTAACCGTTATCCTCACCCCGGTAAGGGCAGAGGTGCGGCCCCTTATTCCCCAGCCTGCGGTTATGGAAAGCAAAGAAGGGAGCTATGTTTTTGTTGTAGATAAGGAAAACATCGCCAGCATGAGGATGATCAAAAAAAGATCGGTCCTGGGTACTGACTGGATTATTGATGATGGTATTAAGGCCGGTGAAGTTGTCATTGTTAAAGGTATCCAAAAGGTTCGGCCCGGACAGGCTGTAAATATCTCAGGCGGTGCAGCAAAGGCTGCCCCCAAAACCGGTAATTAATAAATGTTTTCAGCACATTTTATAGAACGCCCACGTCTGGCAATGGTTGTTTCGGTCATAATACTGATCGCAGGGATCATTGCCTTGATCAATCTCCCCATACTTCAGTACCCTGATGTAGTACCTCCAACAGTGAGTATCAGCGCCGCATATCCGGGCGCAAGCGCACAGGTGGTCTCCGATGCAGTGGCCGCCCCCATAGAGGAGGTGGTCAATGGTGTAGAAGGCATGATCTATATGTCATCCTCTTCCGGCGACGGTTCCTACTCTCTCTCTGTCACATTTGAGGTAGGGGTTGATATTGATATTGCCATGGTCAAGGTGCAGAACCTTTTACAGAGGGCCTATAATAAACTGCCTGCAGAGGTGCGGCAGCAGTCTGTACGCGTTTTCTCAAGATCAGGTGATGTGCTTGGATTTTTCACCTTTTATTCTCCAAATGGCACACACGATCAGCTCACTATAGGCACTTACCTGGATGACAAGGTAAAGGATGCTATTGCCCGTGTTGAGGGTGTGAGCGAGGTCGGGATTATGGGCCCGAGTAAATACAGCATGAGGATCTGGATTGACCCGGCAAAGCTGGCTGCTTACGGCATCAGCGCAGAAACAGTCTCTGCAGCAATAGCAAGCCAGAATATCCAGGCCGCTGCCGGCGCAATCGGGACAGAACCCACCTACAGTTCTCAGCAGCTTCAATACAGCATCAGGGCAACAGGGAGGATGGAGAGCGTTGAAGAGTTTGAAAATATTATCCTTCGCACCAATAAGGATGGAGGCAGACTTACCTTAAAGAATGTCGCAAGGATAGAACTTGGGGCAGAGAGTTATGCTGCCGGGGCCACCTATAATGGAAATCCCGCTATTGCCATGAGGTTGAACCAGCTTCCTGATGCAAATGCCCTTGATACCATAGACAGGGTGAACGCTGAGCTGAAAAGGCTTTCCCAATATTTTCCCGAGGACCTGGAATATAGAATCGTCAATGACCCGACCACATTTATTCGTACCGCCCTTTCTGAGATCGTTTTGACACTCCTTATGACCTTTGCACTGGTTGTGTTGGTTGTATTTATCTTTCTGCAGGACTGGAGGGCAACCCTTATACCTGCCTGTACGATCCCTGTGTCGCTTATCGGAACCTTTTCAGTGCTTCTGGTCCTGGGATACAGCATCAATACGCTGACACTTTTTGCCCTTGTTCTTGCAATAGGTATTGTTGTTGATGACGCCATTGTGGTGGTGGAAAATGTCCAGAGACTTATGGAGACCGAGCATCTTGCTCCCAGAGAAGCGACAAAAAAGGCAATGCAGCAGGTTTCCAGTGCGGTTATTGCCACAACACTGGTTCTGCTCGCAATCTTTGTACCAATAGGCTTTATATCCGGCATTACCGGCAGGATATACCAGCAGTTTGCTGTAACCATATCAACAGCAGTATCTATATCAACTATAAGTGCCCTGACACTAAGCCCGGCCCTCTGTTCCATACTCCTTAGGCCGCATAAAAAAAAGACATTCGTTTTTTTCAAATGGTTTAACTTATGGCTGGACAGGGTCAGAAACATTTATGTGCACTGCGCCATGTGGCTTGTCCGCCGTAAAATGGTCTCATTCGGGATTCTTCTTGTTGTTACCCTGGTTGCAGGGTATCTGTTTTCGGTTCATCCCACAAGTTTCCTGCCTACAGAAGACCAGGGCGCGGTCATGGTTGATATCCAGCTCCCTGAGAATGCCACACAGCCCCGAACCGTTGAGGTATTAAGGGAATTTTATGAAAAGGCCCGTACCATGCCGGGGGTCAAGGATATAATGACTATAGCCGGTTTCGGCCAGATGGGAGGGGGCGGGGGTAACAGCGGGATGGCCTTTCTACTCCTGGATCACTGGGATCAGCGCAAAACCCCTGAACTCCAGGCTGATGCAATCATAGCCAACATCGGCAGGATTGCAGAAACCATACCGGGGGCACAGATCAGGGCCTTTAATCAGCCGCCTATCAGGGGGCTCGGTTCTTCAAGCGGGATGGACTTTGTCCTGCAGGCAGCAATGGGGCAATCCCCGGATGAACTCGCAAACGGACTGAGACTCCTGGTTGATGCCGCAAACAAGGACCCCCGCATAAGCAGGGCCTTCAGCACCTATCGCCCCAGCACTCCACAGCTTTATCTCAATGTCGATCGTCAAAAGGCTGAAACGGTGGATGTACCTATCAGCAGGGTTTTTACCACGCTCCAGGCCATCCTGGGTTCAAGCTACATTAATGATTTTAACCTGTTCAGTAAAATTTACCAGGTAAAACTCCAGGCCGATTACCCCTATCGAAGCAAGCTGGAAGATATACTTAATTTATATGTCCAGAATAGAAAAGGGGAGATGGTGCCATTAACCACCCTGGTAGATATCCATACCATACTATCGCCTCAGTCTATATCACGTTACAATATGTATCCATCTGTCCAGGTTAATGCCGATGTTGCACCTGGGTTCAGCTCCACCGAAGGGATGGCTGCCATGGGCGAGGTGATGGAAAGGTCAGCACCTGAGGGTTTCCAGTACGAATGGACCGGAATGAGTTACCAGGAAAGGCAAAATGAAGGGCAGGTGATTATCCTCGTAATTATGGCTTTGATCTTCGGCTTCCTGTTTCTGGTCGCCCAGTATGAAAGCTGGACTGTCCCTATTCCTGTTATGCTCTCTATATCAGTAGCGGCACTGGGCGCTATGATTGCGCTCATTATCACTGATATATCACTCAGCATATATGCACAGCTCGGGCTAATCCTTCTGGTTGGCCTTGCAAGCAAAAATGCCATCCTGATTGTAGAATTTGCCAAGACAGAGAGAGAATTCGGACACTCAATTGAAGAGGCCGCCGGTGTGGCTTCAAGGATAAGGTACAGGGCAGTTCTGATGACAGCCCTCTCCTTTGTTCTCGGTGTACTGCCAATGGTTCTTGCCACTGGCGCAGGCGCTGTCGGGAGACGTCACATAGGCACAACAGTATTTGGCGGCATGGTTGCTGCCGTTATCTTCGGGGTGGTGCTTACCCCTTCGCTATGGGTCATCTTTCAGACAGCCCGTGAGAGAATAAAGAAATTTTTGCACATACAGACAAAAACAGAAAATATTAAGGAAGGTTCAGGTTTACCGGAAGATAATGAACAGTAAAAATAAAAATAACAGGAAGATATTTATAGTTACACTGCTTCTGTGTGCCCTTTGCAGTGCATGCCATGTAGGCCCGGACTACAGGCCTGTCAGCATGAATGTCCCGGCTGAATGGCCTTCTGCTGAAATGGAAGGAGATTCCGCTTTGCAGAGCGCTGAGGCGGATAGACTTGCGAGGTGGTGGACAACCCTTGATGATCCTGCCCTGAGTGATCTTGTAAAAAGGGCGCTGGCAGGAAACAGGGATATTAAGATCGCCCTTACACGCATCAGACAGGCCAGGGCAGTGCTGGGAGAGGCGGGCAAGCAACTCCATCCATCTGTCACAGGGTCGGCAACATATCGCAGAACACAGTCAGGAATGCCAACCGCTGATGATCCTGATCCTTCAGCCTTCTCTATTGGTAGTGATTACTATAACGCAGGTTTTGATGCATCCTGGGAGATAGATCTCTTTGGTAAAAGACACCGGAATATAGAGGCGGCAGCCGCCGAACTTGAGTCATCAGGGGAGGGGTACCACAGTATTCTGATCAGCATGATTTCTGAGACTGTGAGCAGTTACGTGAGACTCAGAACACTTCAGAAACAGCTTGAAATTGTCAACCGCAATCTTGAAATTCAGGAAAATGTACTCTCCATTCTGGAAGACAAGGCCGCAGCAGGATTGATCGGCTCACTTCAGGTTCAGCAGTCAAGATATAATATTGAAAACACCCGCGCCCGCATACCGGGCTACAGGGTCAGCATTGAAGAAACCATGAACTCCCTGGCCATTCTGCTGGGTGAAATGCCTGGAGAGCTGCATGATGAGCTGTTATCTCCTGCCCCCATACCTGTGCCGGAGGTTGAAATTGTTATTGGTATTCCATCTGATATACTGCGCCGCAGGCCCGATATACGCAGGGCGGAAAGGGCACTCGCGGCCCAGACCGCAAGGGTTGGTGCGGCCACGGCTGATCTTTACCCATCTTTAAGGCTGACCGGGTCACTGGGGCTTACTGCATCTTCCCTTGACAATTTTTTTTCCGATGAGAACGCTGTCCTTAACATCTCGCCATTTATAAGCATTCCCCTGTTCAACCGCAACAGGATCAGGGACCAGATCGAGATCCAGAACGCTATTCAGGAGCGTACATTTATTGAATATGAAACCACTGTGGTCAATGCTATCAAAGAGGTTAGGGATGCTATCATGGCCTATGGCGAGGAACAGAAACGATACAGGATGCTGGAAAAGGGGGCCACTGCTGCCAAACTGGCACTGGAGATAGCTGATGAACGGTTCAGTTCCGGGCTGGTTGATTTTCTGGATGTCCTTGATGCCCAGCGCGCGCTGCTCTCCTTTGAAGAGTCAAGGGCCAGCAGCAGCGGGACAATTACACTGGGCCTCATACGTCTCTACAAGGCCCTTGGAGGCGGATGGGAACAGGAGCAGTAAAACAAATAAGGCGCTCTTTTTACTTTTATCTTCCGGGTTTTTATACCGCACATAAAATATGCAGGGGTGAAAACTTTTTAAGCCCCTGCAATAAATAATTTTTTTGTCATACCACTTATGGTCCTGGGGTTTTTGTTTATTCGACTCCCGTCAATCTCTTTTCCATCTTTTCGTCAAAGATCAATGCCCGGTCAAGGTCCTTCCAGTAGACTATAGAGAGTTCCCTCACCTTTTTGAAGTATTCAGGTGTTGTCCCTCCGTATTTTGAAACAAGCATCCCTATATCATTTTTTATCTTTCCCCAGACCTCTTTTTTAAGGGTAAGGGTGAGTTTTAGATCCTTATATAAAAACTGTGCAGAAGGGGTATTGCCTTCGGTTACCCTGATAGCGCCCCTCCCGAGGCTTGCGCCTGTTGAGACCTGGAGCCCGTCATTCATGCAGCTTAAGGGCGGGTTATTTCCTGCATTTGAAATTACCTCCAGTGAGTCAAAGGGCGCCTCAAGTATCTCCCTTGCCCTCACACCCATCTTGGCGCCTGCAATGGAATATATACCCAGGTGCCTGTGGAATTCATTTGTGAGCAGGCATGCCTTCCATTCCTCAATACCATACATATTGATAAGCTGATTTACAGCAGGACGCACATCCTCCTGAAACATGGAGGGGTCTTGCGGGATCCCGGTAAATACAACAGCCTCTCTGGTTTCCAGATGAAAATCGCCAGGGAGTCCAAGTGCCTTCAGGTATGCTGACTCAAGCCCCTTCCTGTTGATATCCCTTAAAACCATCACATCTTTATTAGCCTGAGATGGCTCAAAGCTGAAAAGAGATGGGTCATTAAAATAGATGACTGTCATCTCATCCCAAACATAAAAATGGCCTTCACCGAGCATCTTCTTAATGGTCTCTGTTTCATGCACCATTTCTATGAGGCCTGATGCCCTTGTCCCCTGTGTAATTGCCTTTTTATAGAGCGCATTATTAAATGGCAGCAGCCTTTTTTCAGGAAGGGAGATGGATTGTATCTTTATTCCTGATGAAAATACCTTTCGCGCGGCCTCTGGGTCACGAAGGGTATTCCAGCCGGGGTCTTCTGAGTCAGGGGCGCAGCCGTAATAAACTATTCTGGATATTTTCCTCACTGTTGCAGGATCAATCTCAAGGGCAGCCGACAGGCTTGTAAGGGGGCCAAGACAAAGATAGATCACTGGTTCATCCATACCTTTCAGCACACTCACAATTGCATCAGGCGCAGGGCTTTTCTCTGCCCCCACTCCAGAGATCTTTTCACTGCCAGGCACATTTATGCTTTTTATATACCGCCTTACCGGAGGTACAGTCAGGCCGAGTTCCTTTCCTTTTACTACGCTAATCTCGCCCATTTCAAAGTAGTTAAGCAGGGCCTTCAGGTTTTTTATCCCCTCCTCAGGCGCCCTTACACCATCTGATACAATAAAAAGGGGCACGTTAGCAACCTCGCTGTTTAAAAGCATGGTGATTGCCCTGATGTCATCAAGCGCCATATCCGTATCGACAATTACAGGGAGCGCCACATCATGAGCAAAGACCTGTATTTGAAGAAAAAGAATGAACAAAAATGCCTTGAAACTGAATCTGTACATAACCGCCCTCATATACTTAGTTAAAATCCGCCTTAAACCCTATCATAAAACCCAGGTCCGGCATAGGGTAACCTTTTTTCTGTTCATAGTCGGTATCTGTAATATTTTCTGCTGCCAGAAATACCTGCCAGTCAGCATCACAACCGGATAATCTGAAATCATAGCTGATTTTCCCGTTTACAAGAAAATATGAATCCACCTCATCCGTATTAACAGTATTCCTCATGCGCGCCCTTGAGGTGACATACTGATCATCAACATATTGAGTATCTATGCTGATCTGGAAATTGTCAACAGGGCTGTAATTGATCCCGGTGCTGAATGTCCACTCCGGGGCATAGGGCAGGTCATCGGGCGCAGAGTCAAGATATGTAAAACCTCCAAAGAGTGACAGGCCTGATATCGGAACAGCCGTGATACTCCCTTCAATACCCCTGTTTTTATATTCCCCTATATTGGTAAGGATGGGGGGAAAGGGTGGAGGGGGTGATGTTACAATCCTCTCCTCTCCCCTGTCATAAAACCATGTTAAATCAACTATGAGTTTACTGCTGAACCGGTGCTCAACCCCTGCCTCAAAGTGATCAAGGTTTTCTGCTTCAAGCTCAGACCACCTGTTGTCTCCGGGCATCCACAGGTTATCCTGGACCTTTGCATAGATGCCCGGGTAATTAATACCTTTGCCATATGAGGCATGAAGCCTGGTTTCTTTTATCCCCAGGATGATCCCTGCCTGCGGGGCTGTTTCACTATCAAATTCAGTGTGGTTCAGGTGTCTGACTCCAATGGAGGGTATAAAATAGATGCCTTCCATGCTTCCAAAGGTATGGCTCAAAGAGGCATATGGAGAAAAGATTCGGAATGTCTCTTCAGGGAATGCGCTGTTGCCATCTACAGGGTGAAGGAACCGGGCCTTTCCGCTGATGTAATCAAGGTCAATGCCCACCATTAACTCCCCTTTCTGCCACGGGGTTATGGTCTCACGCGCCCTTATCCCATAGTTCTTATAATCTGTCAGGGTGTCATAGCCAGGGGTTCCCTCCTGGTTTACCCAGTCTATATCCCCCTTGTCGCTGTAGAATTTAACATAACCCTTTGCCCTCTCATAGTTACCGGATATGGTGACAACCGCGAAAAGGTCATCGTTGTTAAATCTGCCATCCGAAGGATAAGAGAGGTCAACAGGGCCAGGGTCATCAGCCCAGTTATCTGTATAGATCATGGTCAGATCCATATCCCACTCTGCTGTAAAATCATACCCCATATGAAGGAAGAGATCCTGGAGTTCGCCATCTGCATTTCTCCTGTGACCATCTGAACTGCGGTATCCGCCTAGCAGGTAGTAATCAAATCTCTCTGTTTTGCCCCCGTGTTCCACTGAAGCCATATGTGTCTTGTTTGAGCCGTAGCCTGATTTTATGCCTGTATAAAAGCCGGTATCTTTCATCCGTTTTGTCTGGATGTCAACTGCCCCAAAGGCCATGTTTCCGAAAAGCACAGGCTGCGCACCTTTATAGATATCTATTGTATCAACAATATCCACATTGAGGACATCCATTATGGGGTGTGTCCATACGCTCACAAATTTTGGTATACCGTCTATCAGCATCTGGATCTCTGCGCCAGGGCGCGAGCTGCCCTTTCCCCTGATGAATATGGCCCCTCCTTCACCGCCTCCGAAACTCCCCACCTGGTTGTGCCTTGATATTACAACACCCGGCACCCTGCGCAGGGCTGAAGTGAGGTCCATTGCATTGAGGTCCTCGATCTGTTCCTTTGAAACATGGGTGACCTGGCTTCCAAGCCTGTTCACCTCATTTTCGCTTATTATAGCCGGTGCAGTAACCACTATATCATCAAGTACATAAACCTTTTTTTCTTCCTCTTTTTCTTCTGTCTTATCATCAGCAGGTATGAAAGGGCTTATGAAAAACAGGGTGATTATTGACATGTATAAGACTATCTTCTTCTTTATTCTCATCTCTTCCTCCTTAAAATAAAAAAGCCTGGAAGGTTAGTCCGGTATTCGTACCGGTTCGGCCTTCTAGGCTTTAATGGTTATTAAATTTTAATATCGACTGACAGAATATTTTTTCACTCTGTCATTTTTGTGGAATCATTTATAAAAATGAATCCAGTTTGTCAAGGAATAATTGTCTATTCCTGGCCAAGCCCCCATTGCTTGAACATATCCTTATAGAACTGCGGCTGTTCAAAGTCAGGTTTCATATCCATATATTGATCCCTGTGGGAATACATCTTGCCCCTCTGCTTAAGACTTGCCATAAAAGGCTGCATCTTTGCCTGAGGGACAGAGAGTATCATCTCATCCTCTGTTGCAAGCCCCCTCTGGTATTCTCCGGGGTCAGGGAGCACCACCACATATTTACCGGTTTTCATAGGATCTACAACTGCATGACCGCATGAGGGGAGAAACAACTCTGTCTTTACCTGATCAGCCCCGCTAAAATTCATGGGAAGAAGAGCCCCCCTGAGCTGGGCAGGATTCATATAAATCATAACCACATCCGGCATGAATGTCGCGCTCTTTAGCGGTGCGGTGACAATTCCTATATATTTCCCTGTATCAAAGGTCATATAGGCCTCGCCGAAAAACCCTCCGGATTGCTTTGGAACCATTCCATAGGCCATAAGCGCTGTGGGGCACCAGTGATCCTCCTTAAGCATGGCAACGGTCTTGCCCTGACGCCGTGACATGCCGAATGCCTGACACTGGGCAATATGGATGCCCCCGTCTCTTTTCGGCCTGAATGCCCCTTTGGGTATATCCTCCTCCTTTTCGATCATCTTTACTGCTATGGGTGATGTCCTTAAGAGCAGCCCATTTTCAAGCTCCTCACCATATTTATTGAATTCGCTTAAACCGGCTGCTGTATTTGCCCCGGCCTTGGAGGCGGGGGCCTCCTGAGCAGCGGCTGTTGTAGAAATGGCTGCACCTGCCAGTGCAACAGCAGCAACCCCCAGCCCTGCGCCGATTATCTCTCTTCTGGTAAATTCTTTGTCCATGGGTAATCCTCCTGTAATAAAAGTGAATTATCTATATTTATCTTTAGCGTTATAAAAATGTAGAGACAAGGCATGCCTTGTCTCTACAGGTGTACTTTTACAAAAAACAACAGGGTCAGGCAAAGTTTCCGATTAATGTGATTCCGGCACACCTGGCGCATTATCAGGAACAGCCAATGGCTGATCTGTAAGGTTAACGCTCAATGTGTGGATCCATTTGTACTTTCCCCTGACAAGCCTGAATGTGTGTGAATCAGGCATACCATTTTTATATGCGCCGAACCTGCAGAAGACATTTATAGTCCCCATATCTTCGTCAACCACAAATGTCCTGCCCACAATTGGCAGCTCTCCAAGGGGCCCGGGTATCCAGCAGGTATCCTTTTCCTCACCCTTTGGGTTGGTGTATGCACCGCCCTCAAGCCTTGCGCAAGGGATATGTCCAAAGGGAGGCCTGATCCCTTTATCCATGAATACATAGTCAAAATACTGGTTACCTGCATCGATCAGCGCCTGCCTGCTTATGCGGTCATCAGGGGGAAGGATATCCCAGTCTTCTGAGCTTGAATATTTAAGGAAATCATCTGCATTAAAGAGCCAGTCCTTCTTACTTGTAACCAGGCTGTCTATCTCTTTTACCCTTCCTTTATCAACTGCAAGGCGTGTCCCAAGGACATATTTTTCAGGGCCTTCGGTCACTATGACCTCTGTAAAGGTCTTGCACCGGACTGTATCATAGATGCTCCTGTGAAATGCTATCTTCAGGGGGGTATTCCACATGCCCTTTTCCTTTGTGGTTTCTGACATGTTTTCCAGGTATTTCACCTTATCAGCAAGGGCCATCTTTGAAAGGTCACCTGCCTCCTGGGCAAGTATATAGCTGGCTGCCATCGCCTTGAGCATATTACGATCGCATTCAGGATCCGGTGCCGGTTTGTATTCCGGGACCTCTACCGGCTTATCATTTCTGTTAACGCTCAGGGTATGAATGAAGCGGTATTTTCCATTTTCAAGCCTGAATGTATGTGAATCAGGCATGCCTGCCCCGTTGTCCTCAAAGAGGCAGTAGATATTTACAGCGCCCAGCTCCTCATCAACCAGGAATGTGCGGTTTGATACAAACATCTCACCCAGCGGGCCAGGTATCTGGCAGGTGTCCTTGTCTTCATTATTGGCATTGGTGTATGCGCCACCTTCAAGCCTTGCACATGGTGACCCCCAGGGCGCTCTTACACCCTTATCAAGAAAGATAAAATCAAAATAGTTGTTTGCCGAATTTATAAGCTCCTGCCTGCTGACGCGGGCATCAAGGGGAAGGACCTTCCACTCCTCTGCCTTTGAATATTTGAGGTAGTCATCTGCATTAAACAACCAGTCTGATTTATCTGTAATAAGGCTGTCAACCTCTGTGATCTTACCCTTGTCAACAGTAAGCCGTGTTCCGATAACATATTTTTCAGCACCTTCTGTAACTATCACCTCGGTGAAGGTCTTGCATCGCGCGCTGTCATAAATGCTCCTGTGAAAGGCAACTGGCAGGGCAGTATTAATAAGGCTCTTATCCTTTGAGATGTCCAGCATATCCTCTTTAAATTTTACATCCCTGGCTAGTGACATCTTTGAAGGCTTTCCTGCCTCCTGCGCTGCGATATAACTCTCGGTTGCCTTTATTAGCATGGCCCTTGTGCATTCACGGGATGGCGGTGTATAGGCAAAGGGGTTGGGCTGTTCCTTTGCCTCTCCAGCTGGCGCTTTTTCTTCGGCTGCAAAGGCGCTATTGCCAATGAGAAGTGCGCACATGAAAACAGAGCAGGACAAAATAGATATTTTTCTCATTAATCTGGTCATAAATCCTCCATAATTTATTTATGATATGAACTCCCTTTACCGGGGGTGTGCTGAACATTAAAGAGATGACTCATTAATGCGCCGCATACTATTTTGGCTACTGCGCTTTGTCAAGGTTTCTTAAGAGATACCTTTATCCAGGGCTTGATTGACATTTCATGAAACCTGCCTATTTTAGTGAAAATATTTATGGAGAACTATATGAAAAGAATAATTCTGTTATTAGTTGTCTTTTTTTATGCAGGCGCCCTTTATGCGTCCTCATATGATGCGATAGAGGGCTCTTTCAACATGTATAATCCGAATGTTGAAATGGTTATCCTTGACAAGATAAAGGAACAGACAGACCCGGAGACAGGCCTGGTAAAGATAGGGGGGCTCACATTAAAATTTGAATTCCTTGCCAATGCCCTTGAAGTGGTTGACGGGCTTGCAGTGGCTGCTGTACACTTTTCAGATAATGGAGATGAATATATCCTTGATTACCATGTAGACGGGAATAAGGTGGCAAAAATAATACTGGTAACTAAAAACAAAGAGGTTATTATTAAGGAGCTGTATCCTCAAAAACATGAGGATAGCCATGAGAAAAACAAAGGCAATTAAGTAACTAATCCAGTAGCAGATTCAATATTGGCGCAACAGACCCGATTGCCCCCTCGGCACTGATGTTTACTACTGTTGGCGTACTTCCTGAAGCCCCAACAGTTATCTGTCCACTAACAGGGGAAAGGAGTGTAAGCTCTTTTGTCCCCATGTACACATGTATCACTACTGTTGTGCCAGGAGTAACCCCGCCTGGTTGGTCTGTTGCATCATATATGGGTATGTCTATGATATAGAAACCATTTGCAGAGAGTCCGTCAGTGTCCTCTGCTGCAGGTACAAGCACTGTCCCGTTAAGTTTTGTCACTTTTATCACAAGCCTGCTATCTGATGATTGGGTAAGAAGCCTGCCATTAACCGTTACTGCACCGCCTATCCTTGCCGGCTGAGGGGGGACAGCACTGGATATAGATGGGATAAATATGAGAACAATCAACAATGAAATTATTAGAGATATCTTTTTCATAGCACTTCATCCATTTAAATAGGTTTAAAATCCCGGGGGCATTGGCGGCGGCTCAAGCCCGTTAAAGTTATTTGGATCAGGCACTTCGGGTGAAGGAGGTAAAGTGTTTTCATCAGCCATACCTGGAGGTATCTCCAGTATCTCGGCATTTGCCTCTTCTCCTGTCCCTGCCTCTGCTGTTTCATCTGTACCCGGTGCGTTTAGTGCATCTGGATCATCTGCTAAACCCGGCACAGCATCTTCATCCCCATTAACCCTCCTCACTGGCCTGTTTATACCCGGAAAACCGGGGGGTGGCAAGTCACTGTCATTTTCTATATCCCTTCTTCTCATCACCTCTCTTGCCATCAGGGCACGCCTTACCTCGATTTCCCTCTCTTCATCAGCACTTACACCCTCCGTGTCATGGATAATCGGAGGCTCTTCAATGTTTCTTTCTATTTCTGGTTCTGGTTCACGCACAGGAGGAGGTATGTCTGGAATGAATCTCCTGCTCACTAACTTACTATCCTTTTCAAATGTATAAAGGCCAATAGAGGCAAGTATGCCTTTACTGTAGTTCCAGACCACCGCGCAGTTTTCACCCCTCATGAGATCGTTTATTATCCTGTCCAGTGTCCGGTTGGTATATGATTTGCCCTGGATAGTCTTGTTGATATCACTCTTAAGTATTATTGTTACCCCGCTTTTTTGGGATATCTCTCTTAACGCCTCAGATATTGTACAGTTATCAAAACGGAAGGTGTATGTATCCGCTCTCCTGCCGGGTGAGGCATGCAATTGCATTGAAAATGAACAGGATAACAATACTGTACACAGAGTAATAAAGGATATATATCGATTTTTTTTCATTGATTTATATTTTACCCATTTATCCGGATAAATATTAATAAAGCATTTCCCAGCGCAAACACTATAACCAAGGGATGCAAACAATATGCCTGTGTAAAACAAATGTTATTATACCTTATAATAATGATAGTTTGTCAATCCAGTAAATTACTGCTGTCTACTATATTCTAAATACTATTTGCTATTTACTATTTGCAATCTTAAATCTATTGCACCCATATAGAGGATTCTTTCATATTGATCCAGTACCCTCCCCCTGGTTTTATCTCAGAGAGGGTGCTTGAGCCTGTGTCTGACGGATTATAATACCTCCATTCACCATTTATAAATGACCATACAGAGTGATATTTACCGGTAATAGTTGAAAACGTTGCCCCGGGTGTACTGGGAGTGTCTGAATTATATCCAACCAGATTCCAGCCGGGTGAAAGGTCTATTGTGCCAGAAGGGGAATTGCCTGTGACATTCAGATATGCGGAGCTGTTCATATCAATCCAGTAACCCTTTCCAGGTGCCATTTCATAAAGATCGCTTAACTCAGGTTTTAATGGGTCATAGACCTGCCATGTCCCGTTAAAGGCCCATACACTCTTCACCTTTCCTGATACAGCTGACAAAACAGATGAGATAGAGGTATCTAAAGGTGCTTTATTCAGGGAAACAAGGTTACTGCCCTGTGAAAGCACAAGATCTCCATCTGAAAAATCCTGAAGCACAATACCAAGATCTTCTGCCATGTCGGAGACTGTGTAGTCAAGACTATTTAAGGTAACATTGATAATATAGCTGTTTTTGTCATCCAATTTATAGGAGGAATAACCATATCTCACAGAGGCATTTATCCGGTATATACCCGGTGTAAAACTATATGTAAAGGTCTGTTCATAAGGCCCTGCGACAACTGTTGCCCCGTTTTCCATCTCCACCCATATGTAAAACGCCTGATTATCGTACCCCCTTGTCCCTGAAATGGTGGTAGACCCTGATAGATAAACATAAAACTCATCTGTTTCTGTGTTATTTGCCCAGTCCCCACCAAGCTCTGTTTCTGCGCCCAGGTAGATCATATAATCGAGGCTTAAGGTACTGAATGTCTTTACAGCGGTTCCACCTGCGGATTGTGCCTGTACCTTTACCTCACAGAAACTCTCTGTCTCAATTGGTGTGAGGGTCAGGAGATTTGAATCAAGCACTGCCTCAATATCATCACTGCTTGATAAAACTGAAAGGGTTACATCATTACCATTAGGGTCATAGGCATCTATATAAATGGTCGTGCCGGCAGCATCCATTATAGTGTCAGGAAGCTGGCTTGCTATTATCGGCGGGGCGCCTGCTGAAGAGGGGGTGTATGGCGAACATTCACTCCCCGCACAGGGGCGCAGATTATAATAGATCATATGATTCGGCTCAAAAGAGTAAGGCCCAATAACATTTGTCTGGTCAAGATAGTAATAGTTGTCATATGCGCCGTCCCAGCCCAGGTTAAGATGTATCTTCTTGCCTGCTCCATCAGATGCATAACCATCAGCAACTACCAGATGGCCGGGCATGCTTAACAGGAGGGGCCTCATATTGTCTATCTCATTTTTTATTGTGCTGAAAAAGGCAGAATTACTGATCTCCATTGTGTATATGGGTGCATAACCGAATGCCCTGGCAAATTCATTTGTCCTGAAGCTGGTGCTGGTGCTGCTTACCCCGAAATCTGCCAGGTTTAATATCCCGATATCTCGCATGAGGGCCGCAACCTCATCCCTCTGGTACTTGGAGACACTGCCATTTGCTATGTCAGGCATAATATCCCAGTTAAACGGTCGGTTCATAACTGCCTTTAAGGTCTGACTGTTCCATGTGTAGCTAAAAACACCGCTACCCTTCTCTGGATGCTCATGGTACCTCATAAGCTGTGCAATGGCTGTCTGCACACAGCCTGCCAGGGTGTAATTCCCGTTTATCTGCGGATTCATG
Source organism: Deltaproteobacteria bacterium (assembly GCA_016931115.1). GTDB lineage: Bacteria > Desulfobacterota > DSM-4660 > Desulfatiglandales > HGW-15 > JAAZBV01. Next base: position 42,216 of record JAFGFM010000038.1, on the reverse strand, counting down.
CTGTTGTAGGGGTAAGCCTGCCCCCAGCTGGTAGTAAGCAGAAATGTGTCAGGGGTATATGCCTGTATGGCTGCACTTTTATCAGGAGGGGCCTGCAAAAATGCCCAGAAACTGTTGTTTGTCTCTTCAGGTCCGGTTGAAGATGAGTTAATGGTCAAAACAGGGGGGAGCTCAAGCTCCTGGAGCAGTATCTCCCTGTATCCTTTGGGAAGGTCTAAAAAACCTGATGAAAGTGAATAGCCCTTAACTGGCACCCTTATATCATCATAGGCGACAAGGATATACCCGGCAGGGTCAAGATTTATTAACCACGCGACCGGTTTATTGTTGAAGGTTATCTCCTTGATGGAATTAATGGTGTGGGATGCATTGATATGGCCCAAAAAACCCTTTGCAACTACCTCTGCCCTGTTAATTGATACTGGAGCACTTTGGAGCGCCCCTGGCATTAAAACCAAAAGCAATGCCACAATAAGTAAATAATTGGTTAAACGCCTGATATGCATGACCATTTTCTCTTTCCTCTAATTAATAACGCTTTTTCAATTTATTATCATAATTATATCGGTAAAAACAGTGATCTCCTGAAATGGAGGGATGCAGTTTTTTTAATATTGATAGACATCCTCTCTATCTCCCCCTGAACTAAAAGAAAACATCTCTACACCCATCCTGTCTACAGGTTGTGGAAAGGAGAAGACCTAAATACAAAATAGTATACATTTGAAATACATATTGTATTTTTGTTGCATTCTTGTAAATAAAAGTATACGCTGTGCATAAAAAAATGATATTATCATCCTTAACTGTTACCAAGGGTATGATTTATTTAATCTATAACAGGCAAATGAGGGCATTAACATGGATGCAAAAACTGCTCATGGTCTTCCGATCTCCTATTTCAGGGAAATATCAACATGGCTACAATCCTCCATCCTTAAGCAGGACGAGCTGCTTGAGCTTATCATTAACAGCGCCACCAGGATGATGGCTGCAAAGGCAAGCTCCCTGCTCCTTTTGGATGAAAAGAGTAATAAACTCTTTTTCAAGGTTGCCACAGGCGAAAAGGGGAGCGCAGTAAGGCAGTTCCAGATCAATGTGGGGGAAGGCATTGTTGGATATGTCGCCCAGACAGGGGAACCCCTTCTGATACCTGATGTCAGCCTTGACCCCAGGTGGGATAAAAGGATCAGTGAACATACAGGTTTTAAGACAAGGTCTATTGCCTGTGTCCCCATGAAGGTGGATGACAGGGTGATAGGGGTGGTTGAGCTGATAGACAAGGAAAATGGCACCTCCTTCACACAGGAGGACATTAAGATGCTCCTCTCCATAGCGGACCTCGCATCCAGGGCAATACACAATGCAAGAGAGATAGACCACTTTAAACGTGAGAACAAAGACCTCAAGGAGGAGCTCTCCAGCAAGTACAAGATCGTTGGTGATTCAAAGAGTATCCAGACTGTTATCTTTGATGCCCTCAAGGTGGCCAATTCAAAGACCACAACACTTATTTTGGGCGAAAGCGGCACAGGAAAGGAGCTGCTGGCAAGGCTCATACACCAGTCCGGCCACAGAAAGACCATGCCACTTATTGTCTTGAACTGTGCGGCCCTCCCTGAAACCCTTCTTGAGGACGAGCTTTTCGGCCATGAAAAAGGGTCATATACCGGGGCTATCGGTAAAAAGGTGGGCAAATTCGAGCTGGCTGATGATGGCACCATCTTTCTTGATGAAATAGCAGAGATGTCTCCAGGCATGCAGGCCAAATTACTGAGGGTGCTACAGGAAGGGGTATTTTACAGGATCGGGGGAACAGAGCCTATTACCGTGGATGTCAGGATTATTGCCGCGACAAACCGCGATCTCCCAAAGGAGATAGCAAAGGAGAAATTCAGGGAGGACCTTTTTTACAGGCTGAATGTTGTTCAGCTTCAGATGCCTCCCCTGCGTGATCGCAGGGAGGATATACCTCTTCTTGCTAAATATTTTCTGGATATGTTCAAGGTAGAGACCGGCCTTCCGAACCTGGTCATATCAAAGGATGCCATGGACAAGATGATGAAATATAACTGGCCTGGTAATGTAAGAGAACTAAGAAATGCCATTGAGAGGGCAGTGGTTATGGGAAACAGGCATGAGATAATGCCTGAAGACCTGCCCATAGGCGCCCATGAAATGGAGCAGCCCGGTCTTGAATTTGGCCTGACACTCAAAGACGCCCTTGATAAATTCAAGAAGGAGTTTGTAAAGATAAACCTGGATCATACGGGCGGTAACAGAAGCAAGGCAGCCAAGGTCATGGATATACAGAGGACATATCTATCAAGGCTGATATCCCAGTACAACCTTTAGCCTGGTAATCAATAATGAAAGAGACCTTTATCTGCCCTGAATGTGGAAAGGCCCTGTTCAGGTATAAAAACCCCTTCCCGACCGTGGACATCATCATAAGGGTAAGGGGGGGCATAGTCCTGATTGAAAGAAAAAATCCGCCCTATGGCTGGGCCATACCTGGCGGTTTTGTAGACTATGGTGAGAGCCTTGAAACAGCAGCGGTGCGGGAGGCAAAAGAGGAGACCTCCCTTGATGTAAGGCTTGTATACCAGCTTGGCGCCTATTCTGACCCTGAAAGAGACCCCAGGCACCATACCATATCAGTGGTCTTTATAGCAGAGGCAGAGGGCATGCCAATAGCCGCTGATGATGCACTTTCTGCCAGGGTATTTACGGCTGAAACCCTGCCCGAGACAATGGCATTTGACCATAGAAGGATATGCATGGATTATTTTGCCTTCATGGCACATCCTGAAAAACCCTGCAAGCCAAAGTAATCACAATGAAGCCCGGCAGAAATATCCGCAAATATATCATCCTGTCCGGGCTGTTACTGCTGATACTCTTTTCCGGTCTTGCTTTTATCAATCATCTCCTTAAGAGAGCCGATGTCCAGCACTACATTATCAAGGATATCTGTAACAGACTCGGCATGGATATTGAGGCAGAAGCGATGGGGCTTGATATCCTTGGCGTTGCCGGGGTAAATTTAAAGGGAGTGAAAATACAATTCAGGGGCACTGGTCACAGTATAGAGGCAATGAGCCTTAACTTCCGGTTCAGTAAATTGCGGCTTCTGTCAGGCGACTTTATGCCGGTCAGCGTTGACATAAGACATCCTGTAATCAGGCTCGATGAAACAGACATAATGGCCTTTATCAGGAAAGAGAAAAAGGGCTCATTTAACATATCCTCGCTTTTTACAGGGAGGTTCAGGCTTCTTGAGATGGAGGATGTTGAAATCCTGGTGCATGGGCCTTCAGCCATGGGGGCAGAAAAGATCCATATCAGGGTTGAGCGTACTAACATCGCATCAAACTCCCTGCAGATATCTATCAGTGGAAAGATAGGATACAGGGGGAAAAAGAGCGGTTTTAATATGCAGGGGATAACTGAAATTGATCCTGATGATATCTCTGAAAGCACCCTGCAGGTAACAATGAAAACAGAGGGAGCCCCCCTTGAATGGATACCCTGGCCAAAAAAATATGTAACAATGAAAAAAGGGGTCATAGAGAGCACCCTGAATATTTCAGGCGGCATGGCAAAGGGTATCACCATTGAGGGTAAAATAGACACAAGGGCTGTTTTATTCACACTTATCAATAAGAAGAGGTCAAAGTCCTTTGAGATCGCCTCTCTTAACTGCACTCTTAATGCCTCAATAAAGGATAAAACCATTGAGGTTACCTCTCTTAAAATGAAAAACAGAGAGCTTGATTTTGATCTTGATTCGACCATAGACCTGAGAAATAGAGACAATCCCTATTTCAGGCTCAGGGCAAAAGGCCCCTTTATGCCCATAGAGCTCTTCAGCCGCTACTTCCCATTTCAAATAACCTCACCCTGGTTAAAGGATAGCCTTTTCCCCCTGTTTGAACAGGGGCGGGTGAGGATGGATGAGATTTTGATTAAAGGAAGGGCTGATCAGTTCAGGCATATTTCAGATGAAAAGAACAGCTCTGTTATTGGGCTGACACTCACATGCGAGTCATTCACCCTGGCAAACATGGGCATACAAATGCCTGTCTCAGGGGTCTCTGCCACTGTTGATATCAGGGATGGCAACCTTGCTGTAAAGGGGCTTTCAGGTCTGTTCGGCCAATCAAGGGTGAATGAGGCATCTGTTCATGTTAAAGGTATAACCGCCCACCCCCCGGTTTTTACTATATCAGTTGAGGGTGATTTTGATATACAGGAGCTCTTAACTCACCGCCACCTTGAGTTTATACCTGAAACCGCCCGTGAGAAGATTGATGCATACAGCGAGCTTACAGGCAGGCTTTCTGCAAAAACTGTTATTGGTTACAGGAAAGACTGGAAAGGGCCAAGGATACTTACAGGGGATTTCACCTTCACAGAGACCCTTTACAACAAAAGGCCTTTAGATCTCCCGTTAAAATTCAGCCGGATAACATTTCATTTCCCTGAAGATAAAACCGGCAGCTTTGATGGTAGCGGCCTTTTCGGGGATATGCCCTTTGATGTGGCCGGTCCAATCCTGATAACAGGGAACGAACTAAAGTTTACCCGTGCTGAAATAAAGGGGCAGGCAGACATAAACAGGCTTGTAAAATCAGGCCTGGCCCCAGGCAATTTTCCATTTGTTTTCAGAAGAACCTTTCCGGTAAATGTCACGGTTACAGGGGATAATGGGTCATACAGGTACTCAGGAGAGGTTGATACCAGAAACCTCGTAATGGAAACAGATATGATGCTTATCAATGGGGTGGGCAGGGGTAACCGCATATCATTTGACCTTACCCAGCCTGATAAAGGAATGCTTTTACTTGACACAGTAGAGATGAGGATCGGGAAATCCCTTATTAACCTGTCAGGAGAATACAGCCTTAAGGACAAAAGGCTCAACCGCCTCAGGGTCATGGGCAATGATCTGTCTCTTCAGGATATCGAGATAAAGAGAGGTGGAAAGAAAAAAGAGTTAACAGGCCAGGTTGGCTGCAACCTTGACCTCTCTTTCCCTGAAAAGGGGATAAATGGGATGCAGATTACCGGAAACGTCGCAGGAGATCACATCTTTCTTGAAAAGGAGCTGTTTCCCCTTTCAATTGGTGACCTCTCATTCCACATGGATCTTGCCGGGGAAAAGGGATTTATAAACAGGTGTGATATGAAGCTGGACGGTCACCCCCTGAGCATGAAGGGAATGCTGCACGGGTGGGACAGGGTAATGGCCGAGCTTCTGATCACATCCGAATATATGGATCTTACCGGGATAGTCATGGGCAGCGGGGAGACCAATCAAGGGAAGAGCAGCAAGAGGTTTGACACACCTGATATCCATCTTAAGCTGAATGCCTCAGAAGGTATCTGGCGAAAACTTGCATTCAGGAACCTGAACACGGAAATCGACATCTCGGATCATGATATCTCCATTAAGCAGCTTTCTGCTGATCTTGAGAAGGGTAAGCTCTCGCTCAATGGCCTGATTGACAGGGCTGAGTCTGGCAATATTGATATAACCGGCAGAGTTACCCTTGAAAACCAGCCAATCGATAAGCTCATTTCTGAGGCAGGGTTTAATGACACAGGCATAAAAGGCACCCTGACAATTAACACATCCTTAAATATAAAAGGTGCTAAAAAAAATCATGTGGCAACCAACCTATATGGCAAGATTGATGACCTCACCATCACTCAGGGGCTTTTAAAACACTCAATGATCTTTCCCAGGATACTTGAGTCACTGAATTTCCCTGACAAGTTTATGGAGCGGCCTGAGGGGATGAAGGATGAAAATGGCTTTTATTTTCACAGCCTGCAGGGAACAGGCCTGATAGAAAAGGGTGTGCTTGAAACAGAGGAGTTTGTCATGAAGAGCCCGGCCTTCAATGCAGTAGGCTCAGGGGAGGAGAACCTCGATCTTAAGACTCACAATATAAGGCTCCTTGTTCAGCCTTTGGGGAATCTTGATTTTATTCTGAGCCATATACCTATTGTAGGTCGTATACTGGTAGAAGATAACGAGACATTATTCACAGTTGGTTATGATGTTACCGGCCCATGGAGTAAACCTAAGATGGTTATTGTCCCGACAGAAAACCTCAAGGGTCTACTGGGGGTATTCAAAAGGGCGCTTCTTACCCCCATAAGGATTATTGAAAATATCGGTAATGCGGCAAAGGGGAGCTCAAAAACCGCCCCTGAAAATGCAGAAGATGGGGGGAGTAAAGATGCACCAGATCCTTAACCTGCTGATAAATAAAGAGATATAGCCAGTCAATATAGGCTTGATCCGGTTTAAAAAGCATGTTAAACCCTCCTTTTTTTCTGGCTATATATCAGGCAGGGAATGTGGTAAAAAGAACAGACTGTTTAGACAGTGGCCTTGTCACTGTTCACATATTTTTAGTTTGAAAGGACATCTATAATGGCAAAGATGGATCTTGTAGATATTTTTAAAAAGCGTACCAGGCACCCGATGCGTCCGAGGAGTTCGGATTTTATTGAGAGGCTATTTCCGGGCTTCAAAAAGATGGATACAGGTGATGGTTCCCTTGTTGCCGGGACTTGCTCCTTTATGGAAAAGGATCTCTATGTCATAGGACAGCAGAAACCAAAGATAAATGACCTCAAGAGTCAGGCTGACCTTAATAAGCTCAATTACGGAATGCTCACATCAGGGGATCACTCCACAATTTTGAATATTCTTAAAAAGGTACGTGCATCAGACCTTGAAAAGACATATATCTTCTGCATGGTAGACACTTACGGCGCAGATATCTCCATGGAATCAGCAAGGCATTTTCAGGCCTTTTTTATAGCGCACCTTATAAGGGAATTTTTGACCATACCAGTAAGGACAATATCCCTTGTGATAGGAGAAGGGGGGAGCGGCGGCGCCCTTGCAATACAGTATACAGATATAAGGGGGCAGATGGATGATGCACTTTATGCTACTGCCCCTCCCGAAAGCACGGCATCTATACTTTTCAGGGATGCGGAAAAGATCAATGATGCACTTACTATCCTGAAACCCACTGCAAAGGAGCTCAAAAAACTTGGGGTTATTGAACGCATTGTCCCTTCAGCCCAGAATGTTACAAACGGGGAGGAGATGGCAGGATATGTAAATGAGTTTCTTACAAAGGCCATTAAAGACCTTTCAAAGCAGAAAATAAAAAAGCTCCTGAAAAAAAGGGCAGAGAGGGCAAGGGAATTCGGGCTTTTAAAGGGGAGCGGAACCCTGCATGATATCAAGCGTTACATAGAAACACCCATAAAGCATTTTTTCAGGAAGGTGCCTCCCAATATCAAGATTGTAAATTTTTCCAGTAATGTGGAGGTGGGTGACGATTATGGCTGGTCCCAGGAGATAAACAAGGGGCAGGAATTCATAGAGTGCGGAGGGGTGCCTGGAAAGGAAAGCCGTACAGAAGGGTGCGGGGAGCTTATTGCACTCAATGATTTTCAAAAGAATTTTTATGTATGCCCGAAATGCGGATACTCCTATACCCTGGGTGCAGAGGACTGGATAAGATGCCTTAGCGATGAGGGCACCTTTCATGAACTCTACCGGAATCTCACAGTTGAGGACCTCCTTGAAAGCGATTCACTCACAGGTTATTACAGGGATTTTCTTAAAAGGCAGGAGGGGAGGTCAAGGTTCAAGGAGTCACTTGTCACTGGCAACGCAAGGATAAACCACTTTCAGGCAGTTATGGCAATAAGTGAATTCTACTACTGCGGCGGTTCAATGGGCGTTGTATTTGGCGAGAAATTCCGAAGGGCTGTAGATTATGCCATACAGGAGAACCTGCCCTTTATAAGTGTATGCTGCTCAGGGGGGGCAAGGCTTTATGAGGGCATATCAGCCCTCATGCAGATGGTAAAAACCATAGAGTCAGTAGAAAGACTAAAGAAAACCGGGCTCCCGTATATCTCTATCCTTGCAGACCCGGCCACAGGTGGGGCAATAGCAAGCTATGCCGCACTGGGTGATATAACAATCGCTGAACCGGGGGCGCTGGTGATCTTTACCGGCCCCAGGGTGATGGAGTCAAGGGGTTTTCCTGTGGATGAAAACCTCGTAAGGTCGCAGGCCCTGCACAGGATATCAGGGGATATCTACCATAATCTCAATTACTATCATGAGATCAGGGGTATTCAGGAGATATGTGAAAGAAAGGAGATGAAGCTTGCCCTTACCAGGTATCTTGAACTCTATAAAAGGACCAGCAGACAAAAGGGGAAAAAGGGCGCTTAATCCGGCTGGCTGGCCTGCTGGCTCTCACCAAAACTGTCTATCAGCTCCCGGATAGCCGGGAGCACATATATCTGGCTCAGGTCAAAGGGAAGGAGCGCCCTTCCCATAATCTCTATCTTGTCATCCAGGGATGCCTTTGAGTTTATTATTATAAGATTTTTATCCTTGACCCTGCAAAACCCCCCGGGGAAAAACGCGCTTTCTCTCATTATCTTTTCATACCTGACCGTTATGCCGAGGTTTTTTGCAAGCTCCTCTATCTGGCTCAGTATCTCTTCATTTTGTTCGCTCTGCTTTTTTTTCATTTATTACTCTGTTTTATTATTCACCTTTATAATGATTTCCCGCAAAAAGGACAATAGATAAAATCTTTTTTGATTTTGCTGCCGCAGTTTTTGCAGAGAGGCTGGTCATATTCGTAAAGATTCCCTGTTACCACTCCCAGGGTCTGCAAACCGCATCTGTCACAGAAAAGGAAAGGGTCGCCTCTTTTTATTGGAAAAATAGGGATAAAAAACAAGGATATATACTGATCGACCCTTTTATATCTGGCCTTTAAAAGACCGCACGAAGGGCATAACACAGGCTCTTTATCAACAAAGGCAATTTTGGGCTGAATGCCCCCGATAAAAAAAAACATAAAAATACACCTTTTTTATTAAGGTTTTGTGCCGGTTATGGTATCAGAACCTGTTGCCTATAATCAAGTTCGAGTTTTGCATATGCTTAATTCAGGTGTATACCCCATTGCATGCTCTATTTGAACTCATGGGGGCAGTACCCTATTCAAATAATCTTTGATATGGAGGCTTGAAATGAGAAAGACCGGGATAGTTCGTGATAACAGGTATCTGGAACACAACATGGGAGAGGGCCATCCTGAGAGCCCTGAACGCCTTGAGGCAATATACCGGATGCTTGACAGCGAGATGAAGGATATGTTTATCAATGTACCGGTAAGGGAGGCCTTGAGGGATGAGCTGCTAAATATTCACACCCCAGATTACATTGACAAAATCGCAGCAACCGACGGGCTCGACACAGTGTATCTTGATCCGGACACCCAGACATCCAAAGGTTCATACAGGGCCGCCCTGCTGGCAGCAGGGGGACTTTGCGAGGCCGTAAGGATGGTGAACTCCGGTGAACTGGACAATGCATTTGCCCTTGTAAGACCTCCCGGACACCATGCAGAGCGTTCTGCTGCAATGGGATTCTGTCTATTCAATAATATTGCTGTTGCCGCCATGTATGCAAGAAAAACCCTGAAGCTGAACCGGGTGCTTATTGTGGACTGGGATGTTCATCATGGAAACGGCACCCAGCACTCCTTTGAGAGGGATGATACCATACTCTATTTTTCCACCCACCAGTATCCTTATTATCCTGGCACCGGTTCCTATGGTGAAGTTGGCTCAGGCAAAGGGGCTGGTTACACGGTAAATGTTCCTCTATCCACAGGGTTTGGTGACGGCGATTTTGTATCCATCTATAACAGGGTACTCAAACCAGTTGCGTTAAAGTTCATGCCTGATCTGATACTTGTCTCTGCCGGGTTTGATATACATGTGCATGATCCCTTGAGCAATATGAGTGTTACTCCACAGGGTTTTGCCGGCCTTACCAGGGTTCTGATGGATATTGCTGATACCTGCTGTAATGGCAGAATGGTAATTACCCTTGAGGGCGGATATGATATCAGGGGGCAGAGAAATTCTGTAAAGTCGGTACTTGAAGAACTTGCTGACATCAGCAAAACCAATCCTGAAGCCATGCTGCAAAAGGCAAATAATACAATAGTTGATTCTGCCCTTAGGCCTGTTCTTGAAGTTCACAGGGATTTCTGGAAAGATTTACAGTAAGGGGCAGCTGGAGAAAGGGATGATAAGGGAAGAGGTAAAAATGATACTTGCAGGGCTGCCTCAGGGGGTAACCCTTGTGGGAGCTGCCAAGACAAGAACGCCTTCCGAAATCATGGAGGCCATTGATGCAGGGCTCACGATAGTGGGTGAAAACTATGTGCAGGAGGCAGAGCAAGCATTTAATAAAATAGGAAATAGAGTTAAATGGCACATGATCGGCCACCTGCAGAAGAACAAGGTTAAAAAGGCTGTAACCATCTTTGACATGATAGAGACCATAGACTCCATGAAGCTCTGTACCCTTGTAGACAGGGCATGTAAAGAGATGGGCAAGACCATGCCAGTGCTCATAGAGATAAACAGCGGAGAGGAGGATCAGAAGGCAGGCGTTATGCCTGATAGCGCCATAACTCTCATAAAGGAGATCGCTACCCTCTCAAATATCCGTGTTATGGGGCTCATGACAATGGGGCCGCTCACTACAGACCCTGAAGCGCTCAGGCCCTGCTTCAGAAAAACAAGAGAGATATTTGACCATATAAAAGATGAAAACCTGGAAGGGGCAGAGATGAAGTACCTTTCCATGGGAATGTCAGACTCTTACAAAATTGCAATAGAGGAGGGAGCAAACCTTGTAAGGATAGGCACAAGGCTTTTCGGTGCGCGGGATTACAAATGAGTGGGTTTGCCCATAAGGAGATGAAGAGGCTTATGGGTAAAGCCATCCATAAATACAGCATGACCGAAGAGGGTGATAAGATACTTGTTTCTGTGTCAGGCGGGAAAGACAGCATGTCCCTTTTGTGGCTGATGAATGAAAGACTTGCGAGGCTTCCCATAAAATATGAGATATTAGCAGTTCATGTTGACCCTGGATTTGGCGGGGATAACGCCCGTAAGATAGAGGCATATTTTGAGGAGCATGGCTTCAGCTACAGGATAATCACAGGGGACTTCGGGCCAAGGGCACACAGCCCTGAGAACCTTGAAAACCCATGCTTTTTCTGCGCCAGGCAGAGAAGAAAGCATGTGTTTAAACTCGCCGCAGAACTGGGGTGCAACAAAATCGCACTTGGTCATCATAAGGATGACATAATAGAAACCCTCTTTATAAACATGTTCTATGGTGGTTCTATAAGCACCATGCTCCCTGTGCAGGATTTCTTTGATGGAAAGATAAGAATAATAAGGCCCCTCTTTATGGCTGATGAAAACTTGATTAAGAGATATGCAAAAGATATGGAGTTTCCTGATATTGAGACCTGCTGCCCCACATCAGGCAGATCAAAGCGTGAAGAGATAAAAAATATGCTTACCACCCTTTACAGGAGCAACAGAAAGATAAAGGGCAATATATTCCATGCCCTTCAGAATGTAAAGACTAAGTATCTCTTGAAAGGAACCGCTAATAAACGCTAATGAACGCTAATGAACGCTAATAAAATCTTAGCTTTAGCATTAAAAATTTCGCGTTTGTTCGCGTCCATTCGCGGTTAAACAAAAAGTCTTTGCTAATCAGAAGTTGCTCATACAGGACTTTTCTGAGTCATCATCCATTTTAAGTTTATTCCGAATCCTGTCAATCGATACAAGCTTGTTGTTCCTTAGAGACGGGGTAAGGAAGGACTTGAGTTTTACCTCCAGCATCCTCGGATGCATTTTGCCCTCAATACCCAGGATACCTGACAGGATCATTCTTTGAAGCAGGAGTTCATGATTGGTCCTCTCCCTGAGATTCGCGGCAAATGGAAGTAAAAAGAAATTCGAAAATATTATGCCATATAGAGTGGATACAAGGGCAATAGGGACTGTTTTTATGATAATGGAAGGGTCTCCTATGCCAGCGATCAGGCCGACTAAACCGACTATACTGCCTATAAGGCCAAATGAGGGACACATTTCGGCTATTGTTCTCAAGATCCTTTCAGATTCTTCCCTGCGTATTTTGAAGAATGACATCTCCGTGTTTAAAATATCCGCTATCTCTTTTGCAGGATACCCGTCAACAATAAACCCCAGTGCGCGTCTTAAAAAAAGAATTGAGGTCTCTTCTTCCTCTTTCTGAAGTGAAAGAAAACCCTTTGCCCGGCTTTTTACAGATATATCTATCATTATCCCTACTATCTCATCGGGTTCTTTGATTGAGGTGCGATAGGATCGTTTCAGAACCAGGTATAGATTATGAAGGCTTTCCATTTTAAAGCTTATAAGTGTGGCGCCAGCAGTGCCTCCAATTACTATAAACAGAGCGGCTAGATTAAAATAGAGACTCAGGTTGCCCTGAAATATAAAGCCAAGAAATATTAAGGCAACACAGCAAACCAGTCCTATGATCTTTTTTCTTTTCATTTTTATCTCTTATAAAAAGGTGTTTTGTTTTTCCGGCATTGACTCTTTTGAGACAATAACCTCAACCCGCCTGTTGGCCCGGCGTCCTTCAGGGGTCTCATTGGATGCTACAGGTCTGTATTCAGCATAACCTATTACCTGAAGACGATCAGGGGTAATATCCATTTTTTCTATTAAAAATTTTGCAGCCTCACATGCCCTTGCTGTTGACAGCTCCCAGTTGGAAGGGAATTTCGCAGAATTAATAGGCACATTATCTGTATGGCCGGCCACAGTTATTGCATAACCCCTCTCTTTGATAAGTTCACCCACAGCCGCCAGAGAACCCGATGCAGATGTTTTTATCTCGGCATCCCCAATATCAAAAAAAATATCACCGGGAAGAATTATTTTTACTGTCCTGTCCTTTGTAAGCTCCACAGATGTAATATCATTATAATTTTTTAATTTTAGGGTCTCTTTGCTCGTTTCATAAAATCTGGACAGCTCATCTTTTTGAGTCGTATGGGCCGCCTTTGTTTTGGCAGCAGGATATGCGTAAAGCATACAGAAGAGAATAAACATGGTCATCATTAGGTCAGACCATGGAACAGACCAGTGTGAATTGTTTTTAATCTCTTTGATATGGAATATACCTGCGCCACCAGGGGACTCAGGGCTCATATCTGCTTCATCAGCCGGTTTATACTCAGAAAATGAAAGGCTCTCTCCAAAAAAATTCAACTCTTTCTCCTGATAAATGACATTTAGTTTTAAAGGTACTTCAGGTAAAAGAATTATGCTAAAAACATGCCACATATTTATGCGGGGTTAACCCTTTGATATGATTTACATATAGATATGAAAAGTTTCTGATGGAGAATTTTCAGGGAATGTTCTTCCGGGTAAAGAGGGGTAGAAAAGGAAAATTTATCCTACATTGATGCTTTGTGATGATGCAGCAAGAGAATGGGAAGAAATCTGTAAGAAGAGAAGGTAACCGCTAATGAACGATATTTAACACTTATAGAATTTTAGATCTGGTTTTAAAAATTTCGCGTTCATTCGCGTTCATTCGCGGTTAAAATACCCTCTATTCTTTTCCATATCTCATCCTTACCCTCTCGTGTCTGGGCAGAAAAGAGGATGGGTTTATCAATATTCATATTTTCGAGGGCACCTTGAAGGATTCTTGTCCTTGTATCCCTCTCTTTGCGGTTCAGCTTATCCACCTTGGTCAAAACCGGGATTACACCTTTTTTATATTCATTGAGCCAGTTTATGAGGTTGATATCATCCACTGATATGTCGCGCCTTATATCCATGATCACGATAACTGCCTTAAGGTTTTCGCGGCTCTTAAGGTATGTTTCAACCATCTTTCCCCATGTAGCCTTTATACTAAGGGGCACCTTTGCAAAGCCATACCCGGGCAGGTCAACAAAACAGAGGTTTGTGCCTATATTGAAAAAATTAAGTGCCTGCGTCCTTCCCGGTGTAGAGCTTGTCCTTGCCAATTTATTCTTGTTTACAAGGACATTTATAAGAGATGATTTCCCCACATTGGATTTTCCGGCAAAGGCAATCTCAGGCCGTTCAGGGGGTGGATAATGGCCCTTTTCAAAGGCGCTTTTTAAAAATTCTACATCCATCTAAATTTCCTCAAGGTATTTTTCCAGCCGGTCAAGGCCAGCGGTTATGTTTTCAATCGAGTTGGCATAGGAAAACCTGAGATAGCCTTCACCATTTTTACCAAAATCAATACCAGGCGTTACACCTACCCCTGCCTTTTCAAGTATATCAAAGGCGAGCCTGTATGAGTTGTCTGATATATGTCTTGCATTCACAAACACATAGAATGCCCCCCTTGGCTCAACCTGGATCTTAAAACCCATTTTTCTGAGCCTCTCTATCATATAAACCCGTCTCTCATTATAGATCGACTTCATCTGCTCTATCTCTTTATCTGCCTTTGTAAGGGCTGCAATCCCTGCCCACTGGGCAATACTGCTTGCGGATATATAAAAATTCTGCTGTATCTTCTGGATGGGCCGCACAAATTCAGGGGGTACAATAGCATAGCCCAAACGCCACCCTGTCATGGCATGGAGCTTTGAAAATCCGTTTACCACAAAGGCCCTGTCTGTATACTCTAAGATGCTGTGCTCTGTTTCGCCATATACAAGCCCGTGATATATCTCATCCGATATTATAATTGGCCCCAAACCTGCAATCTCTTTCATCCTTTCAGGTGACAGGAGTGTGCCAGTGGGGTTTGAGGGGCTGTTAATCAATATGGCCTTTGTCTTCGCTGTTATCCTTTGTTTTATCTCGGATGGCCTGTACTGAAACCCATCCTCTTCAAATACATCCACAAAAGAGGGAATCGCCTTAAGAAAAATGGCAAAATTGGGGTAGCAGGGGTAATGGGGGTTTGAGATGATTATCTCATCCCCCTGATCAAGGAGCGCGGAATAGATCATGAATAGGGCCGGGGAGGTGCCTGAACTCACCACTACCCTTCCGGGGTCAACCTCCACGCCATATTTTTTGTGATAATGGTCACAGATGGCCTTTCTCAGTTCAATAAGGCCTAAGCTGTGGGTGTAGTGGGTCTCTTCCCGGCGTATTGCATCTATTGCCGCCTCAGAGATGGGGGGAGGCGTTGCAAAATCGGGCTCCCCGACCTCAAGGTGGATGATGTTTTTACCCTCTTGTTCAAGTTCATGGGCACGTTCAAGCACGTCCATGACGATAAATGAAGATATATTCTGAGAACGGCCTGAAACTTTAGTCATGGCGGGCCTGCTTATATCTAAATAACCTTGTTCAGTGGATACTCTATGATACCCTCTGCACCGGCCTTGATCAGCCTTGGAATAAGATCCCGCACCACCTTTGAATCCACAACTGTCTCAACAGATGTCCATGTGGATTTATAGAGATGCGCCACTGTGGGTGCATTCAGGCTGGGAAGCAGGCCTATAACGCTCTCAAGCTTTTCTTCCGATACATTCATCTTGAGCCCCACCAGCTTTTCCGCCCTTAATGCACCTTTAAGGAGGAGTATTATCTGGCCAATCTTTTCCTTTTTCCATTCATCCTTGTAGGACTCTTTATTGGCGATAAGCTGTGTATTTGACCTCATCAGCTCATGAATGATCTTAAGGCCATGTGCCTTGATGGTGCTACCGGTCTCTGTTACCTCTACAATGGCATCTGCAAGCCCTGATACCACCTTTGCCTCTGTGGCGCCCCATGAAAATTCGACATGTACATCTATGTCTCTTTCCCTGAAATATTTTTTTGTAAAATTTACCAGTTCAGTAGAGATCTTTTTGCCCTGAAGCTCCTTTAACTCCTTTATGCTTGAGTCATTCGGCACTGCAAGCACCCACCTTGCAGGGTTCTGGCTTACCTTGCTGTATACAAGGTCATCTACAACCACCACGTCCGATTCATTCTCCATTGTCCAGTCAAGGCCTGTAAGCCCTGCATCAATAGCCCCGCTCTCCACATACCGGGACATCTCCTGGGCGCGGCAGATGGTGCATTCTATTGTATCATCATTGATTGCAGGGAAATAGCTCCTGCCATCCACGTTTATCTTCCAGCCTGATTTTTCAAACAGGTTAAGCGTTGAATTTTGAAGGCTCCCCTTTGGGATACCCAGTTTTAATTTTTTCATCTTTATTTACCTCGTAATATTTTATACCACATGCTTCCACCTTTCACCTTTGAGCTTTCACCTTTGAGCTTTCACCTTTGAGCTTTCACCTTTGAGCTTTGAGCTTTAATCATTTCTTCCCATAAACCTTTTCAGGGTCAAATATTATATCACCAACAATGGTTACCTCGCCGCTATTATCTATCTTCTGATAAAAGCAGCTCTCACGGCCTGTATGGCATGCTGCCTGGCCGATCTGATCCACCACAAACAGAACCGTGTCATTATCACAGTCTGCATATATCTCTTTTATCTTCTGGACATTACCGGATGTACCGCCCTTGTGCCAGAGCTCGCTCCTTGACCTGCTCCAGTAATGCACCTCGCCTGTCTCAAGACTCTTTCGCCAGGACTCCTCATTAATATAGGCAAGCATAAGCACCTTTCCGGTTTTGTAGTCCTGTGCAATGGCCGGAAGCAATCCGCTTCCCTTTGTAAAATCAAGTTTAATCATCTTTTTATTTTCCTTCTATAGCAAATTGTATCCTGCCCGATAGCAGGCTGCGTACCTTAACATATTGAAATTTAAAAGCAAGTTAAAATTAGGTTAGTTCTCTTCCGCTCAGCTGGCCGCAAGCTGCAAGTATATCCTGCCCCTTGCTCTTTCTTATGATCACGGTGTACTGATTTTCAGCAAGGATCTCCTGAAAACTGACCATCTCATCCCATGATGGCGCGCACATGGTGGGGTCAGGGCCGGGATTAAGTGGAATAAGGTTGATCTTGGCCCTTACGCCCCTTAAGAGCTTAGCCACCTTAAGGGCATCAGCCGGGCTGTCATTAACCCCCTTAATAAGGATATACTCAAAGGTGATCATCTTCCTGCTTGGGAGGGGAAACTCTTTACATGCGGAGATCAGGCTTTTAAGGTTGTATGTCTTATTTATGGGCATGATGCGGTTTCTGGTCTCATCATCTCCTGCATTAAGGGATACTGCAAGGTTGACAGGCGAGTCCTTTCCAAGCCTTATTATATTGGGGACAAGGCCGCATGTGGATAGCGTTATCTTTCTGTGTGAAAAGCTGATGGTATTTTGATCTATCAGGTTATTTATCGCAGTAATAACTGCATCATAATTTGCGAGCGGTTCACCCATACCCATAAGCACAATGTTTGAGAGTTTATCAGGGTCAGTCATGCCTCTTTGCGTCTCGATTACCTGTTCAATGATCTCCCCAGCAGTGAGGTTTCTCTTAAACCCCTGCCGGGCAGTATGACAGAAGGTGCATCCCATGGCACACCCTGCCTGTGATGAGATACAGATGGTGAAGTGATCCTTTTCCGGTATGAGCACAGACTCTATCAGGTTACCATCGTGGAGCCTGAAGAGATATTTCTCTGTGGTATCCTCTGATACGAGTGTTTTGACCTTTTCGATGGATGTGATAAACGCCTTTTCCTTTAGCTTTTCGCGGACTGTGACAGAGATATTTGTCATCTCATCAAAGGAGGTCGCCATCTTTTGAAAAAGCCACTGCCTTATCTGGCCTGCCCTGTATGGTTCTATGCCAAGCCCCTTGACCCATTCGATGGTCTCCTCTTTAGACAGGGAATTTAAATCAGTCTTCATTTTATCCTGTATATCTTTTTCCATATTCCTATTATACGCCTGCTGTCCAGGGGGTTTTTATTGGAATACCTGTTGGTTCAAAATCACTGACATTTCTTGTTACCAGAACAAGATTATGTGTGTAAGCTATTGCGGCAATCAGGCTATCTATCGCAAGCATGGGGTTACCTTCTTTTTCCGCTTTCCCAAGGATATTTCCCCAGTTCTCGGCAACAGTAAGATCAATAGTTAAAATCCTGTTTTGATAATCCTTAAGAAGAGCGTTTAGCCAATTGGTGAGTGAATCTTTTCGTTTTGATTCAGGAAGCTTGGAAAGGCCCTTTCGGATTTCGCCAATTGTAATAACCGATAAATACAGTCTTTCTGAAGGGGTGCTTTCAAGCCAATCCATGACATTTTTATCAGGCGATTTTTTTACAAGTTCTGATATGACACAGGTATCCAGCAGGTAATTCACAGTTCTACACTCCTTGGCAGCTCTTTCCCCCGCTCTTTTTCAAAGTCTACATCTACCTTTGGGCAGGAGAGTAAAAAATCCTTAAGGCTTGGCCTTTTTGATACCAATTCCTCATAATCATCGACCGACACCACAACAACCGCCTTTTGCCCCCTGCGGGTTACAAATTGTGGCCCAATCTTCAAGGCGTCTTCAACGATTTTGCTGAATTTTGCCTTGGCCTCCTGCAATTTCCATAATGTTTCCATTTGAGCCCTCCAACTTATTTTGCACTAGTCAGACTAGTCACTTAATGAAGTTATGTCAACCAATATATAAACAGGCTCTGGCATGGTGCCTTATAAAGCTTGACCGGTCTTTATCCTTTTTTTTATAATGCTGATGTCCTTATACTTATACGCCATAAAACTTTACGAGGGTTACAATGAATGAGGAATTAAAACTGAAAATAAACAATGACAGGATAGCTGATTTTTGCAGAAAAAATAAGATCATTAAGTTATCCTTGTTTGGCTCATCTATACGTACCGATTTTGGCCCTGAAAGCGATGTGGATATACTGGTTGAATTTGATCCCGAAGCACGGGTTGGTCTTATGAAACTGACCTCAATAGAGAATGAATTGTCAGAAATAATTGGCCGGAAGGTTGACCTCAATACTCCGGGTTTTATCAGCAAGTATTTTCGTGACAAAGTATTAGCTGAATCAGAGGTTCAATATGCCGCATTATGATTTGCATTATCGATTGCGGCATATGCTTGATAATGCTGAGGAGGCAATATCTTTAATAAAAGGAAAATCTCGAACAAGCTTGAAACATGAAAGAATGCTTGAGTTGGCATTAATACGGCTGGTCGAAGTTATCGGTGAAGCGGCAGCGAAGATCAGGGACGAAGACTATGAAAAGTACCCCACTATCCCATTGACTCAAGTAGTTGGAATGCGTAACAGGCTTATTCATGGATATGATCAATTGGATATTGATATCCTCTGGGATACAATAGAAGTAGACCTGCCCCTCCTTGTAAAAGAACTAAAAAAAATACTTGGTGAATAGACACCTGACCGCAACTCTGTTAATTTAACCAGCATGATAACAAAGGAGAAATAAACAATGGTAATGCCGGAAATAATCAAAAGAAGGAGCATACGAAAGTTTGAGGAGATGCCTGTTGAAGAGGAAAAGGTTGATACAATAATAGAGGCAGCATTAAGGTCGCCATCCTCAATGGGAAGAGACCCCTGGGAGTTTATTGTTATAAATGACAAAACGCTGCTAGAAAAACTCTCAAAGGTAAAACAGCATGGCTCTGCATTTTTAAAGGGCGCTGCCATTGGTATTGTAGTGTGTGCGGATAATACGAAGAGCGATGTCTGGATAGAGGATACCTCCATTGCCTCAACACATATTTACCTTGCGGCAGAGGCACTGGGGTTAGGTGCCTGCTGGATACAGTTAAGAAAAAGAAATTATTCTGAAGAGATTACATCAGAAGAGTATGTGGCATCAATCCTCAACCTGCCTGATGAAATGGCAGTGCTGTCAATAATTGCAATAGGTTACCCGGCAGAAAAATTGGCGCCCCATAAAAAGGAGAGCCTTAAATATGAGAGGGTTCATTTTAATGGGTTTGGGAAGAGATAGCAGAACCTATCTTTTATTTCACCACAGAGGGCACTGGGATTGAAGGTTTTTTCTCTTTATTTATTTTTCAGGAATATATCAGGAGCAATGCCTGCTTGTTTAAGGATAGCACGAAGTGTTCCTTCAGGTATATCACCTGGATGATTGGGGATAGTTGTATACCGATCAACGATTTCGTTGTACCAAATCTCATGGCTGCCTGCCGCTTGTCTGTCAAAAGCAAATCCGAGTTCTTTGAGCCTTTTGGTTATTTCTCGATAGCGAAAACCTGCCAATCTTCCCATATTATGCACTCACTATCAGAGGGTAATCGAAAGAATCCTTGATCTCTGTAAGATTTAAGTCACCTTTTCTTTCAGCCCGTGCTTCCATGAGTTTTCTTGCGACATCGCGCGCAATCTCAATTGCCTCTGTAGCAGTTCTGCCTTGAGCTACCAGGCCAGGTACATCGTCTGAAGTAGCAAGAAAAACCCCTTCAGGTAATTTCTCCACATGAATATTAATAATCTGTTCCATTGTTTCTATATTTCTCCTGCGCAAAAAGTTACTGATAAGTTTACTTAAAACAATGTGTTAAATCAAGACGTTCTTAGGAGGGTATATTTTCATTTGCTGTAAATTATTTTGCCCACTCTATCAATATGTTCTGCAAGGGCTTGATTTCGGATCGTTTCGTAATTGACTATATCTATAAAATATGGAAGAGGTAATTCTTCGTTCAATTTGGAGCTGAGACGTTTTGTGGTCTTATCTGTTATATTCCTTCCCTTAATGGCAAGATCAACATCCGAGCCATTTTTTTGGATTCCTTTTGCCCTGGACCCAAATAATATTACCTCTTCTATTTCAGGTAACTCTCTTGATGCCCTGATGATGTTTTCTATATCTCTATCCTTAAGGCCGTTTTCCATCCTTAGATCTCTCTTTTAACCCTTGTATAAAGGGCATTCAATAATGGAAAATATGATCCCTTAATTGCCTTTACAACCTTGAGAGCCGTCTCTTCATCATAGGTGTGCGTGGTGAGGTTTCTGTCCTCAAGGGCGTCGATCCAGTCCTGACCATTTTCAATTATCTCAGATTGGTATGCCTGTTTAATCGCTTCTCTTGGTGAATTGACATTAAAACCCTGTTCATACAAATAATCTCTTAATAATTTCCAGGCGAGTTCAAAGGTCATCTCATAAAACTGAATCAATCCTCCTCTTTCCGCCTCGGATGGTTTTTTTATATCGAGGGTTCTTTTTAAAAGCAGAAAGGATTTTTCAAAATTCTGAAACCTTTGTTTCCAGCGGATATCCTTGCTTTTGTTCATTGTTGTTTCCTTTTGTTTAAAATTCAGGATATGTCTTTTCAATAGAGGTTCATTTTTTATGCCTTATGTAAAAAAATAAACGTCTATATAATATTTTAATAACGTGCAATGTCAAGTTTGATAAAGGAGTTCTGTCATCTCTCGACATCAATCCAAAACCTATTGACATACCTCACACCATTTTCCATAATGCCCAGGTCTCACCGGGTATGTTTTCATCAAGTTATATGTAAGGTTTCGTAACAGATGGTTATGAATTTAGACTATATTGCACACAACGGAAAGGCATAGATATGAGCAGATCAGATAAAGGATCAGTGAAATTTTTAATATGGCTGTTAGCGGCCTATGCAGTGTTGTTTATTATACTTGCGATTCATCCGGTGGATAGGGCCACCTGGTTTGTCGAGAATCTGACAGTCTGGATCATCCTTGCAGTGATCATCCTTCTCTATCTGAAAAAAATCATTTTTTCCAAAACGGCTTATGCGCTAATGTTTGTTCTGATCTATTTGCATACCATTGGCGGGCACTGGACCTTTGCTTTGGTGCCGTTTGATTGGATTACCCATCTTTTTCATTTTTCCAGGAACCATTTTGACCGGGTAGCACATTTCTCCGTGGGCTTTTATGCCTTTGCAATAGCCGAATTGCTGTGGGGAAAACGCCTGGTAAGAAATAGATTTCTCCTTTTCACATATC
The DNA here is from genome assembly GCA_016931115.1 of Deltaproteobacteria bacterium. Lineage (GTDB taxonomy): Bacteria > Desulfobacterota > DSM-4660 > Desulfatiglandales > HGW-15 > JAAZBV01. Next base: position 20,324 of record JAFGFM010000038.1, on the reverse strand, counting down.
CGGTTTTTTGTATTGCAACCATTGCCATGACCTATGAACTGGTGGAGTGGATATATGCCGCATTGTCCGACCCTGCTGCCGGCGCAGCCTATCTGGGGAGCCAGGGAGATATCTGGGATGCTCAAAAAGACATGCTGGCCGATACCCTGGGAGCTCTGACCGCCGTGATATTTTATTTTGTTTTACGAAAACCTGTTTTTGAAAAGAAAGAGGGGCAAACCTAAAAAGGTAATGATGAAAGTTCTCAACAAGCATAATTCAAATTCTATCGGAGACCTCAAAATGTTAAGATCATGGATGCTGATAAGCCCACATGCTGCCGTATCCAAAAACCTCTCTTTACAAATATCAGAGATTCCTGTTGGCTCAGAACAACCAGTTCATAATCATGAGCCGGAACAGTGTTATTACATCATCAAAGGCAAAAGTCTCATGATTATTGAAAAGGTTGATATCTAAATGTTAATATTTGTAATAATGGATTTTATTAATGACATTTGATATAATCGATGAAATTAAAGAGGTTGATGCTAACAAGGCTTTTGCAGCGGAGCGCAAAAAGCGCGCGCCCGCTGAAAAGCAACGTTATAAGTGAAAATGAAGGGGCATGTTGCAAGGTTATTAAGTAAAACAGAACGAACCTTATAACATAACAGTGTCCTATTTTTGCAGGTCACGGTAATTAAAAAAAGTCAGGAAATGGATTTAACTATATGAATGCACTGGACAAAGATATCAAGGAATTACAAATACGTCTAAAGGATGGGTCTATACAGCGGGCATACTGGGGGATTGTATCATACATGTCCCGATTGCGGGCGGTGTTCGCAGATAAGCTGGGTGACAGAGCTGTCTCGGGGTTATACCAGGGATATTTTGATGTGACCTACTTTGCCCTGTTTCCTGATGAGCTCAAAGCCCGTGATCTCAAACTTGCCATTGTCTTTAACTCCTAAACAATAGTGTTACAGCCTTTGAAAAAGATATAGTCGCGTTCCTGGACAAAGTTGATGCACTGTAGAAGCAGGTGGGGGTGGAAATTCGTTGTGACATTTAAACCTAAATATCCTTAAACCTAAAAACCTAAAAATCATTTGACACAATAACCTAAATTTGGTGTAAGCCGTAAGACAAAATATCGAACAGTTTTCCAGGTTCATAGCTGACCTCGTTTAAAAGGGAATGAAACAATAATCGCCTGGGGCATATAATATATAAAGGCGCTTGCCGTTTACCGGTATTTCCTTTAATATATCTATCCTTATTAACCGGATTTATAAACAGGGGGCTTCAAAGCCTTACTATTTTATCCCGTCATTTTGTCACGCCGTAGTCTTTGACGAAGACAGAAGCTTATAGCGAGGCCAGCGTAACTTAAAAGGAGGGGAAAATGGAAAAAGATCTTAAGATATCCAGACGTACCTTTCTCGCCGCCGCAGGCGGAACCATAATAAGCATCGGATTACCCGGAACCTTCATCAGGCTTGCGGAAGCGGAGCAACGTGTCTTGGCCGCATCCATTAGACCAGACGGTAAACCCCGCTTACCTCCAGGACAGGCAGCGATCGAAAAAATTCAGGATATGGGTGGCACGCCCGGAACCGCTACTGTTGCAAACTGGAGACTGAGTATCGATGGTGAAGTTGAAAGGCCGATCGTTCTTTCCTTTCAGGAGCTGCTCAACCTGGAACAGGTGCAGATCACCTGTGATATTCACTGCGTTACAGGCTGGACACTTCTGGATTCTAAATGGAGCGGAGTTCGCCTGTCAACAATCATGGATATAGTAAAACCTCGTAAAAATGGGAAGTTCATCATCTTCAAGGCTGCCGCAGGATACACCAGTAATATTCCAATCAGCGAGATCAATAAAGATAATGTAATCCTTGCACATAGTTTTTTTGGTGATAAATTACCAAAGGAAAACGGCGCACCTGTGCGTGCTTTGGTTCCTGATCGTTATTTTTACAAAAGCGCCAAGTGGCTGGAGGCTATAAAAATCAGCTCTCGTGATGAACCAGGATACTGGGAAAGACAGGGTTAAAGTAACTCTGCAGATCCATGGAAGGAAGAACGTTACCAGTAGAAAAAAGGTTCTCGATGTTGTAGTATAGTCAATGTTAGAAAGCTGTTAACATCTGGTTGCCTACAAGTTGCTCAAGTGGATGCTTCGCATCAATGGGCCTGGTGTTATACAATTTTAAAATTCTAATGAGGTGTAATGAAAATTGAATAAAAACATTATTAAATCGTTTATCTATTTTGTGGCAATATTCTTACTGGTCTCCTGTGTTAAGATGAAAGAAGCGGGTAAAGATGTAGGTCATACGACCAAAGAGGTAACAACAGAAATAGGTCATACCACCAAAGAGGTAACGACAGAAATTGGTCATACATCCAAAGATGTAGCGAAAAAAGTAGGCCACGCAACAAGAGATACAGTCAAAGCTATTGGAAAAGGGACAAAGGAAACGATAAACGATATCAAGAATAATGACGATAAGTAAAAGACAATGTATAACTTCACAGAAATGGAATTACAGGAAGCACTTAAGCCTATATCTTCGCTTATAAGCAAGTCTGAAAAGGCCCAGCAGAAACTTGAACCGGAAACATGGCAGTATAAAATGCTGAGAGATAACCTCAAGGCATTACGTTATGCAGCAGCGCTGATTACAGGGGATACACAGAATAAAAATGAATTTACACAGGGCGAATTACATGAAGCCCTCCATGCAGATTCTTCGATGATAAGTAAGGTTGAGAAAACTCAGACAAAATTACTGCAGGGAACCTCTCATCACACATTGCAGCAAAACAGGCTCAATGCATTACGTATTATGCAAAGTCTGATAAAGAAAGAGATGCATTTGCGCTATTCAAGCTAGTTTGCCAGATAAAACGACAATAAATATAAGCATATTCATTTGACTTGCATGATTTGGGCAACTATATACCAATATATGAAATAGATGGCTATCTTCTGGTAATAACAGTACGACCTGGCATGCTGTTATCAGGAGATGAAGCATCCGGTTTTTCAGGTTATATATAATCGGCATGTCCTATTTCAGTTGTCTTCCTGTTGTTATTAAGCAAATTTCACACAGTGAAACAGGCTGTAACTGCTAAAGGCAATATAAAAAGAAAAAATAATTAAAAAGAGTAGAAGCTAACCGTTAATACTGATGTGCAGGCTGCAAGGTTTCTAACCAGGGCAGGGCTTTCGGGCTGCATTTGAAAGGAACTCACATGAAGAAACTCTTATCTTTTTTCAGCATCATAGCTATTATGGCTATGATGCCGGTATTTGCCCATGCAGGCAGTGCCAAAATGGTTTCAGAGGCGACTCTCAGTTTTCCAGATGGCCAAACCCCCGCAACAATTGAGATTTATCCTGGTGAACCTGTCCTGTTTGATCTGGACATTACAGCTATACGCAGCTCATTTCCAAGGGTATACGTTGTCCCTGTTATCAAGGAAAAAAACCCGGCCACAGGTGAATTGATAGAAAAGACAAAGGGGGCAAAGTATCTCACTGATATCTGTCTGCACAGCCATAAATGTTGTGATCATAAGATCAAAAACTTGTGCAGGCAAACAAAGGTGAAGCTTCCGCCTGCCGCTAAGAGCAAATCTCCTTTATCATGCTTTCACAGGATCAAATGTCCATGCAAAGAGGATGGTGATACAGGGATTTTCAGTTCAGATGATCTTGATATACTCTTTGCCAGATCAGATGTGTATGAGATATACCTGCAGATATGGGATCAAGGTAAGAGGATCGGGCGATCAAACGCTGTTACAGTTACAGTAATTGAAAGACCTTTTACAGGTGTAGTGTTTACCGGAAAGCGTGCCCCTGTCTATACTCCCCAATGGGCTGTTGAACGATATAACTGGACAGTAATAGCTGATGGTATACCCCAGGTTCTTCCTGTTCTTCCCTCTGCCTATACCTTTGACGGGATGTTTCTGACTGCCTCATTGGGTATATATAACCGGACAGCGGAATATGATGAAGGCACACCAATTTCCACACCTGTTACTGAATATCCGGGCATTATACAGGGGTACTCGCTTAACAGGGCAGTCGATAATCGAATAACCCTTGGCATCGAAGATATTGAATACACCTTTGCTGATGATGCAAGGATATACAGGATTGATTCCCAGTTTGCAGAGGCAGGTTTCGAGATTTCTATCAACGATATCCCTTTCAGCTGGAATGGCAGATACTGGCTTCTGCTCAATTCCTGGGGAAAAATAAGCCATATGTTTGTTTCATTCACAGACTCCACTACTCCACCGACATATCCGGGTGCAGCAGCTGCTGACTCAACAAATCCAACAACTGCAAACCTGAAACAGCTTGAAATCGTCAAGAAGTTTACTCCTTCAGAAGGGCCGGTTGACCCAGTTACAGGTCTTTCCATTGAATATGCCTCTTTTGTTCCTCATGTTCCCTCTTCAAGTCCCAATGGTAAATTCCCCCTGCTGGTATGGCTTCATGGCTCAGGAGGCGGTGCAAATGTCTGGAGCAGTCTTATAAATGATACTGGGCTTACAAAATTTGCGGATATCTATCAGCCGCTGTTTGCAGCAGGTGGTGCCTATGTTATGGTACCGCGCTCTAATGAAGATTTTGCCGAAGGGCATGCAATGCGCTGGAATCAAAAACAGGTTGAACCTCTTTTCAGGGCAATTGATGAATTTATCTCTGAAAATCCAGATGTAGATACTGACAGAGTATATCTGGGCGGTTTTTCTATCGGGGGAGGCATGGTATGGCTCGCCATCAGGGAGCGTCCTGATTTTTTTGCAGCTGCCTTTCCTGTTGCACCCCCGGGTCGTTTTATGCCTGATCCTGATAGTGATGAGATAAATAATTTTGTCTCTCTTCCTCTCTGGATAGTACACAGTGTTGAGGATACAATAGTAAGGGTTGATAATGATACCCAGGTTTCACCTCCCATACAATGGGGGTCAAGGCCGGTTATGAACAGGCTTATTCCTCTTGCGGCAGAGAGCGGCACAGACAGCCGTCTTACACTGCTGCACCCTGTTTATTATCTTGGTGGGCACCTTGAGGTTCAGGCAGTCTTCAACAATATGGTTAACCCATACACAGGGACTCTTTATGCCAATGGGCTGACAATGTCAGACCCATATACTGACCGGGTAAAAAGTACTCTTATTCAATGGCTTAATGAACAGTCTGCATTGAATAATTAAAATTCTTCTGATAATTGAGTAACTATAATTCTGCCATGTCCTGATATCAGAGCATGGCAGTTTATTATTATCCGATCCGGGAAATATTGTTCAACAGATTATTGAATGGTTATGTAAATGGCATTGAAAGTAGCATTCATATTCGATAGTATATATGAAAACCAAATGTAAAAGGAGAGACAATGGTTACTTCAATCATCTTAATGAATGTTGAGCGTAAAAATATAAATCAGGTTGCAGAGCAACTGGCAGATGTTGCAGGGATTACAGAGGTCTATTCTGTAAGTGGCAAATATGACCTGGTTGCTATTGCCAGGGTTAAGACAAATGAGGATCTGGCAAATTTAGTCACCAAGACAATATTGCAGATTGAACCAATAACCAGAACAGAGACAATGCTCGCCTTTAAGGCATACTCAAAACATGATCTTGAGGCGATATTCAGCATAGGGATGTAAATTTATTTGATGATAAGGGCTTTGTTATGGATCAAGCGGGTCCTTAGGGTTACACTGAAGGGCGTTCCTGTCAGGCAGATACGCGCTTGTGTTCTCACTCAGTTTTTTAATTGCACGGTATGGCACGCCACCCAGTTCCGTGATAAACCGCTTTTCCATCTTGTCTATAAATGAGTTCTGCCCAGAATCAGTAATAATAACGATCTTTTTATCGGCAGCCATATTAAAGCGGTAGATCATGCGCGCGGTATTCCGCATATTGGTTGTAGTATGCCGCGCATGAGGCTCTATAAATATCGCATCCCCCGGGACAGATAGCTCCTTTACAAGGTATTTCTTCATCTCTACTGCCTCACAATAGGGCGTTTTGTTCGGATGCACATGGCCGCCTGAGACAATAATAAAGGGTGCAGCCCCCTTTTTAAAATACTCTGCTGCCATCCTGCACCTGATTATGCCCTGCGGGTCAATAACAATACCCTCCTCTTCAGGCCCCTTTCCCGGTACAAGTATCACGCTGTATGGATACTCCTCCCATTTTACATTTTTGATTTTATCAAATGCGGTTTTATTCATGCCTTCATTCAGGGGCTCATAGCGGGACGCCTCATCCCGCCTGTTCAGGATCAGGGCATTTATTGCCATATTAAGAGGCACCTCAAAAAAACACTTTTCTTTCATCCCCTTTATCTCATCAGCAAGCATGGCTTTTAACTCTTCGATGAAACCTGTATCATCAGGCTTAAATGAGATGGAATCTGTTGCAGCATAAAATGGCTGTTTACCTTTAATATAGACCTCAAGGATATGAGCGGCCCCCTCTGCTACACTGTTCCATACTGCCCTGATATATTCCGGGTCCTCGTATGAGGCATACAGGTTATAAGACCCTGAGCCCCTGAGGGTTTGGATTAGAGACTTGAAGGATTTATCCTGCCCGGAGAGTTTAATCAGTTCATCTGTAACAATAGCAACCTCATCCTGACTCCATTTCAGGGCATCAGCATAACAGCCTGCATTATTGCACTGTTTTAAGGCGATTTCGACACGTTCCTTATGATGAGTAACCAGATTTATCAGTTCAGGATTTTTACCTATTTTTTTTAATAACTTTGGATTCTCTTTCAGGCAGGTAATAAAGGGGAAGGCCTTGTTTTCTATTATGGCGCTGCTATTTTCATTCTGTGCATGAGTATTTATACCGGTCAGTAAACAGCTTACCAGTATTAACAGAATCCATATCCTTTTCACATATGCCCTATAAACTCTATTGATATCCATCCCTGTACCCCTTTATAAAAATGAATTTCCTAAAACCTGATAAGCTCCATAAGCTCTTCCCTTGAAAAGCCCTTTAGCAGACCAGGGTCATCCTCTTTTATTATGCTATCCATGAGGTCTTTTTTCCTGCTTATTATTGCAGAGATCTTTTCCTCAAGTGTCCCCTCTGTAACAAGCTTGAACACCTGCACACCGCGCTTCTGGCCAATCCTGTGAACCCGGTCTGTTGCCTGATCCTCCTTAGCGGCGTTCCACCACCTGTCATAGTGTATTACCACAGATGCGGCAATAAGGTCTATACCAACCCCGCCTGCCTTGAGACTTCCGATAAAGACCCTGCAATCAGGGTCATCACTGAATTTTTTTATGATATCACCCCTGTTGCGGCTCTTCCCGGTAAGAGAGACGAATCCGGTACCCTGTTTGGCAAGATATCTTTCAATGATATTAATCATGTCGAGATACTGGCTGTATACCACCACCTTCTGACCGCTTTCTATCCCCTCGTTTAAGATTTCCTTAAAGAGTTCCCACTTGCCTGATTCATATCTTTCATATTTTTCAGGGGACTTTTCAATAAGGGCAGGGTGGTTACATATCTGTTTGAGCAGATTCAAGAGTGCGAAGATATGTATGTAGGGGACAGATGCCCTGCCATTTTTAAGGGTATCAATAAGCCCGGCACCTTTTAATTCAACCGCGTTCCTGTAGAGCAGGACCTGTTCTTTGCTGAGGGTGCATCTCAGCACATCCTCTATTTTTTCTGGCAGCTCCTTTAATACACTTGTTTTGAGGCGACGGAGGATAAATGGGGAGACAACCCTGGCAAGCTCTTCCTTCCTTTCCTTTTTCCCCTGCTCCTGTATTGCCCTGATATATCGAAGGTAAAAATCCGTGTCAGAACCCAGGTAACCCGGAACAGTCAGGTCTAGGAGCACCTTGAGTTCCTCCAGCCTGTTTTCTATGGGTGTCCCTGTAAGGCCCACTTTGATGCCTGCATTGATCTGTCTTGCTGCCCTGTGTGCCTTTGTTTCAGAATTTTTGATATGCTGGATCTCGTCAAATACAATAACAGGGAAATATATCTCTGTTAGTTTTTCAATATCCCTTGTCAATATCCCGTATGACGTAAGGATAAGATTGCCTGTCTTGATTGCCTCTTCAAGGTCACGGGCCCCGCCATGATATACTGTTTCTTTTAGAGAGGGGGCATGTTCCCTGATCTTTGCCTGCCAGTGAGAGAGTACTGTCATAGGGCATACAACAAGAAATGGCCCGCAAATATCCTGCTGTTCTTTCAGCGCAAGTAAAAAGGCCATTACCTGATGTGTCTTGCCAAGGCCCATATCATCGCATAAAAGACCGCCAAAAAAATTTTCATACAGGTAGAAAAGCCATTCGGCTCCGAGCTTCTGGTATTCCCTGAGACTTGATCGTAATCCCGCAGGTACAGGCACAGGTCTTGATGGTTTCAGGGCCAGTATATTTTTAAGCAGGTCACCGACTTTTGAGTTATTACCGATAACATTAAGGTTTCTGCTGGATGTTTTGAAGCGGAGCAGCCCCTTTCTTGTGAGCCTTAATACTTCTGAACCGGTGTCAGGGTCTGTACCCTTAAAACAATCTGCTATAGCCCCTATTTCAGGCGACCTTGTATCTACCCAGCCGCTATCCGTCACAATATATCTTTCCCCATTTTTTACAGCCCTGAGTATGTTATTAAGTGAAAGATCGCTGTTACCGAAACGGTATTTGATTGAAATGCTGCAAAAGTTTTTATCAATGGCTTCAGGCGTTAAATCTATCCTTTCATATTCCTTCAGTATCGTGGCCGGTTTGATTTCCTTTGTAAGGATAGTATAACTTTGAGTAGTTTCGCATTCATCTTTATCCTTAAACCAGGGGAGCACGGATTTTTTAAGGGCCATCTTCACGGGTGCCCTGAATATTCTCTCTTTACCGGGCATTTCAAGCTCCGCAATAATACCGGGCTCAGGGAGATATACGAGGCCATCATATTTGAAGCGTTCAATCGCCTTACCTTTTAAAAACCTTGATTCGCCCTGTTTTTGTATCTGTTTAATGAAAGGACGCACGTCAAGATCAAGTTCTGTTTCATCTGTTACATTGAAGATAGATTTAAGGGGCACAGGATTTACCGGTAATCCGTGCTGATTCAATAAAAGATCCTTAAAGGTCAAAAGGCACATCCTGACTGTCTTTGAAGGGACGTTGATCCTGAAAACAGGGGTACCATATCTGTTATTGCATGTAACAGTGAACCAGCCAGATTTAACGTTAACAGCAGGGCTTAATGTGAATGAGTCATTCCCTACCTCTCTGAATGCATGATAAGCAATACGGAACCAGAAACTCTCTTCCAGCATCTGACCCCTTGTCCTGAATCCTCGTTCAATCATTAACCAGGCGCTTTTTGACATTGACTGATGGTACAGGTTACTGAGTACAAGGTTCCTGGCAGGGGAGGTATCCCCTTCCATAGTTTGAGGCCTTCCGATGCAGCGCTCTATAAACCTTAAGGTATCACTTTCGCTGGAAAAATAACGTAACAGCTCATTGTTTTTTGCATCTGTTACAACGATGATATCTCTGGATTTTTGCCGAACCTTTTTCAGGCTGATTTGTCTTACAGGGGTACTGTTCCCCTCGGCAAGCACTGATGCGACCCTGTACCATGCACCTGACCTGAAAAGAGTATCAAAGGATTCTTTTATAAGGGCGTTGGATATCTCTTTAAGCTCCTGCATATGAGCGCAGGCCCCCTCTTTTTGTAGCATGCAGGAACAGAAAATTTTACCAGAGGGGGTATTTTCATTTTTTATATAAAAGGCAACTCCGGGGTTTTTATCGGATGATGCTGGCAGCAGGGCGATTGAGTTACTGTGAAACTCAACACGGTCAAGTAATCTGGTTATATCGGGTTTTGATGAGGACATGGCCTAACAATAAAAAAATATTTATATTCTCAAGTAAAATGGTTTAATTGCTAATTAATTCTGTAAAAGAGGGTTTTTTTATAATATATTCCCCTTTTGTGCAACATGTAGATTTGAGAATGAGAAGAATGCAGGCCAAATAATGGAGATGAATATAAACAGGCAAATCGTATCTAAAGCCCTCCTTCCCAAAGCCCTTGAAACCGGTGAGGAAGGAGAAGCGGTACATATGATTCTTAATAGCCATTTAAACCCTGTTAAACCGGGTAGTGACTTCATACTGCCGACATTTGGCCTCTCCCAGGCCATTTTAAATGCCCTGTACTCTGCCCGAAGAACAAATAGATTGATACAGGGGCTTGAAGAGGCAGATAAAAAACTTGAGGCTGAAAGGGCAGGGATAGTGCAGGCTGATAATAAAACCGGCGCATCCAGAAATGAACGGATATCCAGGCTGGCTGTTATTGCAAATGACGGAAGTGAACGTTATTACAGAGAGGTAAAAAAACTGGTTAAAAAAAACTTTCCGAGGATGCTTGCATTATATATTGATGCCACCTCCTATGAGCTTGGCGAAAGGCTCTTTGGCCCTGGAAAAAGGGCTCTTTTTTTACTTGTCAACCATAAGGATGCGGTTATTAATCTGTTGAAATCCCTCATTATTTAGAATATTAAATGACAAATAAATTACTCAAGGTTTTAAGCCCTTATACCGATAAGGTTAGATAGGCTTAAAAACCCGGCGGAGTAAATTTATAAACTTGATCAATAACCACATGAAAAAACCAGTTTTGAGCAGGATTGGCACACAAAAAAAGTATTTTTTTGCCTTTATAATCCCTTTTTTTCTTATCCTTTCCGGGGTGCAGTTTACCGCATCCGGGATTACGCCAAGGCGATCTGATGATACCTTAACCATTGGGCATTCCTCAGGAAGGTTTTTTCTTAATATTGTTGATGGCCGGATAACCCTTATTGCAAAGGAGAGCCCCCTTGGCCCCATACTGGAAGAGATAGGCAAGAGGAGCGGGGTAAAGATTATTTTAACCCCTGCCATTCGGTCAAGGCTTGTGACCCTGGACTGGAAAGGCATTCCCCTTGAGGATGGCATTAAAAAACTGGCAGGAAGCACCGGGCTTATTTATAAAAGGGATGAAAAGGGGGCCATATATTTATCAGAGGTGCATGTTGTTCCATCATCTTCTGAAGCGTTTGACAGGGAGGGTAATGGGGTAATTGATCCCAAATTATCCGGGACACCTGGTAAACAGGAGGAGATGGCCAACCCGCAGGATGAACCGGGTGCCTCTTCGCCGGAAAGGGATATCTCAGGAACAGAGGTAAAAAATAGCCGCATAGTAATAAATGAGATGGTGATCCGCTTTAACAGGGAATTGAGTGAGGAAGAGATTAATAAATATCTTACTGATTCAAACATCAGCATTAAAAAATATATAGCTGCACTCAACTATCATGTCCTCTCTTTGCCCGAAGGCATGACATATTATGACGCACTTGCATATTTTAAATCAAAAAAGATGCTGCACCAGGCAGAGCCAAATTTTATTATACCCATAAAGGCTGTTCCTGGTGACCCATTTTTTAATATGCAGTGGGGCCTTAATAACAGCGGTGGTTCAGGCATTAATGATGCAGATATAGATGCCCCAGAGGCATGGGATTTTTCTGACGGGGGTAGAGATGTTGTAATAGCTGTAATTGATACGGGGGTGGATTATACCCATGAAGATTTGGCAGACAACATCTGGCACAACCCTCATGAGATACCTGGCAATAATATGGATGATGATGGTAACGGGTATATTGATGATGTTATGGGCTGGGATTTTGTTGACAGGGCATCAGGTAACCCGGATGAAGACTTTAAAGAGCCTGACAATGACCCGCTTGACATGCATGGCCATGGCACCCATGTTGCCGGTATAATAGCCGCCATTGCAAACAATGGAAAGGGTATTGCCGGGGTTGCATACAACAGCAGGATTATGGCTGTAAGGGCAGCCTACATGGACGAGTCAGGTGAGGGGGTTCTTGAAAGCGTGGATGCTGCACAGGCGATTCTCTATGCAGCAGAAAATGGTGCAGAGGTCATTAATATAAGCTGGGGCGACTATGTGGAGTCAACCCTTGTCAGGGATGCGATTACTATTGCCTCATTCGGGGGCGCAATTATATGTGCTTCTGCCGGGAATGATAGCACAGGCAGCAGAATATACCCTGCTGCGTCGGATAACCCTGCCATTATAGCAGTGGGGGCCACAGACAGGTATGACAACCGGGCAACCTTTTCCAATTATGGCAACTGGATTCATGTGTCCGCACCAGGCAGGGATATCTACAGCACAAAACCGGGTAATACATACGGGTACCTGAGCGGTACATCAATGGCTACCCCTCATGTATCAGCCCTTGCCGCCATGATTATTTCGGCATTCCCCGGGATCAGCCCCCTTGAGATAAAGGCAAGGATAATGAATTCGGCTGATGTGTTGGGCGCTCTCGAAGATAAAAATATATCTTCAGGCCGCATAAATGCATATGCCGCCCTTATGTCAGGCGCTTCAGGCCCGTGCATATTCTCTGTTTCACCTTATCGGGTACAGGAAGGAGAGGCCATAACAATATCGGGTTATGGCTTTGGTGAAAATCAAACCAATGGATCTGTAAGAGTCGACAGCTACCCCTCTTTGAACATAATATCATGGGAAAACAGGCATATTGTTTGTCAGGCACCATGGGGTGAAATAGGCGGTGGGCTTACTGTAACCACGCCTAATGGAACAAGTAAAAGTATCCCTGTTGATACGGTTATAAATAAGTATGATGAAACCCTCTCTGTTAACAGGTTCATTAATGGTGGCGTAAGGCAAAACTGGCATGGGGATGATCAGTCCTGGTCATACACCCTCCCTTTTGCATTTCCATTTTTCGGGCAAGAGTATGTAGAGCTGTTCATATCATCCAACGGGTTTATTGATTTTATTAGCACGAACCCATCATACCTGAAGTCAGAGGAGCTGTTTGCGGGAAGGGCCATGATTGCACCCTTCTGGGACGACCTGGAGATAGACCCTGTAGAGCATCCTGAACATGATATCTATATACACATGCCCTCTGCTGATTCAATCTGTTTCAGGTGGAGCGCAAAAAGTTACTATACAGAAAGCGATATTAATGTGGAGGTCATCCTTTACAGGGATGGAAGGATAGAGTTCAATTATGGTGAGGGTAATTCAGCAACATCCCCGGTAGTAGGGATTTCCGCAGGGGATAGTAAAAACTATCTGCTTTCAACCTTAAACAGAAAAAGCCAGCTCTCAGGCGCTGACACAGTTATCTTTAGCCCTGGTGACCGGAAATTCACCCTGTTTCTTAAAAATGGCTGGAACCTCATCTCAGTGCCTGTTCGCCCGGACGACCCTGTTGTGCCCATGGTGCTTGGGGATGCCTATAACAGCATTGAAACCATATGGGGGTATTTTTATGATGCATGGCAAATACATATTGCAGGGATGTTCCCGGAAAGTGACTTTTTAAGCATGAAGGTTAATCATGGCTACTGGGTAAAGTCATGTGATGATGCTGTGAGGGTAAGGGTGTCAGGGGAGCTTGATCAGAGCAGCATATCACTTAAAAAGGGGTGGAACCTGTCCGGATACAAATCCTTTGAAGCAATACCTGTTTCCGATGCGATATTGGAAATAGCAGATAAGGTGGATTCGATCTGGACATATAAAAATGATAGATGGTTTGTTTATGACCCTCTTCATCCTGAATTCAGTGACCTTGTTTTTATGGAGCCTGGCCTGGGTTACTGGATAAAGACTAACGAATCCTGCACCTGGGCGCAGTAGGTATATGAAAGAGGTTTACAAAAGAGCATGAAAATTAAATATATAACTGCAATATTACTCTTATGCTGCGGTTTTGCATACGCAGCAGGCCCTGTACTCCCTGTAAGGGTAGGCGGATCTGTTACTGTTGATGGTGAACTGCTTAACGCCGCTACAGGCAAGGGATTTGTATTCAGGGTTACAGCAATGGATGGTAAGGATTTTACCCAGCAGGCCCTGGACTCTGACGGACTTAATGGTGCGGGTAAATATATAATTGATATTCCTGTTCATGACCCGGTAAACCAGCCCGGAGGGGCAAAACCTGAGAGCAGGGCAATTATCCATGTATATAAAGATAAGAAGGCATTGAAGGTTATAAGCCCGGTAAATGGTGAGTTCACTGTCGGCAGGGGCGGTTCAATTACTATTATTGACCTTGTGGTATCGGCACAATAGCGCCAGTCCCTTTGTTTTTCTATTTCACTTCATCGGCCCTTAACCGCGCATCCCTGCGTGACTGCCGCCTCTGTTTTTCAAACACCTCCCGTTTAGGGTCAAAGGGTTCATTGGGAAGTGCGTTTATAATCTCATCAAATGATTCCTGGAATTCATCCTTAAACTCAGGGTGGGGCAAAATATAAAAAGCATTTCGCTCTATTCCTCGTAAAACCTTGGTGCCCACTTCAAGGGGGTTCATACCTGTAGGCAGCACCTCTCTGAATACCTGCCTTGTAAAGGCCCTTGCCTTACCGGTTTCATCATCAATGCCGCCTTCGAACCTTTTAAGCCTGTTCTCCTCGCTTTCATGCAGATTTGTTGCAACTGTCCCCGGACACAATACCGAGACCCCTATCCCAAAGGGGGCAAGATCATAACGCAGGGATTCTGACAATCCACGTATGGCAAATTTTGTTGCTGAATAGATACCGTTCCCAGGTCCTGCAACAATACCGGCAATTGATGATGTATTTACAATATGCCCATAGCCCAGTCTTTTTAATCTGGGGATAAAGGTCATGAGCCCGTTAAACACCCCTCCCAGGTTGACCGCCATAAGCCAGTCCCAGTCGGAATCCTTTGCCTGATCCATTGACCTGATTATGTTAACACCTGCATTATTGCATAATACGCTCACAGGCCCGAATACCTTTTCTGCCTCAATAGCGGCCTTTTCAAAACCATCCCTGTCTGTCACGTCAAGCAGGATCGGGTGAACCCCATCTCCCTTTTTATCAAGGTATCTAACCGCCTCATCAAGGTGATCCTGGCGAAGATCGGCAATAACCACCTTCATGCCAGCCTGAGTGAAGGCCTTTGCCATACCAAGGCCTATCCCGCTCCCGCCACCTGTAATAAACGCTGTTTTCCCTCTGATCTCCTTCATATCAGTCACCTTAAATAGTTTTATTCATCACCATAAGACAGGTATATCAATAGAACACCAATACATTATTCACTATTTACCGTCGCGAACTGTCTTTTTAAGGCTATCAAGTTTCTCAACCAGTTGTTTATGGTCTGGCCTTGTCTCTATTTTATAGGCAATATTTTTAAAGCCATAAGTCAGGTCTTCGCAAATCTTCTTCTGGTCGTCAGGTGGAAGGTCAAGTATCTCCTTTGTAACGCTCTCAGGGTCACAGGCAAAAATTTCCGCAAATACATATGTGGGATACTCATCTGTTATGCTTATTAATGTATTGATATACTCTTTCAATAAA
Source organism: Deltaproteobacteria bacterium (assembly GCA_016931115.1). GTDB lineage: Bacteria > Desulfobacterota > DSM-4660 > Desulfatiglandales > HGW-15 > JAAZBV01. The sequence goes on along the minus strand of JAFGFM010000038.1, from coordinate 4,818 downwards.
TCGGTTTTAGGGGCTGCGCAATAATCCCCTGCAAGTGTCTTAAGGATGCTGTCAAATTCCTCCTTTTTAACATCAAGCAGTGCGCCCTTTTCCTTTTGTGCAGCAGCATCGCCGGACATGAATGCAGCACCCATCTCGCTGTTTAATTTTCGATATTCCTTAAACACTGATATGGCCTTATTGCTGGAACCATCTGCAAAGGCAGCAACCTGAAAAATACAACAAACAGCCATAAAGTAAAAAACTATACCTGATTTTCTCATATTGTTTCTCCTTTTGCTTTTATATTATTTTATCTCTCAAGCCTCTTGACCGGTTCATACCAGCCTGACCATAAAAAATCACCCAGCCCGTTCCACTCCTCTTCGTATTCTCTTTATCTATAAAGGGTTGGATGATTTGAAACTGAACATTTAAAAATTCCATGAATGGCATCCCAGTGAAATGGTTTTGCTGCAATCAATTTAACAATCCCAGTATGCTATACATTCCGGAGGAAAAATATAAAACATCGTTGATATACTGCTTTTTCATTTATTTTTCAAGCATGAACAAAGAGATGGCGAGGGCCTTTAATAACAAATGGATATTTTTAATTCTTTGCAGATATCAGCAAGCGCGCCATCATTGGTAATTAGAGTCGCATCATTTCTTCGAGCTAAGATGGCATAGTACATATCATATATTGAATGATTGTTTTTTATCCCTTCACCAAGAGATTCTTTCCATAATTCTTTCACATCAATGAAGTCATCGACCAGATCTAATCCATCTTCAACTAGATGAATACAATTTTCATGCGTTATTACCTTTGCCTTATAATACTTCCATAGAACATTTGATATCTCTGAAACATATAAGTCCGGGGCTATCACCCATGAAGAGTTTTTTATTTTCTCATCAAACATAGAACCTTTTTCTTTCTGGAGAAGGACCTGGATTGCGCCACTGACATCGAGTACAGTTATCATCTTTCACGGTCCTCACGAATGAGTTTTATCTCATCAATCAATTTTGCATCATCAAGTATTTTCCGGCTTCCGATTTTTACGAGGAGCTGTTTCCGTCGTTCAATATTTGATTGTTCTTGCCCTAAACCTTTTTCCAATAAAACAACAACTTGTTGAGCTATTGTACGGTTTTGTTTTTTGGCAACAAGGGCAATTTTCTTATAAATATCCTCGGGGCATTCCCGAACCTGTAATAATGGCATAGCACACACTCCTGCATACAATATACAGCTATATGTATGCGCTGTCAACAATTTAATATCATTGACTTTTTAACCTTATTTCACCGAAGAGCACACTTCTATCCAAGACGATTATGAAGGTTTTCCCAGATATAGGTGTTTAAAAAGCAATCATCCATATTTGCGTGCATAGAAACAAATTTGGGCCATGGGATTGAAAAGCTCAGCAGATTTGGTTTTACGCATGCCCTGGTACTCGGGTCAAGCAGGCCGATGACCGCTTTTGGGTCTTCGGATTCCAGCTCTTTCATGGGAAAAACGATAAGCATTTCACAACCAGAACAGAATGGCGTTATGACCCCATGGGGTGTCATTGTGTCGTAATTTGCAAGAGCATGCAACCCGGATAAGACGTCAGGGGTACAGAAGAAGAACACAACCTGCGGATCATCATTATCGTTTAATAAATCCCAGCGCTTGAAAATCAGGTATTTCTTTTTTGCCTTTACTGGGGGGCTGTTCTTAAACATGGCTTCCACATGGGCAGGGCTCTTTTTATATCTCTCAACATTAACCATAAAATTGATTGTCTGCTCGTTAGCTCCAGCGGGTATAAAGCCCAGTAAACCCTTTGACCCCCAGCAGCCAAGGTTATCCTGGTTAAAGGCGCGGGCCTTGCCAATCCGGACAGGGGCCAGCTGGCAGAAAAGACAGGTAAGGCCATGTTTGTTAGGTTTGGGCGCATCAGGAAATTCAGCGCTACAAAGATCATCTGAATAGAAACATGCGATTGGAAGTTCACTGCGCTTAAAGTATTTCGTCCATTTTGCAGTGAAAGTGTTTTTTATGGTCAAGTCCATATACCACTCCTTATACACCGCGTAACCATCTGGCCCTGTCGTTTGCACAAACCTGCTGTTGATGTGGGTTAAGGGCCTATTTTTAATTTTTCGCTTGTCTTTGCGATACTTCTCTCACTTATACCAATTTCCTTTGCAATAGAAATAAATTTTTTCCAGTCATCATTTGATCGAGTTTCAATTGCCTTATTTAATGCAACCAGCCACCCAGTGGTTTCTTTTTCATCCTTCTTTTTACTACCGACATAGAAAGGCAGATATTCAAATTTGCTATTTTCAGCCATTTTATAGTTAATATTAAACAATTGATCCGAATTATCAGAGATTACAAAGAGGGAAAATTCAATTTCATTATCATTATTACTTTTGGTCATCCACCCATCATATTCACCTATGCCTTCATAGACTGCCCCCAGATTATCTGTCGCAGTATCTTTCAAAATCAACGCTGATGCAATGGCTGATTCATTGATACGATTCTTTTCTATACAGGTTAAGAGGTCAGGAGTACTTTTATAAGCCAGTTTCATAATAGCAGACATCTTTACAGGCCCTCCAAACAACTCTTTTGTAAATAAAACACCTTTTGATTTTGAAATTAATTCTCCCATTGTATGTTTCTTTCGCAAAAAATCTTCGATTAGTGTGTCTTTACCAGTAATTAGCGATATTCTCACACCATCAGCAGTCTGTAACCATATTTCATATTCATTATTATTATTCGGTAAAATATAAATATCCTTATATGGAACTATAGGGATGGGCACTTCAAGATTATTCCAGCGAATTGTCCACAAAGGTTGTTTGTTTTGAAGATTTGGCTTTTCAGAAAATACGACATTAAGACTTTTATCAAATAGGAAATCCTTCTTTAATTTTTCACAATTTGGAGCCCATGATTGACCGATCAATTCTGATGCCTCTATACTCGACTCTGAAATAAAAGAATAAACAAGAAAGAAACAAAACATAAGAATATTTTTTTACTCATTGGCTTTTTCTTGCCTCTTGGTTTTCTTTTTCTCTGTTTTTTTTGGGGGCTTTGAGTTTTACCAGTTGTTCAATTGATATAACGTTTTCCGGTGATCTCTTTTTATAATGCTTAAAATACAGCTCTTCAATGTATTCTGGAAGCGGAACTTTCCATGGTTCCTGTTTGTGGTTAACCAATTTTCCAAGCTTCTTTGGATTCAAACCTGTTTCCCGAGCCATTTGGATATGGGCATGAGATAGATAGTTACGATTTCTTGCATCAACCCATTCCTGATATTTGGGAGGCAATTTTAACTGCGAAATGTGCGGCGCAGCTTTTTTTGCGTCCGCACCAGTGAATTGTTTAGCACACATTTAAGTTAAGATGCTCTGAGTAAAGACTCTTCAACTGTTTGAGGGACCTGGATAGGCACAAAATAAGAGGAAGAGTAGATATAATCATCTCCACTTTCATCAATGATACGGATATCACCTTCATCTTCAACATCTTTATCAGCTATTACCCTGTAAATTTTATGAAGTTCCAAAGATACAGGATAATCCGAGTTATTTATGCACACAACAAACTCCGACAAATTTTGTTTTATTTCTTGCATTTTTTTACTCCAAATACCTTTTACGTTTTATTTCCTTTTTACCAATACCATGAGCCTCATACCAATGAAGCTCGGCTAACTTGATTTTTCCCGATGAAAGACAAATATGGGCAATTCCCTTCATTTTCTTCCAATTCCCAGGACCATACAATTTTTTAAGACGAGTAATATCTCGGATACCTAAACCCTTAGCAATGGACAAGGTGCTCGCCGTAATGATAAAGACGATCCATATGCAATCGATGCTTGGATATTGAGAGCCAAGACTCAATCTGAAATAATTGACACTGAAGTGAAATTTACAACTGAAATACTTGGCAAGGACTTCATCGAAAAGGTGGCCTATTTTAGTGTGTTATCAGATGGTCCTTTACAAGCAAGGGAATTTCTGAAAAATAAAGGAATAAAAATGGTTATAGTTCCTCATTTCAAACAAACATATTTAGATGGGGCTGCTTTGTTAAATAGAAAAGGTGAACCAATTATAGCAATGAGTTTAAGATACAATAGACTAGATAATTTCTGGTTTACACTAGCACATGAACTGTCTCATTTAGTTTTAGGGCATGTACACGATTCAGAAGATCAATGCATTATCGATGACCTTGATTTAAAAAATACTAAAGATGAAATTGAGAATGAAGCAGATTCTTTAGCTAGTGAATCATTGATATCAAGCCTGCTTTGGAATGATCACCCGGCACGTAGAACTTGTGACCCTATACATATCCTTGACTTAGCTTCAAAAGCGGATATACATCCGTCTATTATTGCTGGTCGCATTAGACGTGAAAATAATAATTACAAAATACTATCCTCTTTAGTTGGGAATGGCATGGTTAGAAAATTGTTTTTAAACTGATACAAAGAGGTAAAAAAATACACTAATACCTTACACATAATACAAAAGGGTTTAATACTGTGAAGCGTTAAACCCTTTTGATTTTATGAGGGTATTCTTCAAAAAAAACAATTTTCCAGGGGCATTTGCTTTTTGTGTATTGTGACCTGCCTTAATTATGCCTTTCTAACCTTGCTTCAAGGTTTTGCGTAGAACCGACATAATAACTCTCATCAAGTTCGGACTGGATTATGTAAATATAGTAGGCCATATCTTTTAGATACTGTTTTTTGAAGATTAAATGAAAAAAGCCTGTTTCATTTGAAACAGGCTTTT
>JAFGFM010000037.1 GCA_016931115.1 Deltaproteobacteria bacterium | reverse complement strand
TGTAGTGGCACAATTTTAATCCGCAGCTAGTAATTTCAATTAGTTAGCTGTTCTATACCTCTCTAACTGCGGAAGTTGGGCTAGCTTACGTGTGATTTGCCAAAATACTATCATACTTTTTGCCGAAATATTGGTCATAAGAATTGGGGCATTTTTAGGGTTTTTCCAAATTAAAAGGGTAATTTGGAGAAGAAATGGGATAAGTGTTCTTAATCAAAATTATTACCATACTATTGTCAAAAGAAAAGGCGGTATTACCGGAATAATTACCCGGTATACCGCCAGAAGCTTCTCCCTATGAAAAAGAGCAATATGTTTAATTTTCAAAGGTGACATATCAGGGATTGACATATTGCGCTGTAATATATTATTAATTCAATACTTTTTGCATAAAAATTAACCTTAATAAAGGGTCTGATATGATTATAAAATGTCGTGAATGCAACCATGAGATAGAGGGTGTCGATTGCCCCGGATGTGGTGAATCGACTCCAGAGGAAGGCAACTTCTGTATCAATTGCGGATATAAACTCAAGGATGAAGTCACCGGGATGTCAGAAGAAGATGTTGACGGCCTGGATTTGGATGACAGAATACTCTGCCCTGATGGCGCCTGTACCGGGATTATTATAGACGGAAAATGCTGCGAATGCGGCAAACCCGCAGATCCCGAGGCTTGATATCCTTGCGCCCTGCATCCTGTGCCCTGCGCCTTGTGCCTTACGCCTGGTCATGAACCTGTCAGGCATGGTATTAGTATGTAATAGTATGTAACAAAAAAATAGAGGTTTACCCATGTATGAATTAAAGATAATAACCCAATTCGGTGCGGCCCACCAGTTGAGGAACTATCATGGAAAATGTGAATTCCTTCACGGACACAACTGGAAGATAGAGGTGTTTGTAAAGGGTGAAAAGCTGGATGAATGTGGTATGCTTGTCGATTTCAAGATCCTGAAAGATCATACAAACGAAATCATTGAGAGGCTTGACCATAAGTTTTTGAATGAGATCGAGTGTTTTACAGAAATAAACCCTTCGTCAGAGAATATCGCAAAATTTATCTTTGATGAGATATCAAAGGGAATTAACGATAATAGGATCAGGGTAAGCAGGGTAACAGCCTGGGAATCTGACAATGCATGTGCGACATATACGGTTGGTTAAACGGGGTTTGTCGAATAATGATTTTTTCTTCAGTGTTAGAAATATGTTGTTGTATTTACGGGTCTACGGTTTAAGGTTTGAGGTGTACGGTTTTTAAAGACCGAAAACCTTATACCAATCTTTAAATTGTAAAAATTATTATTAATCTTATTTTACTTAAATAAAATAATTATGTCTATAACAGCTTTTATCCCATCACGATACAGTTCAACCCGGTTTCCGGGTAAGCCCCTTGCCATGATAGCAGGCAAATCTATGATTCAGCGCGCATGCAGCTGTGCCCTTAAATGCCCTGACATCTCGGATGTTTATGTGGTGACAGACGATGAAAGAATAATGGAGAGCGTAAAGGGTTTTGGGGGTAAGGCAGTCATGACATCCAAAAATCACCCATCCGGCACTGACAGGATCGCCGAGGCAGTAGAAATACTTGGGCTTAATGATGATGATATTGTAGTCAACATCCAGGGTGACCAGCCTCTGTTCAGCTCTTCCATTATCTCACAGATGGTAAAGCCCCTTGTTGATGATAAAACCATCCCCATGAGTACTGTAAAGTACAGGATAAGCGATCCATCCGAGATCAATAACAGCAATATTGTAAAGGTGGTAACCGATAATAATGGGTTTGCCCTCTATTTTTCACGCTGCGCAATCCCATTTTACCGTGATATGCCTCCGGTACAGGATTATTATAAGCACCTTGGCTTTTATGCCTACAGAAAGAGGTTTATTCTGGAGTTTAAGAGGCTTCCGGTAGCAAGGCTCGAAAATACAGAAAAACTTGAACCGCTCAGGGCCATTGAAAACGGTTTCAGGATAAAGGTGGTTGAAACGGATTATGACTCCATTGAGGTCGATGCACCTGTAGATATTAAAAAGGTGGAAAAACTTCTTGAAAGTTTAAAAGTTTAACATGACAGAAAAGATATGGAGATTGCTGCCATCTTCCGAAAACAGCCAGAAACTCGCCTGTGAAACAGGCATCTCAGCAGTAAAGGCAAGGCTTTTAATAAACCGCGGCATATTGAACCCAAAGGATATAGAGACATTTCTTTTTCCAAAATTGTCAGGGCTTATTGACCCGATGCTCTTAAAGGATATGGAGGAGGGGACAGCCCTCATCATCTCTGCAATAGAAAGGCAGGTTAAAATTGCCATATTCGGAGATTATGATGCTGACGGACTTACTGCCACTGCGCTGCTGTTTAACTTTTTTGCGGAGCTTGGCATCCCTGTGCTCTATTATATCCCGGACAGGATCGATGAGGGTTACAGCCTGAATACTCAGGCCATAGAGATGCTTCACAAAGAGAACGTAGGGATTGTTATCACTGTGGATTGCGGTGTATCCAATAAAAGGGAGATAGAGTATGCGAAATCCCTGGGCATGGAGGTGGTGGTGACAGACCACCATCAGATACCCGAAGATTTTGCGCCTGTATGTCCTGTGATCAACCCGAACCGGGCCGATTCAGCATTTTCATTCAGGTCTCTGGCTGGTGTAGGCGTTGCCTTTTTTCTGGCGGCAGGCATCAGGCAATGCATAAGGAACAGGGGGTGGTTCAAAAAGGTGCCAGAGCCTGATCTGAGGCACTACCTTGATCTGGTTGCACTTGGCACAATAGCGGATATGGTGCCGCTTACCGGCCAGAACAGGATTATAGTCACAGCCGGGATAGAGGCCATCAGGTCATCAAGATGGCTCGGTATCGAGGCAATGAAGAAGATATGCGGTCTTGAGAACCAGCCTCTTTCGGCAGCAGATATTGCATTCAAACTTGCCCCAAGGTTTAACGCGCCCGGACGCATAGGCGATAACAGGGCAGCCATTCTCTCTCTTGTTACAGATAACTACTCTAGCGCCTTGAATACCGCGATGAAGCTGGACAGCATGAACAGCGAGCGGCAGAAGATTGAAGGGGCGATTGTAGAGGATATCGAGACAAATATTATACCTTCAATGGGGATAGAGGGTAAAAGGACACTCCTCTTTTCAAAGCAGGGCTGGCACAAGGGGGTACTGGGGATCGTGGCATCAAAGATCCTTGAAAAATACCACAGGCCAACCATCGTTTTGACTGTAAAAAACGGCATAGCATCAGGCTCAGGCAGGAGCATAGATGGTTTTAATCTTCATGAGTCATTAACCAGGCTAAAGCACCTGTTTAAAAAATTCGGGGGCCATTACCATGCTGCGGGCTGTACACTTGAAAGCAGGAATATAGAGCTCCTTGCTAACGAACTTGAAGCGCTGGCCACAGTAACACTCAAAGATGAAGATCTTGTACCTGCTATTATTGTTGATGACCGCCTCAGGCTAAGTCAGCTGACAATGGAGAGTGTAAATGACATTCATACCCTTGAGCCCTTTGGTTCCGGCAACCCTGAACCGGTGTTCTATTCGGGTAACCTTGAGGTAATGGATTCAAGGGTTGTAGGTGATAATCACCTTAAGCTCAGGGTAAGGCAGGGGGATGCCGTGCATGATGCCATAGGCTTCAACCTTGCAGGCACGTCAGGTGCCCTGCAGGGGAGTCTGATTAACATGGTCTATATCCCTGAAATAAACAGGTGGAACGGTACTGAAAGGGTTCAGCTAAGGTTTATGGATCTTGAGCCGGCAAACGGGTCAACCAGGTTAAGAACAGCTATAGTAAAAAACTAATTTTTGGGAGCTTATGATGGGTAACAAACAGAAGACAGCAATAACACCTACCAGGGAGGAGAACTATCCTGAATGGTATCAGCAGGTAATCAAGGCAGCAGACATGGCCCAGAATTCCCCTGTTAGAGGGTGCATGGTAATAAAGCCCTGGGGATGGGCCATATGGGAGAATATACAGAAACATCTTGACCGCATGTTCAAGGAGACAGGGCATGTTAATGCCTATTTCCCCCTGTTTATCCCCCTGAGCTATCTCCAGAAGGAGGCAGACCATGTTGAGGGTTTTGCAAAGGAGTGTGCGGTGGTTACCCACCACAGGCTTGAGGCAGGGCCGGACGGAAAGCTCAGACCGGCAGGTGAGCTTGAAGAGCCCCTCATAATAAGACCCACATCAGAAACTATCATAGGCGAGATGTATGCAAAATGGGTGCAGTCATACCGTGACCTGCCCATACTCATAAACCAGTGGGCAAACGTTGTAAGATGGGAGATGAGACCCAGGATATTCCTGCGCACGGCTGAATTTTTATGGCAGGAGGGGCATACTGCCCATGCAACAGAAGAAGAGGCAAAGATTGAGACCATGAAGATGCTAGATCTATACACCGACTTTGCTCATAATTACATGGCCATTCCTGCTGTAAAGGGAGAAAAGAGCGAGGCTGAGCGGTTTCCAGGGGCGGTTGCCACCTACAGCATAGAGGCAATGATGCAGGACAGAAAGGCCCTCCAGGCCGGCACATCCCACTTTCTGGGACAGAACTTTGCAAGGGCATCCCAGATTAAATTTTTATCTGAGCAGGGCAAGGAAGAGTATGCATGGACAACCTCATGGGGCGTATCAACAAGGCTGATAGGCGGGCTTATCATGACCCACAGCGATGATAACGGCCTGATTGTACCACCAAGGCTTGCGCCCCTTCATGTGGTGATTTTGCCAGTACTCCACAAGGATGAAAACAGAGAAAAGGTCATGGAATACTGTGAAACCCTGTTAAAGGCCATTAAGGCGAAAACCTATGACGGTGAACCGATCCGTGCGGAGCTTGATACAAGGGATATGCAGGGTGGAGAAAAGGCATGGTCATGGGTAAAAAAGGGGGTGCCGGTTACAGTTGAAATAGGCCCCAAAGAGGTTGAAAGCGGTAGTGCCTATGTTGGGAGAAGGGACCAGGATAGAAAAGAGAGAAGGGGCATGGCCAGGGAAGAATTCCTGAACAGGATAGATGAGATCCTGACTGATATACAGAAAGGCATGCTTGCAAAGGCCACATCATTCAGGGATGAAAATACAGTAAAGATAGATAGCAAAGATGATTTCTTATCCTTCTTTACCCCAAAAAACCCTGATCAGCCTGAGATCCATGGCGGGTTTGCCTATGCGCACTGGTGCGGCGAAAAGGTACTTGAAGAAGAGCTGGCAAAGGATTATGGCGTTTCTATCAGAAACATACCCTTTGATGTCTCAGGTGAAGAGGGCAAATGCATCTTCACAGGTAAAAAGAGCGCACAGAGGGTGCTGTTTGCGAAAAGTTATTAGGAGTTAAAACGATTGTAGGGGCACGGTGCACCGTGCCCAAACGGGTTATACAAGGGCACAGCGCACATTGTGCCCACGCAAACAAGGGCACGCTGCGGCGTGCCCCTACAGATATAGGTAAAAGGCGCAAGGCACAGGGCGCAGGGTTCAAGGTTTTATAAAGAGGTTTTAACCTTGTGCCTTGCATCCTGAACCTTGCGCCTTTCTTTTATTCTATCACTCCCCCGCCCAGCACAATGTCATCCACATAAAACACAGCAGACTGACCAGGCGTTATGGCAAGCTGTGGCTCGTCAAAGACAACTTTCGCTCTGCCATCGCCAATACCTGTAACTACAGCAGGTGAAGCCCTGTGCTGCACCCTGATCTTTACATCCGCCTTTACAGGGCTATCAAGTGTATCCATAGGTATCAGATTTATATCCCTAACTGTCATCTCCTTTGACATGATATCCGACTGGTCACTCACAATGATGCGGTTATTCTTTACATCAATTTGTGACACATAAAGAGGTTTAGGCGCAGCTATGCCTAATCCCTTGCGCTGCCCAATGGTATAGTAGATGATGCCCCTGTGTCTTCCCAGCACCTTTCCCTCTTTATCTGCAATATCACCGCCTCTTATATCATTTTCATTGAAAAAGGGGGTATAGTCACCCCCTGAAATAAAGTCCTGGCTTTCAGGCCTGTTAGATGTATGGAGCCCCATATAGCGTGCGATCTCGCGTACCTCATTTTTTGTGTACTCCCCAAGCGGGAAAATTGTGCGGCTCAACTGATGTTGAGACAAGGAGTAAAGGAAATAGGTCTGATCCTTTGATATATCCAGCGGCTTTTTTAGAAGGTACCGTCCATCTTCTTCAACTATTCTTGCATAATGGCCTGTAGCAAATTTATCAAAACCAATACCTGATGCTATTGCTTTATCCAGCATAAGACCGAATTTGAGTTTACTGTTGCATACTATGCAGGGGTTAGGTGTCCTGCCCGCAAGATACTCACATCGGAAATACTCTATCACATTTTCAGTAAATTCCTGCCTCAGGTCAATAACATGAAACGGCATTCCCAGTGCCTGGCATGTTACACTTGCAGAGGCGAGATCATTCGCTTTATTAGGGCCGTAACATGCATTTTTACCGGACGTATCTATCTTTATATCCTCATCATATATCTGCATGGAAAGGCCGTATAATTCAAAACCTTCCCTTTTAAGAAGGGCTGCTGTCACAGAGGAATCCACACCACCGCTTAAGCCGATTGCCACTCTCCATTTTTTGTTGCTCATCTGATTATGCCTTCCATTTTTTCTAAAATATTACCTGATTTTGTGGATACCATATTTAAGATATAACTAAAAATAAAAAAAGACTCTTGACATTTAAACAGTCGTTTGAAATAACTGTATGAAATTTTAATTAAGAAAAACTGCCATATGCGGATTATATGGCAGTTAAATCTATTTTTTTAGGAGGAGATGTAGATGTTAGATCATTTCAGACTTGATGGAAGGGTCGCACTGGTAAACGGAGGGGCAGGCGGTATTGGCAGCGGTCTGTGTCTCGGTTTGAGCAAGGCAGGCGCAAAAGTTGTTATTGCTGATATGCTAGATGAGAAGATTCTGCAGGAAAAGGCTGCCGCATTAAAGGCAGAGACTGGTAATGATGCAATAGGCCAGTATGTCAATGTCACTGACGAAGAAAGCGTGGCAAAGATGGTCAATGCAGTTGTGGAAAAGTTTGGCACCATTGATATATGCATTAATTCAATGGGCATTAATCTTAAAAGGCCGGCCCTTGAATTCCCCATGGAAGACTGGGACAAGATGTTTAATGTAAATGTAAAGGGAACAATGATCTGCTGTAAACATGTAGGCGGCCTTATGAAGGAGAATAAAAAGGGAAGCATCATCAACCTATCATCTGTACGCGGCATCCGCGGTTACACAGGCGGAAATTCAGCCTACTGCGGTACAAAAGGGGCTGTTGAGCTGATTACAAAGACCCTTGCTATTGAACTGGCCCCATTTAATGTTCGTGTTAATGCCATTGGTCCTTCTCTGGTTATTACACCTGGCACCATTCATATACAGAAGGACCCTGAGCTTGCAGAGAAATACAAGGCGCTGATTCCACTTGGAAGGCTTGCACAAGTCGAAGACATGGTAGGGCCGGTGGTCTTTCTTGCTTCAGATGCGTCAGGGTTTGTCACAGGGCAGACAATTTTTATAGATGGTGGCGCGACAGCCTCTTAACAGGTGTCGTTAAACATAAACTTTATTTTAAGAGAGGTAAATATGTCTTTTGTTACTGACCCCTATTCAGGGTTCCAATTGTATGAATTGAGTCATGTATGGGGACACGGCGTGCCTTCATACCCAGGGCAGGAAGATGTAAAGATGGTACGTGCTGTCAAACATGCCCAGCATGGCGTACTGGCATGGAGAATAAATACTGTAATGCATACCGGTACTCACATGAACGCCCCTATCCATATGATACAGCGCGGCGCGGATCTCTCAGAGATCCCGGAAGATCGGCTTTTCGGTAACGGCGTTGTCCTGAGTATTCCCAAAGGCAGTTATGATACCATTACAGCCGCTGATCTTAAGGCTGCAAAGCCTGAGGTTAAAAAGGATGACATAGTCGTTATTGTAACCGGATGGCATCACAGATACTCAGATGCACTGGAATACTATGGCGAATCCCCGGGCCTTACCAGGGATGCCGCTGAGTTTCTTGTTGATAAGGGCGTAAAGATGGTTATGGTTGATACCCAGCAGATAGATCACCCCCTTGCCACTTCACTGGGGCCACATCGCGGCGGACCTGCCATGAGACGGCTGGCAGGTGAATATCAGAAGGTAACAGGAAAGGACCCCAAAAAAGAGCATGGTGAATGGAATGTGGCACACAAGATACTCCTTGGCGCCAATATTCCGACTGTTGAGCAGATCGGCGGGGATGTGGATGAGTTACTTGGTAAGAGGGTAACACTCACTGCCATGCCCTGGAAATTCAAATATGGTGACGCATGCCCTGTAAGGGTAGTGGCCATGTGCGATCCAAGCGGCTGTTTCCAGATTCCATCTGGTAAAGAATAATCTTAAAGGAAAGGAAGGATATAATGAGCCTTGAAATATATAATTTGAGTCATCCGTTCCATCAATTCATGCCTGAATGGCCATCGACCCCAAGTGTTAATGTGTCGGTAAATAAATTCCATGCCAAGGACGGTCTGTATGAAGTAAGATGGGAGGGTATCATGCATCGCTGCACCCATATGGATGCGCCTATTCATGTAACCGAAAATACACCCAGCATCAACGATTACCCTCTGTGGCGGCTCTGCGGCACAGGTGTGGCAGTCTCTATACCCAAAGGCAAGTGGGGTGTTATCACACCAGAGGATCTTGAAAATGCACGCCCGAAGATACAGGAGGGTGATATTGTAATGATCAATACCGGTTTTCATCACAAATGGGCCGATACTGACGAATACTTTGCATATGGCTGCGGCATATATCGTGAAGGTGCCCAGTGGCTTGTTGATAAAAAGATCAAACTGGTAGGTTACGGCCACCAGGCAAACGACCACCCAATTGCTACAAAGCTTGTGGATCACGGTCTTGGCCCAACGCAACCTCACCTTATAGAGGAGTGGAAAAAGGAATATGGCAGGGACCCGAAAGTTGATTTCCCTGACTGGGAGGCCGGTCACAAGACACTTATGGTCAAGGGCGGTATACCGGGTATAGAAAATATAGGCGGCGACCTTGATAAGGTAACAGGTAAGAGATGCTTCTTTATGGCATTACCCTGGCGCTGGCCCGGTGGCGACGGTTCTGTTGTAAGGGTGCTCGCCATTGTTGACCCTGATCAAAAGTTCCGCTTTGAGACAGGTAAATAGATTTAAGCAAATAAAAAAGTGGGGCTGCTTTTTTTAAAAGCAGCCCCACTTTTTTTATCTGAATATGAATCTAATACTACTTTATATAAACAGGCTTTGGCTCATAATGGGTGTGCAGCAGATGGTGCGCCTTTTTACTGCCCGGTTCACCCAGGTACTCCTGATACAGCTTCTTGATCATGGGGTTATCATGTGAACACCTTATCTCCTGGTCTACATCATCCTTATAGATACCCGCTGCCCTCTCGGTCCTTAAATAGTCTGTAACACCATAGGGCTGCCCCCCTCCGCCAACGCATCCTCCCGGGCAGGCCATGACCTCTATAAAATGATATGGTGGTTCTTCGCCTTTTAATTTTGCCTCTTTAACCTTGTTTAACACATATTCCACATTGCCAAGTCCGTGGGCAACAGCCACCTTTACCTTTGTGCCCTTGATATCAATGACACCCTCCTTTACCCCCTTGAGACCACGGACAGCCTCAACATTTACATCCTTGAGGTTTTCGCCTGTAACATAATGGTATGCGGTTCTTATGGCCGCCTCCATAACGCCGCCAGTGGCCGCAAAGATTGTTCCTGCGCCGGAATAGTCTCCCATGATATGATCCGGGTCATCTCCGGGCAGGTTCTTGAAATCTATACCGGACTGTTTAATCATCCTTGAAAGCTCCCTGGTCGTGAGCACTGCATCGGTATCCTGGATGCCTGATGCTGACATATCCTTTGTTCTTGATATCTCATATTTTTTTGCGGTACAGGGCATGATTGAGACCATGAAGATCTTTTTGGGATCAATGCCCTCCTTTTCTGCAAAATATGTCTTTGTGAGTGCGCCCATCATCTGCTGGGGTGACTTGCATGTAGAGAAATGGTCTATCATATCAATCTGATACTTTTCCATAAAGTCTACCCATGAAGGGCAGCAGGAGGTGATAAGGGGCAGTGTGCCGCCTGTTGTAAATCTGCTTACAAATTCGGTGGCCTCTTCGATTATTGTTACATCTGCGCTGAAGTTGGTATCAAACACGGTCTTAAAACCCAGCTTTTTCAATACAGCATAGAGCTTGTTGGTAAGAAGTTCGCCAGGTTCATATCCGAATGCCTCACCTATTGCCACCCTGACAGCCGGTGCGATCTGTACAATACAGTATTTATCCTTGTCATGCAGGGCATGCCATACATCATAGGTGTTATCATACTCAACTATAGCGCCGGTTGGGCAGTGTGCAGCACACTGTCCGCATCTCACACATGGAGAATCTGCAAGTAATATATCTCCTGCCGGGGCTATCCTGGTGGAGATGCCGCGCCCGACAAAGTTGAGTGCCCAGACATTCTGTATATTCTGGCACACATCCACACACCGGCCGCAGAGGATACATTTATTGGGAACAAGAACAATATTACCCGTTGAAAAATCCTTTGGCAGTGAATTCTTATAGGTGTGAAATGGTACCCCCCTGATTACAAAATGAGCGGCAAGGTTTTGCAGTTCACAATTTGTGTTTCTTCCACAATGGAGGCAGTCATCCGGATGGTTTGAGAGGATCAGTTCAAGTACGGTCTTCCTGACCTGTATTATCTCCGAATCATGGGTGGTGACCTCCATGCCCTCACTGATGTCAGTACAGCATGACCTTAAAAGCTTGTTAGAGCCCTTTACCTTGACTAT
The DNA here is from genome assembly GCA_016931115.1 of Deltaproteobacteria bacterium. Lineage (GTDB taxonomy): Bacteria > Desulfobacterota > DSM-4660 > Desulfatiglandales > HGW-15 > JAAZBV01. Next base: position 53,088 of record JAFGFM010000037.1, on the reverse strand, counting down.
GCATATGCCGCAGCCGGCAGTAGCATTAAGGTCAGGATGCTTGCACAGTGTCGGTATATTTACATGAATCTTCCGTGCTGCATCAAGGATTGTTGTTCCTGCGGGCACCTCTACCGGTATATCATTGATTTTTGCCTTGATCATTTTTGTCTCGGTCATAACTTATCCCCTGTCTATTGCGTCAAATTTACATCTGTTGTAACATTCGCCGCATTTGATACAGACGGCGTTGTCAATAGCAAACCCTGATTCCCTGTCTCCGCTTATAGCCGATGCCGGGCAGACCCTTTTGCATATGCCGCATCTGGAGCATTTTTCAGGGTTGATGGTATAGGTCAGCAATTCAAGGCATTTACCTGCCCTGCATTTTTTATGTACAATATGTTCTTCATACTCATCATAAAAATATTTCAATGCGGATTGTATGGGATTGCTTGTGGTCTGGCCAAGACCGCACAGGGATGCCTTCTGCATGGCATTGCCTATGCGTTTCATCTTGTCAATATCCTTAAGATCGCCATTTCCCTTTGCAATGTCCTGTAAGTAGGTGAGGAGCTGTCTGCCTCCGAGCCTGCACGGTGCGCATTTCCCGCATGACTCATCCACTGAAAACTGGAGGTAGAACTTGTTGACATCCACCATGCAGTCATCCTCATCCATGACGATCATACCGCCAGACCCCATCATGGAGCCAAGCGCTACAAGATTTTCATAATCTATAGGCGTATCAAGGAATTTTTCAGGGATAACCCCTCCGGATGGCCCCCCGGTCTGCACCGCCTTGAATTTTCTGTTATTTCCTATGCCGCCGCTTACTGTAAAGATGATATCCCTTAAGGTCGTACCCATAGGCACTTCAACCAGTCCTGAATTTTTCACCTTTCCGGTTACAGCAAAGACCTTTGTGCCCTTTGATTTCTCGGTTCCTATTCTGTTGAACCAGTCACTGCCTTTTATAATGATAACCGGAATATTTGCAAGGGTTTCAACATTGTTAATTACTGTCGGTTTACCCCACAGTCCTTTTACTGCCGGGAAAGGCGGCCTTGGTTTTGGCATGCCCCTCTCTCCCTGAAGAGAAGCGAGAAGGGCCGTTTCTTCGCCGCACACAAAGGCGCCTGCCCCGTAGCGGATCTCTATTTCAAAGCTGAAATCGCTTCCCATGATATTTTTGCCCATAAGCCCCATTTCGGTTGCCTGGCTGATGGCTATCTCAAGCCGTTTTATGGCAAGGGGGTACTCGGCGCGTATATATATATAACCTTTGCTGGCCCCTACCGCATAGCCTGCGATCGCCATTGCCTCAATTATGGAATTGGGGTCTCCTTCAAGTGTGCTCCTGTCCATATATGCCCCTGGGTCGCCTTCATCAGCATTGCAGACAACATATTTGACATCTCCAACCGCCTGCTGGGTAAAGGCCCATTTATTGCCAGTTGGAAAACCTGCCCCGCCGCGGCCCCTGAGACCTGATTTTTTTATCTCGGCTATTACTTCATCGGGTGTCATATCAAATAACACCTTTTCAAGGGCAGAATACCCTTCTCTGGCAATATACTCATTTATGTTTTCCGGGTCGATCACCCCGCAATTCCTCAGTACTATCCTGTACTGAATATTATTTGCTGCGGCCTCAAGCTTTTTAACCGGGTTGTTTTTGATTATGAAATCATCAACTATTTTTATAGCATCAACTGGATCTTTACATTTAAAATAGATGTTATCCGGTATGATCTTTACAAGGGTGCTGTCCGGATCAGCCTTGCCGTTCATGACTGCGTCAACCACCTGAACGGAGTTGGAAGGATCTTTTTCACCCAGCTCCTTCATAAAGGCATCAAACAGATTTTCATTCTTGTCAACGCCTGCATCCGACTCACGGTATATTAGAATATATCTATTGAATGACATTTTACGCTATTCTCCTTCCTTTAAAATATCCTTAAAGGTCTTGTCCTGTATACAGTTGCTGACAAGTATCTGTCTCATTACATGTTTCTGTACGATATCACGGGCTACTTCGGGGGTTACCCATCCATAGATAATATCTGCCATACCGGGGACCTTTATCTCTACTGTAGGTTCGGATGCACAAAGCCCCATGCACCCGGTCCTGCGAAGTACCACCCCTGTAAGGCTTTTTGCCTTTATCTCCTTCTGAAAGGCATCAAAAGTCCTGGCTGCACCGGCAGCTATACCGCATGACCCCAGGCCCACTATGATTTCGGTTTGCTGTTCATTTACTGCCTTCAGTTTTTCTCTCAGGCTTCTGAATTGTTCTCTGTTCAGTTTTGACATGATTCCCTCCGGGAGAGTTATTTTGTATATTGTGCAATGATCTTTGCAAGATCTTCCTTTTTCAATTTACCGAATATTTCACCATTTATATTCATGACAGGTGAAAGACCGCAGCAGCCTATACAGCGTACTGCCTCTATTGAAAAGAGTTCATCGGGTGTTGTCTGATTAACGCCTATGCCCAGGATATGTTCCAGCTCCTGCAGGATATCCTCCCCTCCATTAAGATAGCATGCAGTGCCGATGCAGACCTGTATTAGATATTTCCCCGGTTTTTTAAGTTTGAACAGGTGATAAAAGGTCAGCACCCCGTATATCTTTGCCAGAGGTATATCAAGAAGTTCAGTGAGCTGAAGTGCGGCGCTTCTGGGGACATACCCGTATTCTTCCTGTACCTTGTGAAGCGTCATAATGAGATTGCCGGGTTTATCCTTCCATTTATCGATATATTCCAGCACTGCCGGTGATAGGGTAAAGGATGTATTAGATTGTTCTTTCATTGATGCCCTCCGTCTATATCTTGTTGATTTTAAAAGAATTTATTATGCCCGGACATTATCGAAGTTCGGAATTGGTAAATCTTAATTGAGAGGCACTAGTGGTGTCAATTTAATTGTGTTAAAAAGATATAACGTATTGATATTGTTACACAGTCAGGGCTGTACTAATTTTTCAAGCAGATCATTTAAAAGATGAAGTTCTTCTGTTGTTAAATTCTTATATTGAGAGAGATGGAATTCAAACAGGGGTTTTTGTATCGCCGCAACCGCCTCCGCCCCTTTTGGGGTAAGCTGGACCATTACTATCCTGCGGTCTGTTCCGCTTTTGCGCATCACCAGACCTGCGCCTTCAAGCTCGGCAACCATCCTTGTTATATTGGGCTGAAGGCATACTGTTTTTTCTGTAAGATCCTGTATGGAGAGCGCCTGGTCTTTAGAGAGCATAATGGTCTCCATAAGGTCAAACTGTGCCACGGTTATATCGGTATTTTTAAAAAGCCTGTTTGTGCCTACATGCATGATGTTATAGGCACGCTTGAGATTTTTTGATGCTGCCTTTTCTATCGGTATATCCATTCGTTGAGTTTCACTCATTTAAGCCTCTGAGCCGCTTTAATTACTTTGTCCATATCTGATATGTATAATCAATATTTGATTTGAAATCCTGCGAGAATACCATCTTGAATCCTTTTGGAATATCAGGGAAGAATACATTACCCTTTACCTCACAGTGGATAACAGAGAGGTGTATAACATCCACCTTTGATATCATGCCAGCATAGATCTGTCCACCACCTGAGACAACTACAAGGTCTGTAACATTTGAAAGGTATTTCAGCGCGTTATCTATTGTTTTAAAGAAACATAGATCTTCGCCTGTTTTTTCTTCACATGAGCCGGAAATGACGGCATATTTTCTGTTTGGGAGCCTCCCCATTGCCTCATACGTCTTTCTCCCCACAAGTATCCAGTGGTTGTATGTCATGGCCTTAAAGAGGAGCTGCTCCCCCTCTGCCTTCCAGGGTATATCCGCATTGTTTCCTATTACATTATTTGCTGACCTTGCGGCCATAAGCGAAATGATCATTTTTACCACCCCGTCTTCATGCCTGTAAAATGGTTGGTTGGGCCGTGGCCATTACCGATTTTGAAACTGTCTCTGATAGCCGCTGTTATAAATGCCTTTGCCTGCTCTATGGCCTTGATAACAGGATATCCCTTTGCAAGCCCTGCGGCTATAGCCGCTGAAAATGTGCAACCTGTACCGTGACAGCTCATGGTCTCATAGCGTTTTTCTGAAAGCAGAAGATGCTCTTTGCCATTAAAGACCACATCTGTTGCCATCGGATCTTTTCCTTCCATGTGCCCGCCCTTTATAACTACAAAACCGCACCCCATTTCTTTTATCATTACGCCTGCTTTTTTCATATCATCAATACTCTCTATCCTGATACCAACCATTGCCTCTGCCTCGTGGATATTGGGTGTTACCACAGTGGCTATGGGAAGAAGCTTTTTTATGACCGTGTTGCATGCCGCCTTTGAGAGCAGGGCATCACCGCTTTTTGCTATCATAACGGGATCAACCACAATATTTTTTATACTGTATTCCCTTAATGTATCTGAAACAGCCTTTACTATTGCGGGGTTTGCAAGCATGCCTGTCTTTACAGCGTCAGCTCCAATATCATCCAGCACGCTTTTTATCTGCTGCATTACGAACCCTGGCTCAACCTCTGATATGCCCTGTACACCAATGGTATTCTGTGCGGTGAGTGCAGTTATGGCTGATGTGCCAAAGACACCGAAGGCGGTAAAGGTTTTAATGTCTGCCTGTATACCTGCCCCGCCGCCACTGTCAGAGCCGGCGATTGTCAGGGCCTTTTTCATTTTGCACCCAGAAAATGCGCCATGAGCCTGTGTCCAGGTTCTATCAACAGGCCGGATTTTACAGCTGTTTTTTCAGAAAAGCCTTTAACCTCTTTTGGTGACTCAAGCTCCTTTCGGGTGGCCCAGGCAAATGGGGCTGGTTCAGATGTATGGGTCTTTTTGATAACAGGCGTGTAATGGTCACTCACAACCATGATCCTGTAGTCGTTAAATTTTTTAAGGCCCTCAATGGCAACTCCCACCACATCTTTATCAAAGCGTTCGATGGCCTCTATCTTTTCTTTATAATTCCCGTTGTGGCCCGCCTCATCAGGTGCCTCTACATGGACAAATACAAAATCCATTGTATTTAGGCCGTCCAATGCCCCCTGTGCCTTGCCCCTGTAGTTGGTGTTCAGGTAACCTGTTGCACCTTCAACTTGAATGGGTGTAAACCCTGCGTATCTTCCTATACCCTTGATAAGGTCTACTGCGGAAATAACCCCACCTGAAAGTCCATACAGCTCCTTAAATGTCGGGATAGCGGGCGCCTTACCCTGTCCCCAGAGCCAGATGGAGTTAGCCTCTTTTAATCCCGACTTTTTCCTTTGAATATTAACAGGGTGTGATTCTAGTGATGCCCATGAATTTTTGATAAGTTTAACGACAGGGTCATTGCTTTTTAGATACTCTGCCATGTTCTGGTCAAGCACATCATGGGGAGGTATTGTATGGGTCTTTTCAGGGCCGTTATCCCAGACAAGCAGGTGCCTGTATGCAACCCCGGGGTAGATACTTATCTCTTTGGATTCCATGCAGCTCTTGAGGTCATTTACTATTTGAGTGGACTCCGCTGTAGTGATATCCCCTGAACTGTGACTCACCATGATTATCTCATCATCTGAATGTTTATTGAGCGTGACAAGATTCATCCTGAATGCTACATCATCTTTATTAAGCTCAACACCCATGCTAGCCGCCTCAAGGGGAGACCTACCTGTGTGATATAGTGACGGGTCATAACCCATAAGGGCAAGATTTGCTACATCACTTCCTGGTTCCATACCTTCAGGGATTGTCCTTACGCAGCCTGTGCGGCATGAGGCAATAAGGTCCATGTTCGGGGTATGGGCCACCTCAAGGGGGGTCTTTCCACCAAGTGCGTCAATGGGGTAGTCAGCCATACCATCGCCGACCAAAACTAGATACTTTGTTTTATTGTAAGCCATTTTTATCTTCTATTACTTTCATTCATTTAATAATTTTTGAGAAGGGTTTACGGTCTGCGGTCTACGGTTTTAGGTATAAGGCAAAAAGGTTTTGGGTTTTAACCGTAAACCGTATTCCGTAAACCGCACACCTAAAACCGTAAACCGTTTTTTACCCCATCACCCTTATCATCATTGTCCTGTCTTTAAGTATATCCAGCTTATCAAGCATTGCCAGGGCCTCTGTTACATCCTGTTCATATGCCTCATGGGTAAGCATAACGATCGGGACAGCACCATCAGCATCTCTTCCCTTCTGGATAACAGATGATATGCTTATATTCCTTTCACCAAGGATGCCCGATATTTTTGAGAGCACACCTGGCTTATCAACAGCCATGAACCTAAAATAGTAGGCGGTTTTTAGGTTCTTTATAGACTGTATCTTTATGGTCTGCCCCTCTGAATCGGCAAACCCAAGAGGAGAAGAGGTTTTATCCGCATTGCTTTTTATCTTTCTTGCAATAGCCATTATGTCAGATACAACAGCGCTTCCGGTGGGCATTCTGCCTGCGCCCTGACCATAATAGAGTGTGGGGCCTACATAGTCACCCTCTATAAAGACCGCATTAAATGCCTCATTGACGTTGGCAAGCATATGGTTCTTTGGAAGCATGGCAGGGTGAACCCTTGCCTCTATCTCATCGCCGAGGTTTTGTGCAATGGTGAGGAGCTTTATGCAGTAACCGAACTGATCGGCAAACAGGATATCCTCTGGTGTGAGCCTGTCTATGCCTTCTTTGTATATGCTCCCGAAGGGTGCAGGCACACCATAGGCTAGTGAGATGAGTATGGCAAGCTTGTGGGCCGCATCAGTACCGTTCACATCAAGTGTGGGCGGGTCCTCTGCGTATCCGAGTTTTATTGCCCCGTTTACTGCATCCTCATAGGGTAGACCCTCCTTTGACATACGGGTAAGGATATAATTGCTTGTGCCGTTCAATATGCCGATTATCTTAAGGGTATTGTTGGCTGCAAGCCCATCCCTTAATGCACCAATAACCGGCATGCCGCCGCCAACAGCCGCCTCATAGGCAAGATTAACGCCTGCCTTTTTGGCGATTTCATACAGTTCGCTCCCATGTTCCGCAAGAAGCGCCTTATTGGCTGTTACAACATGCTTTCCGTTTTTAAGGGCGGTGGAGATAAAACTTTTTGCGGTTGTCATGCCACCTATCAGTTCAACCACAATATCTATCTCAGGGTCATTCAATAACCCGTTTGAATCATTTGAAAGCACACCCTTTGGAAGGGATATGCCGCGGTCTGATACAAGATCAAGGTCTGCAACCCTCTTTAATACTATATCAAGCCCGACCCGTTTTCTGATGATCTCCCTGTTTTCAAGGAGGATCTCCGCGGTCCCGGCACCTACAGTCCCGAACCCTATAATGCCAACATTTACCTGTTTCATTTTTTTATCTCCGTTTAATATTGAACAGGGTTTATAAAACCTGTTTTATGCCCCTGATAGCCTGTTTTGTCCTCTGGGTGTTCCCAATGCCAAGATCAATAATATCTTCACCCTTGTGCCTGAGTTGCATCTTGAGGGTGTTTACCTCGGCAAAAACATATGGCGGAAGTCTCATCATCCGCGTAAATTCGAACATCAGCTCATCTCCTTGTGCAAATGTGACAGCTTATAATAGAGCGTATAAACTACCCTATCATCAAAAAAAAATCAAAAACATATTAATTCAATATTAATAAAAACCGGGAGTTATAGATGAGTTACCATATTATAAAAAGCTATTTCTCATAAATCAAACAACTCAAAGAGCATTTGTAAAAAGATAAATAGTGTTAATATCCGTATCTTGACGTAATTAATAAATTACGCTACTATTTTGCCATGTTGAAACCTGATAAAAATCTTATACCCGACTGGGATGAAAATAATATTGATCATATTGCATTGCATGGGTTAACTCCCGAACAGGTTGAGGAAGTTTATTATAATGAAGGCCCTCTTCCAACTCTTGCTGTAAAAAATAAGAAAAAGGGGAATAAATCTCAAGAATACAGGTTCAGACTTTGGGGAACAGATGCATCGGGTTTATTTATTGAATCAATTATCGCTCCTTATCCTGATTATGGGGTATGGCGTTGTGTAACAGCTTTTCCAATGTCTTCAGGGACACAAAAAGCATATCTGAAAAGGATTAAAAAATGAGCAAATTGCCTGTCAAACTATTAAAGGAACTTAAAAAAGAGGCTGAAAAACTGGATAAAGAGATAAGCCTTGAAGACCCTCAAAAGACTGAACAACTTCTTAGTGAAGCTAAACTGTTTAAGGCGGTAAGACCACCTCGCGAGCCAGTATCATTACGCATTGATCCCTATGATATTTCAATGATAAAAAGATTTGCCCGAAAAAAAGGGCTTCCTCCTACCCAGTTGATGTCCATGTGGCTTCATGAGAGGGTGGAAGAAGAAAGAACTCAGTCATAACCACGAAACACACGAAATACACGAAATTTTTTTCATATCCTTTTTCATGTATTCGGTGTGTTTTTTTGTCCCGCCATAGCATATATGACGAGGATGAACATGTAAAAGCGTCTTGTTCTGCTGGCATATTTAAGACATGCTACTTCTATTTGTTTATGAAATGGTTTTAAAAACCAGTTATTGGTTCAAAATTCCAGATACCTCTTTCTATATTTTCCTTTAAATTAATCAACTCATTGTATTTGATAACATATTTTATTCTGGCACAGATAATGCTGATACAGGCAGAAGTTATGTCCACAGGTTTATATTTTAGGTCATTAAGAAAGGTTATATCAGGTCTTTCACAGGATAAAAGCTTTTAAAATATGCAGACCAGATATTATTTAAATGGAGCTCTTAAATGGTAAGATACAGATTTTTACTATTTGTTTTACTGTTGTTTATTTTTCAGGTTGGTTTAAATGCTTCCGCCCTTGAAAATAACTCAACCGGTCGAATGACAGTTAAGGTTGATCCCCGCATAGAACTACTTTCGGTTGTTATGTATCTGAGTGATTATACCGGGTTCAATGGACAACCGGTTCTTACCAGGTTTGATTTCCCTTATAAGCAGGAGGTAATACAACAATTCTCACAATACAGGAATCATCCTGCTGTAAAGATGTTTGATAAAATGAGTGCAGAGGGATTCTGGTACGGCCAGCCGCCTGAGGCAATCCTGTCTTATTCTGAACCTCCGGAGCTGAAACAGATACGCCCTGTCTCTGAATTTATTATTGAGAGGGCAGGAGGAATGGCGCAACTGGAGATGTTTATCGATTCACTCAGGGATTTTGCGCGTGATACCGATTTTATGACCTTTTTCAGGGCGCATGAGGCCCAGTACAATGAGATACTTGCTGATTACCGTGCAGTCATGGGTAGCCATGATTATATCCATGATCTGGAAGAGTTCTATGGTTATCCGCAGAACAGTTATACGATTATTGTTGCCCCATTCTTTCATCCCGGAGGTTTCGGCCCAAGGATCGCTTATGAAGATGATAAGTATGACATTTATAACCTGTGCGGGCCGTGGGGATACTCAAACGGTAAATTTACATTTGGTGATGAAAATAATTTCAGAAGGTTAGTGTGGCATGAATTCAGCCATTCATATATTAATCACCTTACGGAACAGTATATGGACAGGTTATCTCCTGTGGTAGATGCGCTTAACCCCGGCATGAAGGAAAAGATTCTCTCCTCAGGTAAAGCCACATTTGATGTCTATGCTCATGAGTGGGTGAGTGAACATATTGTACGTGCTGTCACCGCCTACTTTGCTTATACAGTCTTAGGTGAAAAGGTAGGCAATGACACACTCGAAAGAGAGATAAAATCGGGCTACCCATATGTAGAAAAACTGTATCTGAAACTAAAGGAGTATGAATCATCAAGGGAGAAATACCCTGCATTCCCTGCAATATTCCCGGAACTGGTCAGTATATTTGAACAAGCTGCTCTCTCCGTTCAAAGTAAGGCTGATAACCGCAACCCTGCCAGTATTGCTATTCTTGGTGTTTTTCATTTTGCAGGTTCTCCAGGTGATGCTGCATCCATGAAGGTTGATGGGATGTTAGGAGAAAGAAGACAAAAAGAGATAGAAGAGGTGCTGGTTCGTCTTGAAAAATACAAACCCGATAAGATTTTAGTTGAATATCCTTACAACGAAAATGAGCAGTTGAACAAAGATTACCGGAAATTCCTGGATGGTGATTTCGAACTGGCTGCAAATGAAATCCATCAGCTCGGGTTCAGGCTTGCAGAACGTCTGGGGTATAAAAAGATATATGGGGTTGATCACAGGCTTGACCTCCCATTTGAAAGATTGCAGGCATTTGCTGAGACTCATGGACAAAAAGAAAAACTGGATAAATATATCGCGGATGTTCAGGCGTTTGCAGCAAAGGAAAGTAAAGGTCTGGAAACCCTCACTATACTTGATTGCCTGACTAAGATGAACACTGATGAGAGTGATAGGTGGAACAGGAGCATGTACCTGGGAACCATACTTGAAATGGGGGATGAAGAATCAAACCCCGGCGTGGAATTTACAGAGACATGGTATAAAAGAAACCTTTATATACTGGCCAATATAATGAAGACTGTTGAACCGGGCGAACGTGCGTTATTGATCATGGGTAGCGGCCACAGGGCTATGCTCATACCGTTTATTAAAGATAAAAATGATTTAAGGTATGATGAGATTCATGATTATCTGAAGGAGCGATAGATAATCTAATTATCCTTTTCAATGGTATCTATTATTTTTTATATGGTTCATACTCTGTTTTTTTTTAGGTGGAGGAAGATTTTCGAGAAATGTCCAATGTCAAGACGCGACCCCGGTACTCCGTTTGCTCATAAGCCCCGCCATGATTTTCATATCAAGCAAGGAACCCTCTTGGATCTGGTGTAGCTATTTGTTATGTGATGTATTTGATTAAGAGTTTATTTTTGTCTGGCTTTCATTGCTTTATATGTTTCTGGGTATATCTCAGCAGCCATTTTTTTCGCTTCTTCATCTGATTTAAGAGTGTATGCTCCTTTAACACTTTTCCAAAGAAAATCTTTACTATACTTATTTTCAGGTATTATTCTGGAAATGCTTTTTAGCAAAGACTCTATCAATACGGAAATTTGATATGCTAAAAGTTTTATACCTTGTCTAGAAACAAGATGAGAGAATGCTCCAAGTAATTATTTTTGATAAATTCTTGTCCATTTATTACCATTTCTGCTAATATAGCCAAATAATAAAGGAGTATATTTATGCCGACATTGAACATGGATGTCCCAGAAAAAGTATTTTCCGCTTTGAGGATAAGTCCAGATGAGTTTAAAAAAGAAATGAGACTTGCCGCTGCTGCTTCATGGTATGAACAGGGGAAGGTAAGCCAGGAGGTAGGAGCGCGAATAGCCGGTTTGTCACGTACCGATTTTCTGCTGTCACTGGCAAAAATGGGCAAAAATTCTTTTCAAATAGATTTTGATGATCTGGACAAAGAGCTATCTCTTGGATAATTCATATATCATAAATGCCTCTCCACTTATATTTTTCAGCCGTGGGCAAAAAATGGAGTTGCTGCATCAATTAACAGGTCATATCCTCGTTCCTGAACCTGTAGCTAATGAGATCAGGATGCGAGGGGCTAAAGATATTACCGCGAAAACCCTTAAAGACACCTCATGGATTGAAATCATAACTCCACCCCCAACTCCAGAGATCATTACAGAGTGGGCACTTGGCTCTGGCGAATCGTCTGTTCTTGCATATTCTTACATGAACCCTGGGATAGAAGCAATTATTGATGATCTAAACGGGCGTAGATGTGCTGCCCTTTTAAATATTCCAGTGCGTGGCACACTGGGCATGATATTGGTTGCCAAAAAAAGGGGTTTAATACCAAAAGCAAGACCAGTTATAGAGGAACTTCTAAATGCCGGGCTTTATTTATCCAGGCAGATACTTGATGAAGCATTAAAGCGAGTAGACGAATAATAATTTATTAGATCAGGCTCCACCAATTAAACATCACCCAAAAATGTTTTTAACTGGTATAGGCCGCAACAGATGAGGTGGTTAAATTATTTTTTCATACAAATTGAACACACCTTTTCTGAAAAGGGTTTCACCCTTTACCATATATCCAAGACGCCGATAAAACCGGTTTGCCCTTGGATTCTTCTGAAAGCAATCTAACCGTATAGAGTCCTTTCTTTTTGAACGGGCAAATTCTTCTGCAAAATACATTGCGGCTTTTCCAATGCCCTGATTCTCAAATACCGGATCAACCATTATTTTATGTATGACAAAAAATTTTGAACCCGCCCAGTTTGTCTTCTCATAACCTGGATACTCTGTTTCATTAATGCATATGCACCCTGAAATATTTTTCCCCGGGTTTGAATAGACCACATACAGGCACTTCACCGCAATATCACTCTCAAAATCTTTTTTTGACGGGTATATTTCATCCCATTGAAATACACCCTGCCCATCAAGATTTTTAATGCACCGCTGAGTAATACCCATCAACGATTCAAGGTCTTCAATATTTGCTGATCGAATTTCCATGTTACACACCACACATAGAGTAGCTGGGGAGTTTTACAGGTAACAGCTTATGGAATAGGGATCGTACCTGAAATATTCATTCATCTCATGTTCTTTAGAAAAGAGTCCATCCAGAAAAAATTTCCGGATGGACTCAAAATTACTCTTTTTCAGCTATTTGGCTAATTGTGATCTACTTCACCTTGATCTGTGCGGCGTCTGTTACAGTGATTGAGGCTCCCTCTGAGGGGTTCTTGTGGATTTCGCCTGTAACACAGATCTCTTTTCCAACATAAAGGTCTTTATCCAGCTTTTCCTTCAGTGCATCAGCAACTTCAATGCCTACTGCCCCTGGTTCCATAACAGCCTTGCCCATTCCCAGAAGGGTCTGTCCCTCGTAGGGCATGGTATCAACAATCTTGCCACATACTGTTGCTGTTTCACCAATGTGTTTTGCAGCCTCTTCGCAGCTATAATCCGCAGCGTATGAAGCAAAGGCGCAAAAGCAGATAAAACCAAACACCATAATTGCACATAATAATTTTTTCATAATAATCCTTCCTCTTTTAATAAATGGTTTATCCTGAAATCAAACATCATATACCTTTGAATCCGGCCCTGATACCTTCAATCTGAAAAGGGTCGGGTTCTGAAACACTTTGCTATTTTGATAAAACTTGTGAGGAACGAAAAGATTTGAGGTATTATCTCTCTCAAGGTATTAAAGTCAAGCAATAGTTTATGATGGATAGATGATCCCTATGCCCGATCCCGCCGGATCAATGCAAAGCCTATTTCACCCTCCTTAATCTGTGGGTTTCATGTAGCTTGAGCCACAATTCCCTTACTATTACTGCTGAGGCTCCTTCAGGGTTAAGTTTATCAGCATTTCCTACAAACATGCAGGACTGTATGAGGGGTTCATTATCTGTATCAAGGCCGAATCGTTTTGTTATAAACTGTATCAGGTCTTTTGAGGGATGAGTTATATCTGCTTCAGAAAACCTTGATATGTTAAACATCTCTTTCTTTGTCATCATGGAGATGAGCGTATCCACTGCCTCTATAACAGATACAGGGTATCTCCCTGCCTTTTCAGCAGAGAGGTGAAGAACCGATTTCATGATACCTGCTACAGCATCATAGATAACCGGACTTTCACTGGCCCTTGGCCCTGCCACATTAAGTACCTCAATCTTTCTCACCTCGAGCCATGACCTGATGATCTCAACCGCCTCTTTCTTATCCTTTTTTTCAATATCTATGTGGAGGCATGGTTTAAGATATTTTCTTGCAAGTTTCTTTGTAAGGAGAGAGCCACCCTTAAGCGTACCTGAACTGAAAAGGAGTGTGCCGTCAGAGTCTGTAACATTCTTCTCTGTCCTTAAGTCATAATTAATGGCATCTATCTCCTGCATGTTATAGCGCGGTGATAACCTGCCGTTTTCTGTCATCCTGCCTAACGGGACCCAGCCACCGTGCGGGACTCCCATCTCTATTGCCGCGTCAAGTGCAGCCTGATCAGCCCCTGTCTGACCGCCCGAAATAATCTTTTTAATACCCATAAAATGTATGATCCCAATAATTGTATAATCTACTAGGTTATCTCATATTCCTTGATCTTTGCGATCAGTATCGGTCTGCTTATCTCAAGTATCTGGGAGGCCTTTGATTTGTTGCCGCCGGTAAGCTTGAGGGCCTTCTCTATAAGATCCTGTTCAAGTGTCCTTGTTGCCTTTTTAATAGACAGGGTGTCCCCCGGCTCAATTACAGAGAGAATATTTCCCCCAGCGGTTATGGAAGGCGGAAGTTCAGCAGGGGTTAAGAGTTTACCCTTTGAAAGTATAATTGCCCTTTCTATAACATTTTCCAGCTCCCTGATATTCCCTGACCAGCTGTGCCCCATAAGGAGTGCCATGGCCTCCTGCGAAAGACCTTCAACTTTTTTCCCAAGCTTGTTATTAAATATATCAACAAAGTGAGTCACAAGAAGCGGTATATCACTCCTTCGTTCCCTTAAAGGCGGAAGGTGAATGGACATAACATTTATCCTGTAAAACAAATCTTCCCTGAATCTTCCCTCCTTCACCTCATACTCAAGATCCTTTGATGTGGCGGCAATCACCCTGGCGTCTGTCTTTTCAGGCGTTGTACCTCCTAAAGGCGTAACCTCCTCCTCCTGTAAGATACGCAAGAGCTTGGCCTGCAGAGAAAAGGGCATCTCGCCTATCTCATCAAGGAATATTGTCCCCTTGTTTGCCTTCATAAAAAGGCCAGGTTTATCCCTTGACGCATCTGTAAAGGCCCCTTTTTTGTAACCGAACAGCTCGCTCTCAAGGAGGGTTTCAGGTATGCCCGCACAGTTTATTGCCACCATATTGAAAGAGGATCTTCTCCCCCTTGAATGTATCTCCTTTGCAATGAGCTCCTTGCCTGTACCGCTTTCTCCAGTTATAAGGACTGTTGTTTTGAAATCGGCAACCCGGTCAACAAGGTCAAATACCCCTGCCATAGACTCGCTTCCCGCAACAATACTGCCGAAGGAATACTTTTGTTCGAGTTTTTTAAGCCTGCCCTGGAGCATGAGGTTCTCTTCCTTGAGCTGATCCCGCTCCTTTGCCTTTTTAAGCGCAAGAAGCACCTCATCTGTCTTGAATGGTTTTGAAATATAATCATATGCCCCCTTTTTCATGGCCTCCAGAGCTGTTTCAATGGTCCCGTATGCAGACATCATGATTATTGTCATTTCAGGATATTTTTCTCTTGCCGCTGCAAGAAAACTCATGCCGTCCATCTTTGGCATCCTGATATCGCAGAGGACAAAATCAAAATCATTCTGATCCATTATTGTTAATGCCTCTGCTCCGTTTCCTGCCGCCTCAGTTATGTATCCACCCTTACCAAGCATGGTGGTAAGCATGTGCCGCATATTTGCTTCGTCATCAACTATCAGTACGCGATTTCCTGATATGGTCATCCTGGTTCTCCTGAAGATGTATCCGGGTCGCTATTCAGAGGAAGGACAATGCGAATAATCATGCCCTTTCCCTGATGGCTTTCTGCCCTTATTGTGCCGCCTGTGGCTTCAATTATCCTGTAGCAGACAGAAAGCCCCAGCCCTGTGCCCTTTCCAGGGTCTTTTGTAGTAAAAAATGGATCAAAAATATGATCAAGCTTGTCAACCGATATACCCGGGCCATTATCAATAAATTCAAGTTCAAGCAGGCCGTTCCTCTCTTTACTGATAATATGTATCTGCGCATCTTCCATGGGCTCTCCCTCTTCGGAAAGGGCGTCTATGGAATTTATCAGGATATTAAGAAAGACCTGCTGCATCTGGTTTTTATCTGCAATTACATTATCATTTTCTGCGGTAAGCGCCAGTGAAATTGTTATTTTATTTATCTCTGACTGGGGTTTGAGCATCTCAACAGTATCTGTTATGAGGGAATGGATGTTCAGGTTTATCCTCTCCTCTTTGGAGGTTCTTGAAAAATCCAGGAGCTGCCTGATAATAATGTTAACCCTTGATATCTCACCTTCCACCCTCTTTAGAAAATCCCCCTCTTCTTCAGGGGTAAGACCTCCCCTCATGATCATGTCAATGTACCCCAGGATTATTCCTATAGGGTTTCCTATCTCATGGGCAATGCCTGCTGCAAGCCTTCCAACGGAGGCCAGTTTTTCAGATTGTACTATCTCATTCTGGGCAGCCTTCAGCTCTTTATTTGCCTTTTCAAGTGAAACAATATGGGACTTGAGCTCTTTTTTATTTTCATCCAGCCTTTTCAGCATATTGGCAAGCGCCCTTGTGAGGTTCCCTATCTCGTTTGCGGGCGTTTCACCGGTTGATATCAAAGACTCGCTTCCTTCATATTCAGTTGTCATCCTGAGTAATTTGTGGATCGGGTTTACAACAATCCTTGAAAGAAGATATATCCCCACAAGCGCAAGTATAATGGTGTCAATGGCTATGTATAAGATTACCAGCCTTTCCGACCTTCTTAATGTCTCATATACAGGCACAAGTGACGAGATTACCGATATGCCGCCGATTACGCGTTCCCTGTATTTTAAAGGGGCTGACAGATAGAGCTCCTTTTTTCTTGGCCAGAGCACGCCCCATGTCACGCCTTTATAATTGACAGACTGGGCAATGGTATTCATGGCGGTCATAGCCAGGGTCAGGCCATACTGCCTTGCCTCATTATCAAGGCCGGTGCTGAATACAGATTCGCCAGAGGCATTTACAATTGTCATCCCCCTGTATTCGCCTGTGTTCAGCATCTCCTGAATAAGGGAAACATAGTCCGCACCAAAATGGATATTTTTAAGCCCCTGTTCGTTATCCGATAAGGCATCGCCGGTAATGTATTCTATGCCTGATACAAGCAGTTCCCCGATTTTCACCTTTTCTGTGATCAGGTCTTTTTCGTACAGGTTCAGTATAACTACATTTATAAGCAGCATGGCTGCAACGATTAGAAATATAAGTTGTGTCAGTATGCCGGCTCTGAGCCCGAATATGGGAGTTTTCAATTATATGCCCTGAAAGAGTTAAAATTATAAATCATAAACCGGGGGACAGAATATTTATATACCAGTTTATTATCTCTTTTCCGAAAAAAACATAGAGTATTGCACCCAGGGCCAGAAAAGGACCAAAGGGTATTCTTGCCCTGATGCCTTTTTTGGACATCATAAGGGCTGCCCCGCCTATAATACTTCCGGCCAGGGATGATACCAGGATCACAAACGGTAAGGACTTCCAGCCTAAGAATGCCCCTATCATGGCTAAGAGCTTGATGTCACCGCCTCCCATACCCTCCTTTTTCATGATGAGCTCAAAAAGAATGGCCACGAGATAAAGTATCCCGCCTCCTGCAAGGATGCCTATCACTGATTCCATCCAGGGGATGTGATTAATAACCAGTGAAAAGAACAGGCCTAAAATTATCCCGGGGATGGAGATGACATCAGGTATTATCTGGTGTTCAAGGTCTATAAACCCTATACATATCAATGCCGATATAAAGATGAGGTAAATGAAAAATTGAGGGAAATTGGCATTTAAAATGTTGTATTTTACAAGAAGTGCCATGCTTATGAGGCCTGTTGCAAGTTCAACCGCAGGGTATATGAGGGATATGTGTGTCCCGCATTTCCTGCACCTTCCCCATAGCATCAGGTAGCTCAGCACAGGTATATTGTCATAAAATCTTATCCTGTATCCGCAGGATGGGCAGGCTGATGGCGGGGTCACAATGGATTTTTTTAAGGGCAGCCTGTAGATACACACGTTAAGGAAACTGCCTATGGTCAGACCAAAGACAAATGCGAATATAAGTTGTATATTAAACGGTAGCATAGATTATTATCTGTTAAATTGTTTAATAAAAATCAGAGAAGACCATTTCCTTTAAGATTTGTCAATAATGAGAGTGCACTTATTAATTTGACATAAAATTCCTTTTTTTATAAAAAGCCCCTCTATGATCATCTCAATTAATCCTGACAACCCGCAGCAGCGGCTCATCAACATGGTATGCGAGGCCCTTGATAAGGGAGGGCTAATAGCCTACCCTACAGATACCTTTTACGGCATGGGCTGTGACCTCTACAACAAAAAGGGTATTCAGAGGATATACCAGCTCAAGAACCGGCCCCTGAAACAACCCTTTTCCATCATCTGCGACAGCCTTAAGGGCATAAGCCAGTATGCAAAGGTCTCCGATTTTGCATATAAAACAATGAGGAGGCTTTTACCAGGGCCATACACA
Organism: Deltaproteobacteria bacterium; assembly: GCA_016931115.1. Classification (GTDB taxonomy): domain Bacteria; phylum Desulfobacterota; class DSM-4660; order Desulfatiglandales; family HGW-15; genus JAAZBV01. The sequence continues at coordinate 34,820 of JAFGFM010000037.1, read as the reverse complement.
TTCATACTTGAAGGCACCAAGCTTGTGCCCCAGATAATGCTCACAAAAAGGAAGACCGTGGGGATCAGGGTGCCGGCCAACAACATATGCCTTGCGATTGTAGAGACCCTTGGGCGGCCTATTATTACCACAAGCGCTATCCATGAAGACCCATACACAATAAAAGAGGCTTATGAATCTTCACTTGAGATGATTATAGACGGGGGTGTGCTTAAGCCAGAGCCCTCAAGCGTGATATCACTTATTGATGACTTCCCCGAGGTGATACGCGAAGGGAAGGGGGATGTCAGTTCATTCCTCTAGAAAACCCATCCCATCTGTATTCTATGGTTGCGCCGGAGATGTTCCTGAGCGCCTTTGATATAGATTCTGCTGCCTCACCCCTGAGCAGGTCAATGATGGATAATCTCCTCTTCTCAGGGTAAACAAGGTTGACCTCGCCGTCTATGCCAGCATATTCCTTTGCCAGGGTCACAGCATCTTCAAAGTTGCCAAGCTGATCCACAAGTCCCCGCTCCTTTGCCATTGCGCCTGTAAATATCCTTCCGTCAGCTATCTCTCTCACTTTTTCAGGGGCAAGGTTTCTGCCCTCTGCCACATCATTTACAAACTGTGTCTGTATGTCAGAGATAACAGCATCAAGTACTTCCCTCTCCTTTTCAGTAAGCTCCCTGTGGGGGTTGCCTATATCCTTGAATTCCCCGCTTTTGATAACCTCCATTTTAAGCCCGATCTTTTCAGCCAGCTCCCTGTACTGGTAATACTGCATAATAACCCCGATACTGCCTGTGATGGTGCCAGGGTTTGCTACAATGCTGTTACCTGCAGCGGCTATATAATAACCCCCTGATGCAGCAGTGCCTCCCATTGAGACTATTACCTTTTTAACCTCCCTTGTCCGTATGACCTCACGGTAGACCTCCTGTGATGCGCCGACTCCCCCTCCGGGTGAATCTATACGAAGTATGATGGCCTTGATTGATTTATCCTTTGTAAAGATGGTGATCTGCTTTAAGAGCTCTGTTGAGTCTTCGATGGTGCCGATTATCGGGATGACGCCAACCTTGTTGGTAAAGGCTATACCTGATGAACTGCTTATGGAGCCGCTGATCGCCTTCATGATAAGGCCTAAGCCAATTACTAAACATAACAGTATCAAGATGGTGGTTAAAATAGGGTGTTTTTTCATGACAAATATCTTCTGGAAGGATTATTAAGATAAAATGCCTGCCCGTTTTTACGGGCAGGCGCTCATTTTTGAGGTATAACCTGTTTTACCTCATGCTCTATGCTGTCATCCAGGGATGACTAAACCATTTCTTAATCCTCTTTCTTATTTTCAAGGTCAAGCATGCCTGCCTTGAGCAGTTCACCCAGGTTTGAGGTGGCTTCCTTTCCATTGGTGAGGTAGCTTCTGTACATATCCTTCTCTTCTGCCTCCTCAAGCTTGCGGATTGAAAGGCCTATCTTCTTGTCATCTTTTGCTATGTTGATAACCTTTGCCTGGATAACATCATCTACCTTGAATCGACTTAAGGCGTTTCCGCTCTTGTCCTTTGTCAGCTCTGACACATGTATAAGGCCTTCGATACCCTCTTCAAGCTCAACAAAGACGCCGAAATCGGTTATGTTGGTAACAGTGCCTGTAACCCTTGTGCCGGGTTTGTACCTTTCAGGTATTTCATCCCACGGGTCAATGGCAAGCTGCTTGATGCCAAGTGAAAATCTCTCGTTTTCTTCGTCGATATTAAGGACAACCGCCTGAACCTCTTCTCCCTTCTTGTATACCTCAGAGGGGTGTTTGATCCTTTTTGTCCATGAGATGTCAGAGATATGAACAAGGCCGTCTATCCCTTCATCTATGCCTATGAAGATACCGAAGTCAGTAATATTTTTGATCCTGCCCTCTATGGTGGTGCCTATGGGGTATTTCTCGCCTATCACCTTCCAGGGGTTTGGTTCTACCTGTTTCAGGCCAAGGGAGATCCTCTTGTTTTCAGTGTCAATGTTAAGGACAACAGCCTCTACCTCATCGCCCACCTTCAGTATCTGTGAAGGATGCCTGATCTTTCGTGTCCATGACATCTCAGATACATGGATAAGGCCCTCAATACCCTCCTTTATCTCGACAAATGCGCCGTAATCGGCAAGGCTTACTACCTTTCCTTTTACCTTTGTGTTGATCGGGTAATCGGTATTGGCATTGATCCATGGGTCAGGATTAAGCTGTTTCAGGCCCAGAGAGACCCTCTCTTTTTCTTCATCATATTTGAGTATCTTTACTGTAATCTCATCACCAACCTGATACAGTTCAGATGGGTGGCCGACTCTGCCCCAGGAGATATCGGTTATATGTAAAAGGCCGTCTATTCCGCCAAGGTCAATAAAGAAACCGTAATCGGTTATATTCTTTACTGTGCCCGTAAGGACAGCGCCTTCCTTGATGTCATGCATGGTCTGGTCACGTTTAACCTTGCGGTCCTTCTCAAGCAGAGCCCTTCTGGAGAGAACAATATTAGCCCTCCTCTTGTTATATTTCAGGATCTTGAACTCATGCTTTGTGCCTATAAGGGAGTCAAAATTTCTTACAGGCTTGAGATCGATCTGTGAGCCGGGCAGAAATGCCTGGAGGCCTATATCAACGGCCATGCCGCCCTTGAGCCGTGCGACTATTTCACCTTCAACAGTGCGGTCTTCTTCATAGATATTCTTGATCTCATCCCATATCTTTATCTTTGCTGCCTTTTCTTTTGAGAGGATTATCCTGCCATCATCATCCTCGCGTTTTTCAAGGAGTACATCTATCTTGTCGCCCACCTTGTTGGTTAGGTTGCCGTCAGCATCAATGAATTCATTGATACGTATCTGGCCTTCTGACTTGTATCCTACATCAACCAGGACATATTCTTTGCCGATCATTACAATCTCACCGGTAACAAGTTCGCCCTCCTGGATACTCTTGAGGCTCTTCTCATAGAGCTCCATAAAGCTGTTTTCATCAGAGCTGTCATCGTCCTCTTCGTAGCCTGAATCAGAAGAAAAAAGGCTGTCATCACTGATGTTGTCGGAGCTATTGCTCTCTTCTTTGAAATTATCATTCGAATTAGTCTGATTGTTAATTTCTTCCTGGTTGCCATCTAAAATTTTGTCTGTTGGTTTGTTCATGAAACAAAGTACCCCCTGAAAATAGTATCCTCTAAAAAAGGATTTTTGTAAGCCTACCTTTCTACTAAATTTTTTTAAAATTATCAACCGTATAATTTATTATTTGACCTTAAAAGTCTTTGGGTTATCTGTTCTCTGCCGAATCACAAATGATCGCCTTTTATATGACCAAGTATTACCTCTATAACCCTCTCTATCTCCATCCCCGAGGTATCTATCAAAATGGCGTCATCTGCCGGTTTTAATGGGGCGAGTTTCCTTGACTGATCCTGCTCGTCACGTTTTCTGATATCAGCCTCAACGTTATTAATGTCGATATCTTCATTCCTGGCCTTTCTTTCATCATAGCGTCTTTTAGCGCGCACCTCCGGGGAGGCAGTAACAAAAAATTTAAAATCAGCATCAGGAAATACCACTGTGCCCATATCCCTCCCCTCTGCAACAATGCCGCCCTTTTCACCGATTTTACGCTGAAGAGCGGTCATGGCCTTTCTTACCTCTGGAACCGCAGAGACCGATGATGATAGCATGTCCATCTCAGCCATTCTTATTTGTGCTGAAACATCATCATTATCTATGAAAATAGCAGATTTATCGCCATTAGCCTTAAAGTGGATATCTATGTTTTCGCACATCATATAAAGGGCATTACCATCTGAAAATGGTATGTTCTCCCTTGTTGCCTGGAGCGCAACCGCCCTGTACATTGCCCCTGTATCAAGGTACACAAGGTTCAATCTTTTTGCTAAGGTTCGGCTTACAGTGCTTTTTCCCGCCCCTGCCGGGCCATCGATTGTTATTACAGGCTGTTTCATATTATTATCCTGTTTCAAGTTCTTAAAGGCTTCTAATGGCCTTTTTCAGGGTATTTATAAATCTCTCATTTTCTTCGGGGAGCCCCACATTGACCCTTATATGATCCTTAAGTCCGTAGCTCTCCATGGAGCGTATTATTACCCCTTCTCTGAGCATCAGCTGGTAGATATTTTTAGCGCCTGAAGGCACCTTTATCAGAAAAAAGTTGGTCTCAGTAGGTATGTATGAAAGCCCCATCTCATCCAGTCTTTTATACAGGTATTTGAGCCCTTCATTAACCAGGGTGAGTGTTTTATTAACAAACTCCGTGTCATCAAGGGCTGCTACAGCAGCGGCCTGGGCGAGCAGGTTTGAATTAAAGGGCTGTCTCACCCTGTTTATGTAATCCACGATCTCCGGTGAAGAGAAGCCGTAGCCTATCCTTAAGCCTGCAAGCCCGTAAAGCTTTGAAAATGTCCTTAAGATTATGAGCCTATTGTGTTTATCCAGAAAATCGGTCCCTTTTGCGACCCTGTCTGAAGAAAACTCAATATACGCCTCATCCAGAACAATAACAATATCCTTCGGAACAGATTTTATAAAATCCTCTAACTCCTCTTTTGAGAGCCCTGTGCCTGTGGGATTATTGGGGTTATTTATAAAAATCAGTTTTGTTTTGGGGGTTATGGCCCTTTTAACTGCATCGAGGTCAATCCGGAAATCCTTAAGGTCAACTGAGACAAGCTCTCCACCTGCGCCATTAACCACCTTCTCATACACAAGAAAGGTAGGCAATGCCTGTATAACCTCTTCACCGGGGGTAAGGAATGTCCTGATTGCAAGCTCAATCAGCTCGTTTGACCCGTTTCCGACCAGTATCCTTTCCATGGGGAGGTTAAACACCTTTGATAATTTTTCCTTAAGATAATAACTACTTCCATCAGGATACCTGTTAAGCCTGTTAAGGTTATCCATGATTGCCTTTAAAGCCATAGGTGATGGCCCGATAGGGTTTTCATTTGATGCAAGCTTGATGGAACCGGTAATCCCAAGTTCCCTTTCAAGCTCCTCTATGGGCTTTCCCGGCGGATAGGGGATAAGTCTGTCTATCTTTTCTGTTGTGAGTCTTTTCATAATTTTTCCCTCAAATAACTTATACAGGCTGGTCTAACATAAGCCTTATGGGTTTTGCAGTACGCATTTTAAAAATATCCAATTTTTATATCAAAGGGGGCATAAATAGCAAGAAATTTGCCGGTTCCAATTGTTTATTGACCGCCACAGGGATCTGTTTTTTCATTCGATGTTCGATGTTCATTGTTTTTGCCATTCCCCGCTTGTCCCGGTGTAGCATTCAGCGAAGGCGGACCTGTGCCCCTTTCATCCTGTGCACTGAGATTTTATCAAAGATACTGCTTTTAAATTTGATAATTATTTTTTAGTTGAGTATTATCCTTTTGCTTCAATATTAGATTTCCTTTAAATAATAATTAGTTAGTGCTTATCCAAAAATATCGGTTTTTGGTTTTTCATTTTTTGTAATGAAAGGGAACGTACTATGAATATATTCAAAAAGATATTTGGGAAAAAAGAAATTGTCCCTGAAAAAAAGCTGGATATTAATGAATATGAAGAAGACTTAAATGCATTAAATATGGAATACATCAAGGCACATAAAGAATACTTCATATAAATCGCACAACAATCTAATAAACGCAGAGCTGGCTAAACACCACGCCAGGTTGGTTATGGGTAGAAAATTATGGGTATATTTAATATTTTTAATAAAGATCCTAGTAAATCCTGGCCGCAATGGAAGAGAATGCCCCTGACACTTGATTTGAGGGATTTTCGTCTTAATCAGATTAAAATTGGAGATAAACTCGAAACACTTATGAGCTTCGGTAAACCAAATAATAAAAATCCATTTCGGGACAACTCATTTCAATATGATGCTCTGGGATGTTTAATTGAAATTTATGATGGGGTAATTGGGTATTTTGCTATTGCAATACAAAAAGATGAATACACACCGTTTGATACAACAGTAGTAAAACTTATCGCACCTGATGCAAAAGCACTTCAAGTAAAAAAAACAACAGCTAAAAGTGAAATTAATGAGTTGCTGGGTATGCCGAAAAAGAGTGATACTGACGATAGTGAAATAATAGATTTTTATGAAATAAAACATTATGAATTGGAAGTAGAGTATACTTTACAAAAAACAGTTAAAAGGCTTAATTTATTTCAGATAAAATGAACTGCTAACCCTATAATCAGCCGGATTTCGCAAAAAGCTTGTTAAACCGGTTATCAGCACATGTGTAAAGACGAAACGAGAATGAAGAAATTAGCATGCTGTTTATTGTCTATCATCCTGGTTGCGGGTTGCGAATCATCGAAATATGTTAATGATGTGCGATCAGTTCAGTTGGTAAAGTCGACCGAAAGCTGGAATGGTAATCCGTTGCCGGCATACAAGACAGGTACGCCAGAGGTCACGATTCTGAAAATCACGATTCCACATGGGTGTAATCTTCCGATGCACACGCATCCAGTTATCAATGCAGGTGTTCTTCTCAAAGGCCAACTAACTGTCACTACGGAGAGTGGTCAAGTGTTACATCTGAAAGCAGATGATCCAATAGTTGAGGTTGTGGATACATAGCATTATGGAAAGAACGAGGGTGATGAGCCAGCAGAGATTCTCGTGTTCTACGCTGGAATAAACGGCGAGTCGATAACCATCAAGAAACCGGAGAGCAAACAATCACAAAACAGGCCGGATACGGACAATATTAAATAGCTGCGCCTGATCCGCATCGGTAATTTTAAAATGGATATTGAATACATAACAACAGATTTTGAAATTGAATCCAGCGAAGACCTAACTGAACTGGTAAAGGAATTGAAAAAGGAGATGGTCCTTCAGCTCAACCGATGGGTTGAAAATAAATACCGGGTTTCACTTAGCGGCCCAGGCCATTATGATAGGCCAGAAGATACAATTAGACATTTTTGTGAATTAATCGAGAATCTTGCTCCAAAATTTCTAAACCTTTATTTACAAACTGATAAACGAATCGCTGACATTGGTTTCAATAGTGGGAAGTAACCAAGTGCTGTTTCATATGATCTTTCAGAAGAAATATTAGAAAGGCTTTATAAAATTAAAACAGTATTAGGATAACAATATATCCATTAGATACATAAATTATTGGAGATTAAATGTCTGAAAATAAATTAGTTGTAAGGGTTGCAGTTGAATCTGATATTGATGAAATTGCTGGTATGATTGATGAATTAGTTAAGGGGCATCCTGCAGAAAACTGGAAGCGGCATAAATCATCTCTCAAGCAGGCTTATTTTAACGGGGCTCCTATAGCACATCTATATATCGCTGAAAGAAAAAGCGTTATTCTGGGGATGGGACAATGGACGCGTCAATATGATATGTTTTGGGGCCAGTTTGGTGGTGTTCTTGAGTGGTTATACGTGAAGCCGGAATATCGTGGCAGTGGTGTAGCTGCGGCGATTGTGGTGGAATTATGCTCTCAAATAAGAAAAAGCGGTGGGTCATACGCTATGGGTGAAGGTATGAATCCTAATGTTTCATAACTATATGAACGGGTAGCGATTGGCTGGTCAACAAGAAAATGCTCAATAGCCGGTGAGGCATTTCAGGTTTTTGCAGATCTTTATGGTATGCCTCTCCGTCATATTGTTAAAGGGTTGCCAAAAAATGAGTTGAACTATGTATTACCAAATAAGCGTTAATGTAAGGAATATTGCACAACCTCTGCATCTACAAGAACAAGATGATACAAAGCTGATCGGTCTGTAATGCTGATCGACCCGCGCAGTAAGTGGTTTAATATTAGAAAGGTTTTGAGCGCAATATTATTTTTATATGGAGACTCCTGAACAATCCATTTTAAAAAGGAGATAGCAATGAAACGAGTTAAATTTATCCTATTCTTTATATTTATGGGCTTGTGTTTTTCTACATATGTTTTATCAAAAGTTTTAACAAGTGAAGATTCTTGTAGCTGTGCAAGTGGTTTAGAATGTAGAAAAATTATTACTGATACAGACTATCGCAATGATGGTAGTGGAGATTGGCTTCATTCGAATCATGTATACCAATATAAATCAAAGAATGGAAAGAGCTGTAATGTCACAGTTAATATTGTTTCAAGTCGTTTTATTAACTGCAAAGTTATATATCAATCTTGCTATGTCAGTGAAAATGGTGCTTGGTCAAAACCAGGAATTGTGATTGAAGCCCTTGGTGAGGGGGAATGGAGCTATCATTTGGATTTAAGTTATAAGTGGCTTTAAATTAATGGCCACCGTAAGATAAAGGCTGTTAATGGTTATAGTCTCTTAAGGAGAAAACAATGCGAAAAATAATTGTCTGTAACATAATATCGCTGGATGGATTCTATGAAGGGGCTGACAAAAATATTATGGCATTGTTTGATTACCGCAGGGTTGCATATCCATCTGATGAAAGCTTTGATAATTATAATGCAGAACGATTACGCTCTTCAGATACACTGTTGCTGGGAAAAACAACATATAATATGTTTAAAAATTACTGGCCCTTTGCCGCAGATGACCCCGAGGCCACGCCTGTTATTTTTAAAAAGGTATGGGCGATGCGGGATTCGAACCCACGGCCTTTGGCTCCGGAGGCCAGCGCTCTATCCATCTGAGCTAATCGCCCGAAAGGCTCTTTAACTAACATTTTAAGAAAAAAGGGTCAATACAGCTTCTTAAATAAAGAACTGTTTATGCGGCAGGGAGAAAAACCCAAAGATCAGAGGCTCTGTCTCTGCTCCGGCCTTATCTGTTTAAGGCTCATTATATACTCTCTCATTACCTCTTCCTTGCAGCTGTTACAGATAGTGTGAGTAACCCCTGTTTTTATGCCGCCAGGCCTGCCGAGAGATTTTGTACGAAGCACTTTGTTGCACCATGAACAAACTACATAAACGTACATTTTCTACCCCTGTAATATTATTTTAACAAATTTGGATTAGGATAATTAATTATGCATACTTACACTATAATGATAAACTTTTTACTATAACAGGAAATAGGATGTCAAGAGAAAATACCATATATTGTAGGTAGATCATAAAATTTATGCAAAATGTTGCAGTCTCACCTTAAACCACACCTGTAAAAAGCACCAGTTTAAGCCCCCCGTGATCGATAATTGTCTTGTTTCCCCTTAATTTTGTGCGCTCAAACCCCCTTTTTTCGGGCGAAAACAGGGCAAATCGCCACCCTTTATAATGCTGCTCAAGTTGTTTCAGGATGAGGGAAGCGATCTCTATGCCCCCCTTTCTTGTCCCGAGGCGGATACCATATGGGGGGTTGATTATTATCAGCCCGGGCCGGTTTATCCCTGTATAAATATAGATATCAGAAGGGGTAAGCTCAAAAAAATCCATATTAATAGCCCTGATTGATGTTTCAAGACCATATTCTATAAGGGTTTCAGACAGTGCCTCACACATTCCCGGGTCTTTATCATTTGCCAGTATGCGCTGCATATCATATGCGGGTCTGATCTCCTTTTCCGCCTGCTTCTTAATATGTGCCCACTGGGCGGGCCTGAATCCGGGCCATGACATAAAAGAAAATTCCCTGTACCATCCTGGCGGTATGCATCTACTCATCATGGCAGCCTCAATGGAAAATGTCCCTGTGCCGCACATCGGGTCAAACAGGATATCTTCCCCGTTGTAGCCAGCCCTTATAAGCGCTGCGGCTGCAATGGTCTCGCGCATAGGTGCCTTGCCTGTGTGCTGTTTGACACCGCGTTTATAAAGGATATCACCGCTTGAATCCAGGGAGATGGTCATGTGATCATCTACAGAGCGTATGAAAATATCCTGAGCTGCAGGGGCCCCATCTCCATCTGTAACAAATGGTACGGCCTTTTTCCGGCTGTTGATACTCTCTATTACCCGTTCCGCGATTGCATCACTGTGATAGATCCGGGAGTGTCTTGCCGTAACAGTTACAGAGGGTTTACTTTCTGCCTTTATATAAAGCTCCCACGGAATATCCATGAGATTTTTTTCAAGCCTTCTGAAATTCGGGGCATTAAATTCGGCCATGCGGAAAAGCACACGGTTACAGGTCCTGAGATGCAGGTTGGCAAGGTAGCAGTCAATAAGCTTGCCCCTGAATTCCACACCTCCCTCAATGGTCTTTATGCTGTTTTTATCAATGGGGAGCCGCATCAGCTCATCTCTGCACAGCGCCTCAAAACCAGGGGGTGTGGAGGCAAAAAACAGGTGACTTGGCCCTATGATATGCCTCTTTATACGCTTTGAAAGGGGGGATTCCGTATTCAAGATACCTGTAAATCTCTATACATTAGGATCATGATTCTATTCTACCTGATAGCCTGAATATTAAAGGTTTTAACCCGTTATCGCTGCCCCTCTTTTATAAGGTCAAGCTTCAGGGTTACATTATCCTTTATCCAGTGGGGGTCCCACCACTCAACAGGGTTTACAAAAATACCATGTACAAGCACACTGAAATGGAGGTGATCGCCTCCAGCGAGCCCTGTCTGGCCAGAAACACCAAGAACATCTCCCCTCTTTACAGTGTCACCCACCTTTACATCAATACTGTCAAGGTGCCCGTATAATGAGGCAATGCCCTGTCCGTGATCCAGTATAACTGTAAGGCCGTAAATGCCGTTTCTTTCGGCAAGGATTACTGTCCCGCTGTTTGCTGCCTCGATCGGGGAATTAGCTAATGATGCAAGGTCAATACCCATATGGAACTGTTCATCAATCTTTTCACCATTATAAAAATAGCTTCTATGGTCAGCAAATTTTGCCATCTCACCTGCATTTTTCATCCTGAGCCAGACATCATCCCATAGCTTAACCGGGCTTGTGTTTTTTACCGCCTCATATATGGTGTTATTGTCTTTTACCCTTAACTCCCTGTTTATCTTCAGATACTTATCCTTGTCGCTCAATGCAGGGTCAAGACCAAAGTAATCAAAATATGGCAGGACACGCTTAAAAAAACTGTCGCTAAGGTTCAGTTTATCATTCCGGAATTTTTTAGGCAGGATTTTATAATAGAATGTGGCCCGTGCAGTATTGCCTGCCCTGTCTTTTGCCCATAAATAGATTTCAGGGTCAGTTCCAGTGTCAAAGGGGAGGGCGAAATAGACAAGGCTTGTGCCATCCTTAGCCTCTGCCCCAGCAGGAAAACCCTTAAAAAAGAGATTATTAACATACAGACCGCTCTCAACTGTGTCAGAAGAGGTACTGTATATTACAAGACCTGTTCCGCCGATATTTACATTGTGCATTCTGCTGAGCGCCCTGACTGCCGGCGGGATTGAATCTATTATCATGGAATGTTTAATGAGATGCATGTTGCCATCACCGCCATTTCTACGGCTGTAATCCCAAACCTGTATGGTAAGATCAAGCCTGCCCTGAGCAAGCCTGAGCTGAACCGGATCAAGTTCAAAGGTCTTGTTAAACTTCCTGATGCCGTTTTCATTCATGAGCCCTTCAAAAGGGAATCTCATCTCAAGCAGTATAACTTCGCTGCTGCCCTGGCTGTAGGATACCTTGAGCGCCCTGATACCCCTTTTTGTGTCCTCTATATCCAACTGAAAGACCTGTTTCTGGGAAAGGTATTGTGGAAGGGGGCTCACTGTAACAGAGGGTTGCTCCCCTTCAAATATCACGGTAAAGAGCCATGAAAAGAGAATGATAATCAATATAAGGGGTATTAAGGTCAGGTAATATACAATTTTTTTATTTCTGGTCATATTGCCTTTTTATTATGAATTATGTTTATTGTTGAATCAACTTGACTGGAAACCAGTAAGTACCAGTTGATAACTAATGAAATTGAATAGAGATTTAATTGGTAATATTCCTCATAACTGTTTTAATCTATCAATCGGGGGCCATTAATCGCAGATTTTAGAATAAATGTCAAATCAGTTCCATTTTGACCCTGGAGATGATTTACTGCCTGTGTCAAAATTTATCTGAGCATTGTTTTTGATTGACAAGACCCCATTATCTGGTAGGAAATAGCACAAAAATTCAGGATAATCGGAGGCTTCATAAGCAAATGGCAATAATAGTACCCTTCAGAGGTTTGACATATAATTTTAAAAAGATAACAAACCTGTCGCAGATCATTACCCCGCCCTATGACATAATTTCCGAAAAAGAACAGGATTCGTATTACAATACCCACCCGAATAACATTATCAGGCTGGAGCTGGGGAAAAAAATGGCCGGCGATAATGATAGTGATAACAGGTATACCAGGGCGGCTAACTACCTGAAAGAGTGGGAGACGGATGATATTCTAACCAGGGCAAAACAGGATACCCTTTATCTCACATCCCATTCATATGACCCTGGCGATGGATCAGGCACAAAGGTCAGGTGGGGGTTTATGTCTCTTATTAAGATTGAAGAAGAGGGTTCAGGCGTGATACTCCCCCATGAAAAGACCTTTTCTGCACACAAGGATGACCGGCTGAAGCTCTTAAAGGCATGCTCCACACAGTTGAGCCAGGTCTTCGGGCTCTATGATGATGCAGGGAGTGGAATACTTGACACCTTGAGAAAATTTACAAAGGCCACCCCTGATGTCTCATTTACATTCACGGATGGCACAGGGCATAAAATGTGGTGCATCACAGACCCTGAAGCCATATCAAAGGTAAAAGGGTTCATGGCTAAAAAGCCTATATTTATAGCAGACGGACATCACAGGTATGAAACCTCCAGGAATTTCCGCAACTACATGAGGGGAAAACATGGGGCCGGCCCTGAAAAATCATATGAGTATGTAATGATGTATCTTACAGATATGGGAGAGGATGGGCTGACCATACTTCCATCACACCGTCTTATAAAAATGGATAGATCTTTTGACCCGGCCCTCTTTCTTGAAAAGGCCGAGCCCTGTTTCAACATTGAAAAGCTCAAAACAGATAGATCAAACGAACTGGAATTTGCCATTGGGCTTAAAAATGCACTGGCCCAAAATGGGCTCAAAACCCCTTCATTTATCTTTTACTCCAAAAAAGAGCAAAATTTCTATCTCATGGGTTTAAAAAATGGGGTTGCAGATGAACTTTTAAATGACCTCCACCCATCGTTAAAAAAGCTTGATGTAATCATCCTCTCAAGGCTGATCCTTGAGAAGGTGATGGAGTTTACGAAGGCCGATATGGATAATGACAGCCTGTTTCATTATGACAGCAATATTGCATCCACAATATCCTCTGTTGACTCAGGGGAATACGATATTGCCTTTCTGATCAACCCTACAAAGATAGGGCAGGTACAGGAGATAGCCAGTGCCTCACAGGTAATGCCCAGAAAATCCACCTATTTTTATCCAAAGGTGCTGACAGGCATGGTTCTAAACAAGATAGACCCTGATGACAGAATCTGCATTCAATGAAATAGTGCCTCTCCCCGGTGAAACCATTGATCCTTTCATGGAGGGGAGGCTCAGGATAATCCAGTCAAAAAAGGGGTACAGGTTTTCTATTGATGCGCTTCTGCTTGCGGATTTTGTCACCATTAAAAAAAATGACATAGTGGCTGATCTCGGCACAGGGTGCGGTGTGATACCGCTTTCCATGCTTGCTGCAAAACCTGTAAAGCATATCTATTGCATAGAGATACAGAAGGAGCTTGCCTTTCAGGCCTTGCGTAATTCAAGGTTAAACAGCCTTGAAAAGAGGATGAGCGTTATTATGGGGGATATCAAAAACCCGCCTCTGCCCGCATCTTCAGTTAATGTTGTTGTGTGTAACCCGCCATACAGGCGTAAGGAGAGCGGCAGGATTAATCCTGATAAACAAAGGGCCATTGCAAGGCATGAGATATATGCCTCCATTGATGATATTATTAAGGCCGCAAGGTTCCTGCTCACAACAAAGGGCAGGCTCTCCATCATTTATCCTGCCGAAAGGATGACATTCCTGATAGAAAAGGTAAGGGCAGCGGGGTTTGAGCCGAAAAAAATCAGGGTCATTTACCCTGATATGGAGGCAAATGCAAAGCTTGTGCTTATGGAGGCATGGCTCAATGGCAACAGCGGACTAACGATTTTACCTCCCCTTTTTGGCCAGGGGGCATATTCTATAGAGAGCCAGGCCTGAAGATAATTTTATCAATGGCCTTTCTGCCCAGCCTCTGGTTTAATTTTTCTTTTATGGTCTCAGATACATATTCAAGTTCCTGAAGCCATACTGATTCCGGGACATGAACAATGAGTCTGTTTTTTGTGATTTTTGAGGGGCTTGCATGCTCTGCAATGGCCGGGCCGACAACCTCATCCCATATCTCCCATATCTCTGAGTCAACGGGATTAAATCTCATGTTTGCACCGGACAATACCCCCTGCAATATATCCTTTAAGGAGGCCATGGATTCTTTTTTTTCTTCAGCCATATAATTTCTCATTTCTATTAAATATTGGGTGATCTTATCCCTGAGGTTTGATAAATCAAGTATTTTATTTTTATCCAGCGCCTCGTGTCCCGCCATAGTTACAAGCGAAGGCGTTTTTTCTTTGCACCTTGCACCTTGAGCCATGCGCCTATTTCTTATTTGCACTAAAATTTAACAAGGAAATTAATGATATTCGTACAATGGAAGGATCATTGCCCCCATTACTCCTTGACTAAAGCCAAGCCTGCCGTTAGAATGCCACATATCTTTCATATCAAATACAGAGGTAAATTATGGCATGGGATTGGGAAAAGCTGCAACAGCAGAAAAAGGCCAGGCAGGGCGGGCCTCCACCGCAGGTGGATGAGGTAATTGAAAAATTTAAAAATATGAATGTCCGGTTCCCCGGCGCATGGGTAATCGTAGTAATTTTTATTTTTGTAATTCTTGCCTACAATATAATCTACAAGATTGACCCTGAAGAGGTTGGAGTTATTCAGCGTTTCGGAAAATATGCACGTACAACCATGCCCGGTCCTCATATTAAATGGCCTTCAGGTATTGAGACCCTTACAAAGGTCTCTGTACTTAAGGTTCAGACAGAGGAGTTCGGGACACCCGTCTCCGCCGGATCAAGGGCCAGATATGCATCTGTATCTTCATCAATACAAGAATCTCTGATGCTGACAGGTGACCTTAATGTCGCGATCGTGCCCTGGGTTGTTCAGTTCAATATCAAAGACCCATATAACTACCTATTCAAGGTGCGTAATGTGAAATCCACCCTGAGAGACCTTTCAGAATCCAGTATGAGGCTTGTTGTAGGAGACAGGAGCATTAACGAGGTAATAAACAAGAGGGGTGAAATTGCTGATCAGGGCAAGTTAGTGCTTCAGGCTGAACTTGATGATGCGGAAACCGGTATAAATGTTACCACCATTGAAATGCAGCAGACAACTGTCCCGGAGCCTGTCCAGCCCTCATGGAACGAGGTCAATCAATCCCAGCAGGAAAAGGAGAGGATGATCTATGAGGCAAATGAACAACGCAATAAGATTATCCCCCAGGCAAAAGGGCAGGCAGAAAAAACAATTCGTGAAGCAGAAGGTTATGCCCTTGATCGTGTAAACAGGGCACAGGGTGATGCACTGAGGTTCATCGCACTCTATGAAGAGTACTCAAAGGCAAAGGATGTAACCAAGAGAAGGCTCTATCTTGAGGCATTGAAGGATGTTTTCCCCAAGCTGGGTAATAAATACATACTGGATGCACAGCAGAAAAATATGCTTCCGCTCCTTAATCTGGAAAAGGCAGCATCACCCACAGGAGGTAGCAAGTGAAAACAGGACCTTATATTATAGTATTAGTTGTTTTATTCATAATCGGTTACAACTCTTTTTACGTGGTTGATGAAACAGAACAGGTGGTTATTACACAGTTTGGAAAGCCCATAGGTGAATCCATAAGGGAACCTGGCCTGAAATTCAAGATACCATATTATACGGCAACAGTATTTCCTAAAAACCTTCTTGAATGGGACGCTGATCCTAACCAGATACCTACCCTTGACAAGACATTTATCTGGGTAGACTCCTTTGCACGCTGGAAAATAGTTGATCCGCTTAAATTTTTTCAGACACTCAACAATGAAAATGCCGCAATCGCCAGGTTAAATGATATAATCAACTCTACAATCCGGAACGCAATAACCTCCAATCCGTTGCTTGAAGCAGTCAGAAACACTGACCGCAAACTGGAGATGGATGAAATTGACACCAGCCTTACCGGCGGGCAGGGCAATCCAGCTATCGGCAGCGTTAAAACAGGCAGGGAAGAGATAACTAAAAGAATACTCAATGAGGCGCAGCCAAAGCTTACAGAGTTTGGAATAGAGCTTGTTGATGTAAAGATTAAAAGAATAAATTATGAAGAGGGTGTCCAGGATTCTGTCTTTGGAAGGATGATCGCAGAAAGAAAACAGATCGCGGAAAAATTCAGGTCTGAAGGCCAGGGTGAGGCGAGAAAGATTGAGGGCGACAGGGAAAAGGAGATGAAGAAGATCACTTCAGAGGCGTACAGGACTTCACAGGAGATCAAGGGTAAGGCAGATGCCGAGGCAACACAGATCTATGCCCAGGCATTTGGCAAAGACCCTGAGTTTTATTCCTTTGTGCAGACCCTTGATATCTACAAACAGAGCCTTGATAAAGAGAGTTCACTCATACTATCAACGGACTCTGAATTTTTGAAATACTTTAAGGGTTATAAAGATTAGTAACCCTTTCAGGTGAGCGGCCTGTAAGATGGCACATGAACGCACGGCAGATTTTAGATGTCTCCCGTGCGTTTTTTTCATCTTATTGATGTTTTCTTTAGTAGAGACAAGGCATGCCTTGTCTCTACTAAAGGATGCACAATTATTTATTTAGAAAAATAATGCCATTATGTTTTTTAACAAGAGTGAATTTTTTATTTTTCACAACTTTTCAGACTCATAATATCAAAAAGGAGGCGTGGATATATGAAGCCATTTTATCTAAAGTTTATGCTCTTCTCTATAGTTACTCTTTTGTCTACAAATACACCTGCTGACACCTTTAAAGGAAAAACGCTTATTTCACAGTTCACCCCTTCTGCTGTAAATATTGACGGCAAGATAGACCCTGTGTGGCGCAATGCAGCACAATCTGAAATCAAAACTGCTATGTCCTGTGATCTTAAAGCAGCATCCACAGATTGTTCTGTATCAGGCAGGGCAAGCTCACTCTGGGACGGGGTGGCTCTTTATCTGCTTATTGAAGTGATAGACCCGGATATCTTTACAAAAGGCCGAATGCCTGCTGATAATGATGGTGTTGAGATATATTTTGATCTTTATAATGATAAAAACGATAAATACCTTGAAGATGACTGGCAGATTTGTATTACCGCAAACGGGGCTATTTCCGGGAAAGGCGCATATCAGGAAAGAGTGAAGGAGTTTGCAGTCGCACCCTCTTATGACAGTAACGATAAGCAGGTTGGTTATAAGGTCGAACTGGCTCTATTTATAGGTGGCATCCCGATAAAAAACAACACCCCAATTGGGATAGAGTTTTCAATAAGTGATGCGTCTTCATCAACAAAAAAATGTATGAGCTGGATATTCTGGAGTGATGGGAATAACAGAGGGCTTGATGACAACAGGAGATGGGGTGTCGTTACCCTTGCAGGTCATGATGAAAAATCACCACTCGCACCTGATACATATATCCTGAATAAAAATATCAAAAAGGCTGAAGCCCTTCCAAAAGGTATCTGGAAAACCGAAACAGAGCTGAACGATGCACTTGCATCTGCAAAAAATGGGGTCATGTCAGCGGATCAGTCCGAGATAGACAGATGCAGCAATATTCTTGATGCTGCTTTAAAGAACCTGCGAAGGAAGGGCAAATTTCCTGATCCTATGGATTTGCCTGAAATTAAAACACTGCCTGACCCATTCACCTTTTTTAATGGTTCAAAAGTTAAATCAAGAGAAGAGTGGGACATGCGCAGGGATGAGATAAAGGAGCTTGCCCAGTATTATGAATATGGTTCTATGCCGGGTAAACCTGACAGTGTGACTGCAAGGTTAACTGACAAAGGTATAGAAATAACTGTAACTGATAATGGTAAGACCGTTACCATTACAGGGCTCCTTACCCTGCCCACAGTGGAACAGTGCGGTAAGGAAGGCCCATACCCGGTTATTGTGAGCATTGATTTCTGGCCCATGAAACCCAATGAAATATTTCTCAAGTCCGGGTATGCAGTGCTCAGCATTACCTATTCAAGCGCTGCAAGTGATGATTATGAGCATAAAGGTGCATTCTATTCATTATATCCCTATGATGTCACAACAGGGAATGATGCAGGCACCTTGCTCGCCTGGGCGTGGGCAGCAAGCCGCGGGGTGGATGCACTCGAATATCTTGATAAAAATAATCCTGAAATAAAAGGTAAGATTGACCTGAATAAACTTGTTGTAACAGGTTTTTCAAGGTGCGGAAAGGCTGCCCTTGCAGCGGGTTTATTCGATAACCGCTTTAAGGTTGTCAGCCCTGGTGCATCAGGATGCGGGGGTGCGGCAGTATATCGTTATATCTCCTCCGGTAATGAATATGTGTGGGGTGTTTCACCCGGGAATGAGGTGCTTCCCGACAAGATAAGGCACCAGGGCCATAACTCAAATGAGATGCTTGCGAGATTTCTTAATTACCCCAGGATATATGAAACCACAACCCATGGTTATGGTGAAATGCTTCCATATGATCACCATGAGATATTAGCTGCCATTGCACCGAGGGCTGTACTCATTACCACAGCAACAGATGATTACGCAAATAATGCGGAAGGTGATGCAATAGGGCTTGAAGGTGCTAAACCTGTCTATAAATTCTTGAATGCAGAAAAGATGCTCGGGTTGAACATAAGAACAACCGGTGAGAAAAACCCGTATGGCTTTGGTGATGGACACTGGCAGAGCGACACTCAGATGCAGAACCTTGTAGATTTTTCAAATATGGTATTCTTTGGTACGCCATTGCCTTCTGAACAGCAAAAGGTATTCTATTCAAACCCCTATTATCCGACTTTTGAAAAATATTATGGCGGTATAGAATCAATGATGCCATGGATTAAAAATGTGCCATCACATAATTAAAAGGGGATACCATGAGTAACATCATACAAACAACAAACCCTGTTATAGGAAAGGTGGTCGAGGCATTAAAAAATCGCAAAATCACAGGCCTTGCGGCAGTAGATGCAGCGCATGCCAGGAAGCTGATATTGGATATTGTGCCAGAGGGCGCTGTAATTGGCATAGGTGACTCATCCAGTGTGCGGCAGATACAGGTACTTTCCGCCCTTGAGGAAAGAGGGAACAGGGTAATAAACGGGTTTGATCCCGGTAAAAAAATCCATGATCTAAAATCCCATTTTGAAAATGGGTTCTGGCCAATGATCGAGGCCACAGTGTGTGATGCTTATCTTACCGGCTCAAACGCCATTACAGAGGATGGCCGCATAATAAATGTGGATGGCAATGGGAACAGGGTAGCCGGTATGATCTGGGGTCACCCCATTACTATCTTGGTTATGGGTCAAAATAAAATCGTCAAAGACCTTGAAGAAGGGATGGATAGGGTGAAAAATGTGATCGCCCCGGAACATCTCAAAAGAAAAGGAGCTCCTTCCCCATGCACAAAAACAGGATACTGTCATGACTGTATCGGCCCTCAAAGGGCTTGTGCTGTTACAAGCATTATCGAATCCAGCCCGCCCCATACAAAAATTTATGTTATCCTGGTTGATGAAGACCTTGGCCTGGGCTGGGACAGGGCATGGCCCCAAGAAAGGATAAACCGGATAATCAGGAACCATGAAGAACACATGGTCATGTGCCCCATGCCGGAATGTATATTTGAAAAGGGTAATAATGATAAACTATGGGAAATGGCCAGACAGAAAAGGCGGGGTAATGTCTGGCCCTGAACAGATGTTAAAAATTTAACCCTTTGCCTTAACCCACCTCATAACCTCTTTTAAGCCCGGCTTTGTTCCGGTCCTAAGGATACCCACCCTGTATACCTTGCCTGCAACCGGGATAATTATTGCCAGTGTGGCAATGTTTATAAGGCATGAGATAAGGGGGTATATAAAGGACATATCAACAAGGGTATACCTGCATGGCATTACTATGATAGTTGCAAAGGGAAAGTATGATGCTACAACAGCCAACTGGTTATCCGGATTTCGCAGCATCGAGAATGTAATAAAAAATGGTATCATAATAAGAAAGATTACCGGAAATACACCCTGCTGAGCCTCCTGGGGGTCATTGAATATAGCCCCAACCATTGCAAACAACCCCTGAAATATCAGCATGCCAATGGAAAAATTAAACAGAAAGTAGACAAGATAACCCAGACCAATATCAAATTTAAACTTGACCGGTAAAGTTATCCAGGAGGTAGCAATAAGTATGATCATGGGCGATAGCCATATTATCATCTGGACAAGGGCTGTGATAGTGCTGCCGATTATCTTGCCCGCCATGAGTTCCTTGCTGCTTACGCTTGAAAGAAGTACCTCCACAACCTTGCTGGTCTTTTCTTCCATGACAGATGACATGGTCATTGTCCCTGTCATAATCAGGCTTAGATAGAGTAAGAATGCGAACACAAACGAAAAAATCATATTGCCAATGCCCTGTTCCTCTATTTTATCCTCCTTTGAGACCTTGAAATTGTTGAATTTTACAGATCTTCTGACAAAGTTGAGCTCTTCCGGTGAAAGAGTTTTTTCTTTAAAATATTGATCAATCAGGACATTGTTTACAGGTCCGTTCATCTTTTCAAATACAGAGAGTTTATTAGGTATATTAGCATAATACTCCACATTCTTATCTATCAAAGCCTTATCAGGAATAAAAATGATGCCGGTAAGTTCCTTTAGGAGTTCACTCTTTTTACTGTCCACATACCCCTTGATTTCCTTCAATGGTACAGTGTTATAGGTGATTGTCCACGAACCTTCCTTAATAAATTCAAGCTCTGAAAAGACCTTTCTGCATTCTTCAGTCAGGATAGCGGACTCTGTAACAACCTCTATCTTTGTGCCCTTGTCCCCCTGATAAAGCACCATGAGCGCCTGAAAACCCATTATGATCAGCATTATCGCCGGCATCAGTATGGTCATGAATATAAAAGACTTGGACATGAGTTTTTCACGCAACTCCCTTTTTATAACGGATAGTATTCTGTAGCTAGGCAAGGTTCAGGTCCTCCTTTGCAGGGCTTCCGGCAAGTTTTATGAATATTTCGTTAAGGGAGATATTGGCGCTGTCAAAACTGATTATCTTTACATTATGCTCAATGAGCAGCCTTAACAGCTCCTGCGTCTGACCAGGGTTATTAAGGGATATGCCGACACTATTCCCGAAATCCGATATATGATCAATAATTGGATGGTTATCGAGGAAAAATATATCCCCTTCATATGTAAGCTTCACATTGTTCTTTGAAAAATCGGCCTTTATAGTGTTGAGATCACCGTTTAAAATTATCTTTCCCTTATCGATCATGGCGATGTTATCACATAGCCTTTCAGCAAAATCCATAAGGTGGGTGGAAAAGATTATTACCTTACCATCCCTTTTTTTTTCAAGGATGATCTCCTTGAGCAGGTTTGTATTAATAGGGTCAAGCCCTGAAAAGGGTTCGTCCAGCACTATAAAATCAGGGTCATGGATGATAGTGGAGATAAACTGTACCTTCTGCTGATTACCCTTTGAAAGGGTCTCCAGCTTTGAATTGATACGGCCTGTAAGTTCGAATCTTTCAAGGTATTCCTTTGCCTTTTTTGTCGCATCCTTCCCCTTTAAACCCTTGAGTTCCGCAAAAAAGAGAATGGTTTCAAGCACCTTCATTTTTTTATAGAGTCCTCTTTCTTCAGGGAGGTAACCCACCCTTGCACGAAACTCATGGTCAACAGGTCTGCCCCTGAAGAGTATCTCCCCTGATGTAGGCATGTAAATATTCATGAGCATGCGGATGGTTGTGGTTTTTCCTGCTCCATTACGTCCTATAAGACCGAATATGGATCCTTCCGGTACCTCGAATGAGGCAGTATCCACAGCCTTAAGGAGATCAAACATTTTCGTGAGTTTTCTAACTTCCAGTGCTGGCATGGGAGATTTCCTGTGTAAAATTATATATAGTTAAAGACTTCAAAATCTTTGCGCATCTGTCATATTATTCAAACAGGCGCAAGGCTCAAGGTTCAAGGCGCAAGGAAAATCAAAACTTGCTGGATACTAGCAGTTTCATATAAAATGTCAAAGCCTGATTTTTCTCTGAAAATGGAAATTTTTGACCCCTCGACCCCTTGAACCCTTTCTAAATTTGTAATAGAACAATCATATTACTAACTGAGCAATTGAATACTGGAGTAAACATGCTGCCAAAAGGAATCTTATTTGATCTTGATGATACCATTATTGCCTACAGCGCAAATTCAAAGGCCATATGGAAAGAGGTGTGCGGGGAATTTGCAAGAGAAAATGATAAACTTAAACCTGAATCGCTTTACATGACAATAAAAGAGGTAAGCGGCTGGTACTGGGATGACCCTGAAACACACAGGATAGGACGCAGTGACCTGAACAGGGCCAGAAGGGTTATTCTGGAGATGGTCTTTGAAAGGCTTGGAGTGGATGATATCTCCCTTGCCCATAAGATCGGCGAGACCTTTCAACTGAGAAAGGAGGAGGGGCTTTATCTATTTGATGGGGCCGTGGAAACGCTGGACTACCTTGTTAAAAAAAGTGTTAAGCTTGCGCTTATGACAAATGGTGAAACCATAAAACAGAGAGAGAAGATAAGGAGATTCAACCTTGAAAAGTATTTTTCAGTAATCCTTATTGAAGGTGAACAGGGCTTTGGTAAACCTGATGAAAGGGTGTTTATCAAGGCCCTTGAGGGGTTGGATCTAAGCCCTATTGAATGCTGGGCAGCAGGGGATAACCTTGAATGGGATGTGGCAGGACCTCAGAAGATAGGAATATTCGGCATATGGAATGATTTCAGAAAAAGAGGGTTACCTGAAGATTCGGAAATAAAGCCGGACAGGATTGTTAGCAGCATCAGGGAGTTGATTGAATAAGGAAGATCAAGGCGTAAAGAATGGGCAGACACACAGGTCTGCCCCTACACTTATTTATACCCTGTAGGGGCGGACCTGCGTGTCCGCCCGCAATGCTTATTCCGCCCGCAATGCCTCTATGGGGTCAAGCATGGCCGCATGCCTTGCAGGCAACACACCTGCCATAAGGCCTATGAGCACTGCGGTAAGCTCTGAGAGCAGCACATATGTCCAGGGGGTATGGGTATGCATGGCAGGCACAAACAGGTTTATAAGCACAGCACCAGCAGTGCCCATTATCAGGCCTGCAAGCCCCCCAAGGCCGGAAAGCGCAACAGCCTCACCAAGAAAAACCGCAAGTATCTGCCACCTGCCGGCCCCGATTGCCCTTAACAGCCCTATCTCTGTTGTCCTTTCATGTACTGCAATAGTCATAATTGTAAGTATGCCCACACCACCTACAACAAGGGAGATGCCTCCAAGGGCGCCTACAGCTATTGTCAGCACATTCAGTATTGACCCGAGCACCTTCATCATCTGCTCCTGCGTTGTCAGGGTGAAATCCTCAGACCCGTGCCTTGCTATCAGCATCTTTTTTATATCCTTTACTATTTTGTCAGGATCACTTCCCTCCTTATATAGAAGATCTATCTCCATAAGGCTGTCACGGTTATACATGGCGAGCGCCCTGCGCGTTGGTATGTACACGGCATCATCAAGATCAAACCCAAGCATCTGCCCTTTGGGCTCCATTACCCCTGAAACAATATAACGCTCGCCGCCGATTCTTACCTTTTTACCTAAAGGGTTTATATCCCCGAAGAGCTCTGTTCTTACCTTGCTGCCAATGGCCACAAAGGCCCTGGGCGTCCTTGGATCATCATCAGGCAGGAATCTCCCGACAGCCACCCCTATTCTCCAGACCTCCGGCACCTTTGGCCCAACACCAAAGAGATTTGTATGCCTGATCCTGCCTTCATATTCAACCGGGGCATTGCCCTGGACAAAGGGGATCACCCCTTCGACCTTTGGAACAGTTTCAAGTGAAAGGGCATCTTCCATAGTAAGAGGACGCACATTGTTGATGATTGCACCTGCCATACCGATTGTCTCTGTCTTGCCGGGGTTGACTGCAATTATATTGGTCCCGAATTGTGTAAATTCGGCCATGACAAACCTGTGCAGCCCCTCCCCAAGGGATGTAAGAAGCACTACTGAGGCAATACCCACTGCAATACCCATAGCAGTCAAGAAGCTCCTCATCCGCTGGTCTTTAAGCGCCCCCAATGAAAGCATTATGGAATCCTTTATATACAACCGCCTACCTCCTTGATAACGCATCAACTGGATTAAGCATAGATGCACGTCTTGCCGGCATTATACCAAATACTATCCCCGCAGAGAGCGCTATTCCGACTGCGGCTGAAACGCCCCATACAGGAATAGTTACAGGAAATGCAGGCACCATGCGCATAAAGACCCAGATGACAATGAAAGAGACAATAATGCCAAGCAAGGCCCCGGTAAATGATAACAGGGCAGATTCCACAAGAAACAGCCCGAGCACCTGGCTGTTCGTTGCCCCTATGGATTTTAACAGCCCGATCTCTGATCTCCTCTGTGAAACTGCTATCAGCATCACGTTCATGATAAGTATCCCAGCAACAAGAAGGCTTATGGCGGCCACACCGGCTATACTCAGGGTAAGGGTTGTAAGTATCCTGTCAAAGGTGGAAAGAAGGGCATCCTGCGTTATGATTGTGATATCATCCTCATTATCATGTCTTTCACGGATGATCCTTATGATGCTCTCCTTTGCCTTTTCTATGGATTTATTCCCGCTTGCCTGAACCATGACCCTGAAAAGGGCCGATGTATTAAAAAGCGCCTGAGCAGATGCTACAGGTATGATTACAACATCACTCATGTCCATACCCAGGGACTGCCCCTTTTTTGCTAAAACGCCAATAATCCTGAACCTTCTGTCACCTATGCGCACCCACTCACCCAGCGGTGTTATATTTCCGAAGAGTTCCTTTTTAAGCTTATGGCCTATAACACACATTGCGGCCCCTTTTGAGGGATCTCCCTCTGGCAGAAATTCTCCCTGCGCGGTTGAAAGCTGTCTTACCTCAAAGATATTGGGTGTGGAGCCAAGTATGATAACCTCCCTCTCTTTTTCTCCATAAGATACAGGCGCTGAACCGACTGTTATGGGTGCGACATATCTGATATGAGAACTCTTTGTAAGGGCAATGGCATCCTCAAGGGTAAGGTCCCTGGGGTTCTGGCCCAGAAGGGGCGGTGGACCTCCGGTTGTCTCTGACCTGCCCGGCAGTATGATCAGGAGGTTTGTCCCAAGTGATGAAAACTCCCTTGTGACATAATTTTTTGCCCCCTCGCCTAACGAGGTAAAGATTATTACCGAGGCCACACCTATGGACATGGCAATCAGCATGAGGATTGTCCTGGTTTTATGCCCTGAAGAGGCCTTGAAGCTGAATAAAAAGATATCCGGTATTCTCATCTTATCTTAAGCCTGTATCCTCTGACACCCTGCCGTCTGTCATCTGTATTCTTCTGCCTGCCCGTTTCGAGAGCCCCGGGTCATGGGTAACCATTATAAGTGTGATTCCCTTCCTGTTAAGCCCCTCAAGTATATTCATGACCTCCATGCCTGATGTGCGGTCAAGGTTGCCGGTAGGCTCATCTGCCAGTATAACGCCCGGTTCCATTATTATGGCGCGGGCAATGGCAACACGCTGGCGCTGCCCGCCTGAGAGCTGGTCAGGCCTGTGATCAGACCTGTTGGTCAGCTCCATGGAGGCCAGGGCCTTTTTTACACGCTCTTTTCTCTCTTTTGGTGTAACGCCTGCAAGTATGAGCGGGAGTTCTACATTCTGCGTCGCGGTAAGCCTTGGCACGAGGTGAAAGAACTGGAACACAAAACCTATCCTGTGCCGCCTTATAAAGGCCTGCCTGTCATCATCCAGTTCTGTAGTATTTACATTATCAAGATAATATTCGCCATAATCAGGCCGGTCTAAAAGCCCTATCACATTGAGCAGGGTTGATTTGCCTGACCCTGAAGGCCCCATGATTGCGAGATATTCTCCCGGTGCAATATCAATAGTCACCCTGTCAAGGGCATGCACATCCTCTTCGCCCACTGTAAATACCCTGCTTATTTCATTTAACCGGATCATTCTTCCTCTTTAATTATCTCTGCTGCTGCACCATCTTTGACACCCGCCACATCAACATTAACAACTACATTGTCCCCCTCTGTGAGCCCTGAAATAACCTCTGTATATGCCCAGTTGGCAATCCCTTTTTCTATTATTTTCTCCCTTATAACCCTGTCTGATTCTTCATAAACAAAAACCCTTTTCCCATCCAGCAGTGCCTCTGTGGGTATGCGGAGTGTGTCAGCCCTTGAATCAAGGATTATCTCTACATCAGCGCTGTAGCCTGCAAGCATTTCGTTAATAACCTCAGCATCCCTGAACCTTACATCAACATCCACAGTCCTTGCCTGTTTCTCCCTGTCCATAACATAGGGGGCTATCCTGGAAACCACGCCGGGGAATGACCTGCCCCTGAATGCATCAAGTGTTATCCTTGCTGTTAGCCCTGTCTGAACCTTTGGGGCATCCACCTCGTCTATAGGCGCTGTTACATAAAAACATGTGTCATCTATCAGATCAACAGCAGGTGGGGTGGGTATGCCCGGAGGAGACGGTGTGAGATATTCGTTCAACTCACCAGTCACCTCTGCTATTACACCATCAAAGGGTGCATAAAGGCGTGTTCGCTCAAGGTTGGCCTCCACCACCTTTATCCTTGATTCGCTCATAAGGGCGGATGCCTTTGCTGCATCACAGTCTGCCTGCAATGCCTTTGCCTGTGTCACTGCCCTGTCTGTCTGCTCTTCTGATGCAGCACCTATCTTCTTAAGCTCCCTTATCCTGTTTGCCTCCCTTTCAGATACATCAGCCTGCAGACAGGCAGCGGTTGCCCTGGATTTTGCTGCATTAACCTCATTTTTTGTGTGATTGAGCTCAGCAATAAGGTCTTTGTTCCAGAGTTCAATAAGGAGATCATCCTTTTTAACCCTCTGCCCCTCTTTTACAGGAAGAATGGATATCTGACCTCCAATGCTGGGAGATAGTTTTGTTCGCCTGCATGCGTTTATGGTGCCGGCCCTTGTGTTTGCAACGCTGTTTTCAACAGCCCCTTTCTCAACCTTTACGAGCATGACCTTTATAGGTTCAGGCAATGAATAATAGTATATTGCATATCCGATTCCTGAAAGGATGATAACAACCAACAGCCAACGTATGATACGACCCATTATAGCCTCCCGGATAACCTGCTGGAGAAGTAAGTTCAAAATTCGACTTGTAATTGGTTAGACCTCTAAAATCTATAATAGCCCCTCTTTTATGTCAAGGAAGGTAAAGCAGTTTTTCCTTGTGAAAATCCTTCGTTTTTATTATCCTTCGATCTTCTTTACACCGGAGGAAAAATCGTGGCACGTATTTTTGGCCCTGTCCCGTCAAGGAGACTCGGGCTTTCATTAGGCATTGATCTTGTTCCATGCAAGACATGCAGCTACAACTGTATCTACTGCGAGGTAGGCAGGACAACTAACCTTATTACAGAGCCATCCTCTTTTATCAATATAGCGGAAACAATTAAAGAGCTTGAGGATGTCATATCAAAGAGCCCGCCTGATGTAATAACCCTAGCGGGTTCAGGTGAACCGACACTTAACCTTGATATAGGGGCCTTGATTTCTGAGATAAAAAAGATTACAAAAATACCCTTAACCCTGCTCACAAACGGTTCGCTGCTCTGGAAAGAGGAGGTAAGGGAGAGATGCCGGGGCGTTGATATCATTCTACCAACGCTCTCTTCGGTCTTTAAAAAGACACATGATATGATCCACAGGCCCCACCCCGGCCTTGATCTTGACAGGATTATACAGGGCCTGAAAGAGACAAGAAAGCTTTTTAAAAGGGGATACTATCTTGAGGTGGTGCTGCTTAAAGGGATAAATGACAGCGAGGAGGAGCTTTCCGGGCTTAAAAAGGTAATATGGGATATTGCCCCTGACAGGGTGCAGCTCAACACGGTTGTAAGGCCCCCTGCTGAAACAAGCGCCCTTCCGCTGACTCAGGAGAGGCTCGAAGAGATAAAGGCATACTTTGGTGGCAATACAGAGATCGTTGCACCATCACCCATAAAGGGCAGGGGAAATATATCAGATTCAGGGGCAGAAAGGATTTTTGAGATGGTCAAAAGACGCCCAGTAACCATTGATGACATCTCGAATGCCCTTAATTTCAGCAGGGTTGAAACAGAACAGATGGTCAAAGGGCTTAAGATAAAGGGCATTATTCAGGAACAGAGACATGGAGATAATCTGTTCTACACCTCAAAATAAATTTTTTCATTGTTTGCATTCTATCAACTGATTTTTTGTTTTTATTACACCTGAAAGGGGATGCATGAATGGATCGGTTATCAGATAAAAAGGGTTCAAAGGGGCTGTTTATTGGTGTTGATGCAGGGTCAGTCAGCATCAATTCGGTTGTCATGGATGGAGATAAAAATATCATCCATGAATCCGCATATCGAAGGCATTTCGGCAGGGTGGAAGAGGCTCTGATTGATATCCTTATGGATCTGTTCAGGCAGTTCGGGCATGAAAACATAAGGACAGTCGCATTTACAGGCAATCATGGTGAACAGATCAGTAACAGGCTGAATGGGTTTTATGAGTTTGAGACCATATGCCAGGTGATGGGGGTGCTCCATGTTATGCCATCTGCCAGATCAATAATAAGCATGGGTGGCCAGGATACCGCCCTTTTTATGATCGGGGGTGAATCAGGGGGCGGGTTTAACCTTGAACACTTCAGTACAAACGGCCCCTGTGCATCAGGAACAGGCTCATTTATTGATCAGCAGGCCCAGAGGTTAGCCACATCAATTTATGATAATAAAAAGAGTGTGAATGATCATGATATAGACAGGGTGCTTGCTGATTTTATTGCGCTCGGTTTTAAGAGTGACACGCCCTCACACGTTGCATGCAGGTGCACTGTATTTACAAAATCTGACATGATCCATCTCCAGAACAGGGGCGAGCGGCTTGAAAATATCATATATGGCCTGCATCTCGGTAATGCCCGAAACTATATAAGCACAATAGTCTCAAGCCGCAGGCTCAATGAACCTATTGTTTTTATTGGCGGCCTTTCCATGAATGCACTGCAGGTAAAGGCCTTCAGGCAGTATTTTCCAGGGCTGACAGTTCCAAAATTCAACACCTCCACAGGCGCCATAGGGGTGGCGCTCCAGGCGATAAGTAAAGGCATAACAAACAGAATAACGCCTGAAGAGCTCATGTCTCATAAAGAGGGAAACCAGGACAGTTTTATTACCGCGCCCGGGCTTGAGTTAAAAAAGACCCATTTTGATGAAGACAACTCAGTAAGGGTGGTGCTCACAGGAAAGGAGATCCCTGCATATCTTGGCCTTGATATAGGTTCAACAACAACCAAGTATGCCATTATTAACAATAATGGAGATATCATACACAAGGCATATATACACACCAGGGGTAAACCCATTGAGGTTACACAGGCACTCCTTCAAACCATCAGGGATGAGGCAGATAAGCGGATCATGCTTAAAGGAATTGCCACCACCGGCTCTGGCCGTAATGTTGTGGGTGACTTTCTGAATTCCGATCTTATCATAGATGAGATAACCGCCCATGCAAAAGGGGCAGTAGAGATAGACCCTGAAATAGACACCATATTTGAGATAGGCGGTCAGGATGCAAAATACATATCCATAACAAAGAGTCATCCCCTTGATTTTGACATGAACAAGGTCTGCGCTGCCGGCACAGGTAGCTTTCTGCATGAGCTTGCCAATAAATACGGGATCAATATCTCAGGTGAATTCCAGGAGATAGCCCTTTCCGCTAAAAGGCCTGTAAAGCTCGCTGAGAGATGCACAGTATTTATGGAATCTGACCTTGTAAGCTACCACCAGAAGGGTGCTGCAAAGGAGGACCTGATCGCGGGGCTCTGTTATGCCATTGCCCATAATTACCTGAACAGGGTGGTAGGGAAACGCAGGATCGGTAAAAGAGTAATGTTCCTTGGAGGCCCCTCCCTTAACAAGGGTGTTGTTGCCGCCTTTGAAAATATTTTGGGGCAGGGGCTTATTGTCCCCAGGCACAGGGAGGTTTTGGGCGCATATGGCGCTGCCCTTAAAATAAAAGAGCAAATGATGTCCGGTGAAAAAGGTAAGAGCAGGTTCAGGGGGCTTGATAACTGTATAAACGACCGGATGGACTATACTGAAAAGGTCTGCACAGCAGACCCCTCATGCCATAACCAGTGCAAGCTCAAGATATATGACTTTGACGGCAGGAGAAGTGTCTGGGGCGGGGAGTGCGGCAGATATGAAATAGCAAAAAATACCGGTAAGAAAGAGGTGAATTTTTTCAGGCAAAGGGATGATATCTGGGAAAAATATGTGGCCGGGCTTTATGATGTAATAAAGGATGAGCCTTTGCCAGAGGTTGATGCAAGGCCGACCATAGGGATACAGAGGTCGCTTTACACTATGCAGACCGCTATCATGTGGGTCCATTTCTTTGACCGATTAGGGTTCAGGCCGGTATTGACACCACCGACTGACAATCATATTGCCGGCGCAGGCATTGAGGCCATGACCGCTGAGACATGCTTCCCTGTAAAGGTCTCACACGGCCATGTGAAGGCCCTTATTGGTAAGACCAGATACCTGTTCCTGCCTGTACTCATAAATATGGAAACCGTGACTGCCAATGAAAAGGGGTTTTACTGCCCGCTTGTGCAGGCAAATAAATATATGGTCAATGCGGCCCTTAATATAGATAAAAAGACAGTGATAGGCCCGGTTTTACATCTTAAGAACGATCCTACTACACTGGCAGTTGAGCTTAGCGAACAGATCGGAGAGCAGATCGGAAGATCTCATTCAGAGATAAGGGATGCCCTCTTTTACGCATTGAAACACCAGAATGCATTTCTGGATGAAATCCATAATGTCGGGAAGGAGATATTAAAGGAGCATGATCCAAATGAACCTGTGATCATTGTAACAGGCAGGCCATATAACCTCTATGATGAAAGGTTAAACCTGAGGATCGGGCAGAACCTTTCTAAAACAGGCATTAAGGCCCTGCCAATGGATTATATAGATGTGTCAGGGATTGACCTTACCGATTTTTCCAACATGTACTGGGGACAGGGGAGCAGGATATTAAGGACAGCCAAATATATAAAGGTCTCCCCAAACCTTTTCGGCCTGCATCTTACCAACTTCAGCTGTGGAGCAGACTCATTTGTAGAACATTTTTACAAACATGTGATGGGAGAAAAACCATCTCTTATTCTTGAGCTTGATGAACACAGCGCAGTGGCAGGTGTAATGACAAGGCTTGAGGCGTATAAAAACGTGGTGGAAAATGTGATAGCAAAACTCAACAGCAGGGTTGAGAAGAGGTTGAAAATAGTACTGTAGGGGCACGGCGCACCGTGCCCATGAAAATGGCAAGAACCACCTGTTTTACCCGTAGGGGCACGCTGCAGCGTGCCCATGAGGCTGGCACGGTATGCGATGAAAAAACAGGGCACAATGCTTCGTGAAAAACAGGGCACAGTGCACTGTGCCCCTACGGTAATATGAAACATTAAATAACAGGTTAAACTATGTCACCAACAGAAATAAGGTTATTTCAGTCTATGTCCGAAAATGTCGGGCAGTTCAATCTCAGCGGGAAAAAGGTGCTCATCCCTGAAATGAACAGGTACGGGTGCCGTCTCCTTGCGGCCACATTCAGAAGCTTTGGCATCAATGCCATTGTGATGGATACATTCAAGGGGTTAAGCCTCGGGCTTGAACACACATCAGGCAAGGAGTGCTTCCCATGCCAGGTAACGCTTGGCGATATACTCTACCATATGAAGAGCGAACAGGAAAAAAGAGGGAAGGGGTTTAACATAAATGACTATATCTATTTTCTTGTAGAGGCGGGCGGGCCATGCCGGTTCGGCATGTACAACAAGTACCAGAGGATAGTCCTCGATTCATACCCTGAATACAGAGGCCTTAAGATCAGTTCGCTCACCACTGATGATGGATACTCCTTTAACGGTCTTGTTGACAGTAAAAAGACGGTTGACCTTAGAAAATCAGGCTTTTTTGCGCTCGTTATCGGGGATATCCTTGACAGGCTACTGTGGCGGATAAGACCCTATGAAAGAGAAAAGGGGATGACTGATAAGTATATGGATAAGGCACTTATCACGCTTGAGACCACCTTTGAAAGATATGGGGAAAAGAAAAACTTCAGCGCAATAACAGAGACCCTCGTGGGGATAGTAAAAGAGGCAAGGAGAATCATTGACCCATTAATCCCGCCGAAACCCCTCATAGGAATAGTGGGCGAGATATATCTCCGCACACACATCCGCTCAAACCAGGATCTTATAAGAACCCTTGAAAGACACGGTGCAGAGGTGGTAAACGCATCAATAGTTGAGTGGGTTAATTTTATCAGCTACAATGACTTTAAGGGTGCAGGCTCAATGCTCAGGCTTGACCTTAAGCAGCTAAGGTTCAGTAACCTGATGGACTCCATTAAAAAGGCCATAAAATTCAGGGCAGAGCTATTTTACCAGGAGATGAGACAGAAACAGGTATATGACCGGGTCAAACAGATAATTGATATTGCCCCGGATCACAGGGTAACCCATCTGGAGAGCCTGCTTTCTGAAGAGGAGCTCTTCAGCTTTGAGGTCGGCACAGAGGCATGCCTGAGCATCTCTGGGATCATGGAGTATGCTCATCAGGGCTTTAATGGTATTGTGAATGTATACCCATTTACCTGTATGCCCAGCACAATAACATCTGCTGTAATAAGCCCTGTTATGGGTAGGATGGGGATACCATACATAGACACCCCCTATGACTCAAGCCTTCAACCGGGAAGAGAGTCAGCAATAAGGACATTCATGTATCAGGCAGAGCAGCACATGAAAAGAAAGGGGAGAAAAGGGAGCATGGATTAAAGGTGCCCTTTAATTACCCTGTTTAAAGGCAGGGGGGATTAAACAGGTATAAGTTCACCCTTAAGCCAATTGAGATATGCACTGTTACCCTCTGCGACAGGCAGGGCGAGGATTTCAGGCACCTCATATGGGTGTATCTTTTTTACCTCGTTTTCCAGCTCAATAAAGTGAGCCCTGTCTGACTTTGCTATAAGCAGCCACTCCTGATCCTCCATTATTCGGTCCTGCCATCTGTACAGACTGGTAATAGGCCCGCTTATCTGGATACACCCGGCCAGCCTCTTTTCAATAAGCCCTTCGGCAATCTCCCTTGCCTTTTCCCTGCTATTCACTGTTATAAAAATCTGTATAAAATCTGTCATAAATATTTACCCCATGACACTTTTCTCTTGTTGCATTTTTTTCTTCTGTAACCAATTCACTGAAGCCAAGCATTTTTTTTACAGGAATTATAAAAATTAATCAATTAATGCTGACAACATATTTGTAGGGGCAACCCCATGTGGTTGCCCGGCGACGATTATCCTATACCATCATCTGCGGGCAGACACGCAGGTCTGCCCCTACAGGTATGGATCATAATTGTGCAACTGTTTATTGTGCCCTTTTCATCATTCAACCATTTTCATTACGTTTAAACCCGTTTTTGGTCAGGGATGTATGTAAATAAATACCCTGTGTAGATCCGCTGTGTTTGGCCAGCCAAAGGTTGCAGGCTTGACAAAGAGCGTGAGCCTCAATATATTCCCGTGCCAGTGTCATTGACATGCAGGCCTGTTCGTCTGCCCTGAAGCCTAGGTAAGGAGCTCATGTTAACTGAAAATGAAAATGGTCAAAGAAAAAAGAAAATATCTCAGGGGCGCGAGCCTTATCCTGATTACATCATTCCTCTGTTTTTTATTCATGCAGACCTTTTTAACTGGCAAGGTTTATTCAGCAGGGGTCGAACAGGATGAGGCCGCAAAACAAGATAAAAGCACTGAAGCAGCAGCCAAAAAACCTGCTATCGTAATGAGTATTATAGCAGAATTAAATGGTGTCCAGATCTCTACTCATGATCTCAGGAAGAGGTATAATCTTTTCTTATTCATGTCAGGGGCGCCTTCTGATTACAGTGAGCGGGTCTCAGTTATTTCATATCTTGATAACTACATGGTAGAACTTCTCCTGCTTCAGGAGGCAAAAAAGCAAAAGATCAGCGCAGGAAAGGATGAGATTCAACAGGAAAAAAAGAGATATCTGGAAAGAAATTTTCTCACAGAGGCCGAATTTTTAAAGAGGTTGGGTAACGCAAAGCTTACAGCAGAGGATGCTGACAGATATTTTGAAAACAGTGTAACAGCATACAAGCTGGGTATTGCAAAGTTTGGAACCATTGAGATCCCTGATAATGAGGCAAAAAGGTACTATGATCGGAACCATGATCATTTCAATGGACCGGAAAGGGTAGCCTTGAGTCATATTCTTGTCTGCCATAAGGAGAGCACAGGTTGCAGGAGTGACCTTGACAAACAGCAGGCAAAAGAATTTGCCGGAAACTTAAGAAAGGCTGCCACACCGG
>JAFGFM010000231.1 GCA_016931115.1 Deltaproteobacteria bacterium | reverse complement strand
GAATAAAATGGAAAGATTATGTATAAGATCTCTTGAATTAAAAGAATTAAAATCCTCACAACATAAATAAACTGACAACATAATTTAACAATTAGCCTGATTTTCAAATATAAATAATTTCAGTTAGAGAAAAAATATCATGCCTGTTCATAATTTACACAATAAACCTTTTGATGAAGGGACACAGGATAAGTTGGAACTTTATCGGGAATATTTGCGCGAATGGTTACCAGTTTTCATCCATGGCCCGTCTCTAAATAGTATAAATGTATTCGATTTTTTTGCCGGACCTGGATTCGATATGGATGGAAAGCCGGGAAGCCCGGTGATAACATGTGAGGAGATAAAAGAAGCTTTAATTAAAAATGATAAAAAGGGGGTTACAATAAAAGTATATTTGAATGAGAAGGATTCGGACAAATATAATAGTTTATTACATTATGTCGAAGAGCAGAAAGCTACACTACCGAAGGTTTCATTTTCCACTTTGCAGAAAGATTTTCATATAGCCTTTGAGGAATGGAGCCCTGATATGCACGGCCGCGTGGCAAATCTCTTGTTTCTTGACCAAAACGGGGTTAAAGAAATATCCAAACCTATATTTCAATCTATTATCAGACTCCCCAAAACAGATTTTCTTTTTTTCATTTCTTCAGCAATGGTTAACCGGTTTAAAAACCAACCTGAAATATGCGAAAGGGTACCAGTAACAGATGAAGATTATTCGAGGATGAATGGAACAAATGTGCACAGGATTGTCGCTGACTCTTACAGACGATGGATTCCTGATGGTTTGAAATATTATCTCGGTTCATTCTCTATCCGCAAACAAAAAGGTGCAAATGTCTATGGACTTGTTTTCGGATCAGGACATCCACTTGGAATTGACAAGTTTCTGAATGTTGCCTGGAAACATGGTGGTGATGCTAATTTTGATATAGATAATGATAAAATTGACCCTTCACAGCCATCACTATTCCCTGAAATGGATAAACCATCAAAAATTTCAGCCTTTGAGAAGGAACTTGAATCGGCTATATTGTGTGGACACTTAAAAACGAATAAAGAACTTTACATTTTTTCTTTACAAAATGGTATGCTTGGGAGCCATGCAAGGAAAGCATTTGATCTGTTAATAAAAGACAAAAAATTACCAAAACAGGCATTGCATATTTCCTATGATGCATGGAAAAAAACAGATGTTGAAAGGGTAATACTTAAATGAATGTTATATACGAACCAAAAGGCAGGGCGCTGGAATACTCCGAACTTGCGTGCAACCTGTATCGCGGATGCACTCATAGTTGCCGATATTGCTATGCACCAGCAGCCATGCGGAC
Organism: Deltaproteobacteria bacterium; assembly: GCA_016931115.1. GTDB lineage: Bacteria > Desulfobacterota > DSM-4660 > Desulfatiglandales > HGW-15 > JAAZBV01. The sequence goes on along the minus strand of JAFGFM010000231.1, from coordinate 26,285 downwards.
AACAGGTGAAAAGTGGCATGGAAACGCTGAGCCACGTAAGGATATTTTAAGGCTCATTGAAAAAGATGCCCAAAAACTGGAAGGAGATCCTCGCTCTATCCTGTTTTGTTTTCTCTGCGATCCCTATCAGCCTATTGAAAGAGATGAACGTTTGACGCAGCAATCTCTGGGAATAATGGCTAAATATCACCTGAATAACCAGTTATTAACAAAAGGCTGTGCGGATTTGATTTTAGAAGACCTGGAGTTAATGAAAAAGGCTAAAACTCAGTTGGGTATTACTCTATGCTTTACAGATGACAATCTTCGGCAACAATGGGAACCACAAGCATCCACAGTGAGTGACCGCTTTAATATCCTGAAAACCGCTCATGAAGCCGGTATATTCACATGGGTTAGTCTCGAACCTGTGATCGATCCGGATCAGGCATTAAGTGTAATCAAAAAAGCTTATAAATATGTTGATTTCTGGAAGGTGGGCAAGTTGAATCATATGAAGGAATATGAAGGTAGAGTTGACTGGAAAAAGTTTCTCTTTGATGCAAAATCGCTTTTAAACAAACTCGAAGCCAGATATTACATAAAAAAAGATTTGCTTGCTTTTCATGAGAACTCAAAAGCTGCAAATAGAAATTAACTAGGGCCTTACAACTTTATCTTTCACGAGTGAAGATACGATACCTATGTCGCATAATCCTTAAGGAGGTACATATATGAAACCTAAAGTAGATAACGACTTATTAGAGGATACATCAGTAGAGTTAAATCCTGATGGCGAAGAAAACGAGGAAGAATTAAAGACAGACTACCTAAAAAATCTAACGGAAGTTGTAACATGGTCAACTGATTGGACTATTGAATCCTTGATTAATCAACTTGAACGGGGGAATATTGATCTTAATCCAAGGTTCCAACGTCGAGATGCATGGAATAATGTCAAGAAAAGTAGATTAATTGAGTCGTTAATATATGGTCTTCCCATCCCTCAAATAGTATTAGCTGAAGATAAAAAAAGGAAAGGGCGGTTTATTGTTGTTGATGGTAAACAACGCCTTATTACACTTCAGAAATTTTTCAAACCAAAAGAAAATGATCCTCAAGATTTCCTTGTTTTAACTGGATTAAGAAATGATGATTTAAATAATTTGTATTGTAAAAGCTTAGAAGAGAAATTTCCTGATCTTTACGAAAATTTTTTAAATCAATCTATTCGATCAGTTATTATTAAAAATTGGCCTTCTGATAATTTTTTATACACGATTTTTTTTAGATTGAATACAGGTAGTTTAAAACTCTCTCCCCAGGAACTACGTCGTGCCCTCAAACCTGGACCATTTATGGATTTTGTTGACGACTTTTCCCAAGAGAGTAAAGAAATAAAAGAAATATTAAAATTATCTAAACCTGACTATCGTATGCGTGATATCGATTTAGTCATTCGTTATTATGCTTTTTGTAATTTTGCTAATGAATATAACGGTGATTATAAATCCTTTCTAGATCACACATGTGAGATTTTTAATAAAGATTGGGAGAATATGGCATCCTTAATAAATGAGCAAGCTGATGATTTAAATTCAGCAATAAATTTGTGTATAGATATTTTTGGAAAAGATTCGGTTTTTAGAAAATGGGGTGGTAAGAAATATGAGAGCCGTATGAATAGGGCTGTTTTTGATATACTTGTCTATTACTTTTCTATTTCAAAAAACAAAGGAATCTTCCTTGAAAATAAAAAAAATATTAAGGAAACATTTAATAATTTTTGTATGAAGGATAACTTTTTTATCAAATCCATAAGCAGTAATACAAACAACCTCATTGAAACATCAACCAGATTTGTTATGTGGGGTCAAGCCCTACAAAAATTAGATAATACAATAACAATTCCATCTAAACTGAACACTTACTTCAAAAAGATACGAAACCCTTAAACAGAATAAGTACTATGCTTACTTCAGTATTATACAAAAATCTAAATAAACGAATAACATCGTTAAAAAAACAGTTTTTAGATTTTCCGCCAGGTGATTCACCGTTGGCGATTAATCAAGATAAATTGCGAGCTTTTAAGCTATTGGTACATGCTGAAATTGAATCATATATAGAAAATTCTGTTCTGGAAGTTTTGAATAAGTGTAAAACTGAATGGGAAAACAATAAAAGAATAATAAATCCGCTTAAATTTCTAACAATGTTTTCCACATCCAAGTTTGAAGCAAATGAAAAACAGCTAATAAAAGAGGATCGTATCACCCAGATACTAGAATCATTCAAAAAGTCAATTCAAAATAACAACGGAATAAAAAGAAAAGATATTCTCCTGTTGATAGTTCCTCTTGGAGTAGACTATTCAAATATTGACCAGACTTGGCTTTCAACAATTGATTCCTATGGAAGTTCTAGAGGACGTGTTGCTCATAATTCTTTTTCTGTGCAACAACAGCTAGACCAGAATGATGAAATAAACAATCTTGACCTTGTCTTACAAGGGATAAAAAAATTAGACATGAAACTTCAAAAAGTAAGTTCAAGTCATCGTCACCCTTTTTAATGGGCAACTGATCTACAAAAAAACAGAGGGGGCACCTTCAATATTGACAGATTATTATAATCAATGATCAATTGTCATTCTTGGAAAGGCGTTTGAGATGGAAATGGATTTTGATTTTATTGACACGGCTGTATCAGGTAACAAACAGGCTACTCCTTTGTCATCCAATAGAAATAACGAAAAGGAAGAACTTAAGATAAAATGTACGCTCCTTTTTAATCTGGTTTTATACTTAAGCTTTTATCATGACTTATGACTTTTTTATCCAGAAGAAAATACTAGAGACAATGTAAGAGAGTCGGATGTCCATACGAAACCAAATAACTCTAACAAACAGCACTAGATGTTTTTTTATGTTCACAATCTCAACTTTTACAATATTCAAGATTTTGGCAAGTATTGTGTGGCAGACCTTCAATATGGTGGAGTGAAGTATTATTGACAAATAATGCCAGATGAAGGTGCCGGAAAAGTAGAAGGGCATTGCACTTGAAAACAATAAATGCAGAAACAAGAACGAATAAATCAACCCGACCGGACGATAAAAACCCTGCCAGGTCAGCTATTTTCCAGTTATGGCGGGGCATTGAAAGATAACATGATGATAAAAGGTGTCATTTTCGATTATGGGAACACACTTGTTGAATCGCCAAGCTTGAGCGATGCGTTGGTATCAGTCTTTAGACATGATAAAGCGTTAGAAATTGGGAATGAAATCGAAAAACCGTTTTTGGATTTATATACTCCTGAACAAAAAGAACAACCAGACTGGTTAAAGGTTTGGGGGGAAGCTTTTAGCAAGTATGGCGTCCTTTTTAATGAAGAAATAGGCATTCAGCATTTAAGAGCATTTGCAGATCGATATAAGATTTATGATTATACAAAACCTCTGCTTTCAGAGTTGAAAGGAAAATCGATAAAACTTGCATTATTAGGGAACATGACAGGGCCAGCCCAGATATTTCACGATGATTTGATTTATAAAGGCTTGAATGATTATTTTGATTGTATAGCTTGGTCTTGTGAAATTGGTTATCGTAAACCGAGCAAGGAGGCCTTCCAGTACATCTTGGATAAAATGGCGTTGAAGTCTGAGGAGGTTGTAATGGTTGGAGATTCAGAAATTGCTGATATAGGTGGTGCAGCGAAGATCGGAATAAAGACGTTAAGAATCTATGATGGCAATAAACCAACGAATTCGAAAGCTGATTTTCTTTCATCAAGAGGCCAAGTAATAAACACTATCGAAGCCATAACCTTTATTTCCAAGCGACCCAAAAAGCCGGACGCGTGAAAAAAAGTGTTGGTTATGGCATTGAAAATTAACTATCCTTGAGGAGTTATATTGTGAAATTATTACTTACAAGTGACTTTCCTTTATCAAGAAATGAAATTATTTTAGAACACATCAGGAGTAAAGGCTCAAATCCTCGTATTGCCTGGATACCTCCATTTAGCAAAGAGGGGCATGAACGTTTTCCAAAAGCTAAAGAGGCTTTTAAATCCTTTGGTTTTATAAATCTTGATTTTATAGACATTGATGAAGATGTTGATGAAAGACAATTAGATTACCTTAATAAATATGATGTCATTTATTTAACAGGTGGGAATCCAATAAGTTTTAAGCGAAATATTTTTCAATCTGGTTTAAAGTCACATTTACTCAATTTAACAGTTGAAGACATTTTGATAATGGGTGCCAGTGGAGGATCGATGCAGTTTACACAAAATGTTTCATTATTTCGTTTGGTAACAGAGACAGTTGAGCAAGTCATACGTGATCATCCTGATTATGAAGCCCTTAACATCGTCGATTATGAGTTCCTGCCACACTTAAATAATATGGAACCATCTTTCATCCAAAAAGTCACTGAATATTCGAAATATATTGATCATGATATCATTTCAATAGCAGATGGTTCGGCAATATTTCATAACAATAATGAGATTACCTACATTGGAAATGCTATAAGATTCCATGTTGGAGATATGATTAAAATCAATGACATGACATAATCCTTCTACCCTCACTGTGGGGTTTGGGGGAATAACCCCTGAGATGCATTAATATTAAGGCGGTTAAAGGTTCTAACTTTTAACCGCCTTGTTTTTTAGTTAGTCTGCTAGCCCAACTTCCGCAGTTAGAGGGTTTTAGTTCAGCTAACTAGTTGAAATTACTAGCTGCGGATTAAAATTGTGCCACTACGTTTTATTATTTAAAAATCTTTTTGGCATAACCAGTTTCAACCTCTGGAGTAATGTGGAAAGTATGGGACAATCCTTAAAATACTAAATAACTTCTAAGATGCAGTAATACCAAGGCTGTTAAAGGTTTTTTCTTTGATCACCTTGATGTTCATTTTCGTTTGATGATTTCGAATATCTGGCAGGCTTTGACCTTCAATATGGTGGAGGCAGTTAGGGCACGATGCCTCGTGCCCCTACAGAGAATTTGTGGTTGAAGGATAATTCATATGTAAAATGTACAAACAAAAACCCCGCTTAATTATCAGCGGGGTTTTTGTTTTAAGTTAAACTAAACAAGCGGGCCACCCTGTGGCGCTACATCATTCGGGTCAAACGCCCTTGTAAGGGCTATCCACCATTTGTCATAATGACACATATTGGCCTTGATATCATCGCTTACCTCACCCATCATAAGCGCAAAATAGCTCTCATCAAAGGCCCTTCGGCCCTGTTCCTTTGACCATTTTTCAACAGCTGCCTTGGCCTTTTCATTGGCCGGGTCAAATTTACAGAATATCTCTGTCTTTCCGACATGACCCTGCTCAACACCCCAGCCGAAGAATGCGCCGCCATCGTCAACTATATGGCCTGCCTTAATGAGGGGTAGCTTTGCCTCGCCGGCCCCAATAGCCCATTTAATGGTCAGGTCTCTCTGGCTCATGATCGGGATGGAGCTGAATGCCCCGCCTGCACGGAATGTCTCCCTGATTGAGGCCGTGACTCTTGTACACTGGGCAATCAGGATACCCTCTGTTTCCGGGTCTTCCAGAGACTTCATGGATTCGCCTTCAGCCTCCCTGACAATCTGCTCCAGGGCCTTTTTCTTGAAGGCAAAGTCATTATCTGAATTACCTGCAATAATTACAAAGAAACCCGGCCCCTTCTTTTCCTTATTAAGCCTTTTAAATATCCTTTCATCATCCTCATTGCAGGTCGCAATATTGGCGGCCACCATGGATACATTAAAACCCATAAGCTCCATGCATATCTCGTTTTCGCCCAGCCTGATCTCAGCCTGCCACATCTTCTCAACTGACGGGAAGCTGTAGTAGCGGGCCATCATGTTTTTAGGCACTTCAGGCAGGGTGTATTTGGGCGATAACCCCTGGATATCATATTTGGGCGGGCCTGCCCAGTGATAGAGCTTTATAGCGGCCTTGGTAAATACACCTGGTGTAACCCCCGGCGGCACAGCGCTTGTGAGTATTGCCCTGATGGATGGGCCCGGGCCGTCTCCGCAGAACCATTCGTCAGTTGATCCGAGAGCCCCTGACCTCACGATCTCGCCTTCAGGTGTAACCCATTCAATGGCAAGATGGTTGCGGTCATCACCGCTTGTGCTCTGATCAAGGTGCCCGTGGCCGCGGAGCATGGCTGAGCAGTTACTGCCCGCACCCTTTACGTTAAAATGGAGCCCCTTTTTAAAACACTCGGCCTGGAGCTCTGCCGTAATAACGTATGGTTCAATAACCGCATACATGTTCTTCTCATTGATCTCTATTATGCGGTTCATCCTGCGCATATCGATATAAACAATGTCCTTTTTAAAGGAGCCTGTCCAGCCGGTGGCTACTGCGCTGAACTGAAGTTTGTACCTGTTACATGTTTTAACAATGGCCTGAACCTGGACCGTGTTTTCAGGGAGAACTACCGCCCCCAGATCAGAACCGTGGTAGGAAGGCATTATTGCCGGGTCACTGCATATAAACTCTTCACCAACAATGTCCTCCAACTCTCTGTATATCTCTTTACTTAGAGCCATTTTTTTATTCCCCCTTTCCTAGAGTGCTTTTGCTACGAGTTCAACGATATCGTAGACCTTAAGGCTGCTTTCGTTTTCTTCGATCGCCTGTGAGAGTGTCACCTCACACCAGGGGCACGCAGATACTATCGCCTCGGCGCCTGTTGCTGTGGCCTCGAATATCCTTTCCGTGGCTGTCCATTCGGCAAAATCCGGGTTTGATTCATTTACCCCGCCGCCGGCGCCGCAGCACCATGCATATTCCCTGATTCTTTCCATCTCAATAAGCTTCACACCGGGTATGCTCTTAATTATATCCCGCGGCGGCTCATAGACACCCTTTGTCCCTCTCCTGTATTCCTTTGGCGGATCAAATACAAACCTGTCACCGGGTATCTTTTTACCCTTGTAATGTATCCAGGGCTCTCCCAGCCTTCCAAGTCTGCATGGGTCATGATATGTGACAACCATATCAAGTGCCTTTTTGGGTTTAAGTTTACCCTCTTTAATAAGCATATCAATGTACTCAGTAATATGAAGCACCTTAAGGTCTCCCTTGAGTTCATATTTATCATAGAGCACCTTGAATGCATGGTATCCATCAGCACAGGCCGTTACTACAGTTTTTATACCGGCCTTTTTGATCATGGACATATTCATCTTTGCCTGTTTCAGAAATTCCTTCTCATACCCCATCTGGTAGGCGCGGCCACCGCAGCAGGTTTCCATGTCCCCTGCAATGCCGAAGTTAACCTTTGCCTTTTTAAGTATCTGGGCTGTTGCCCTGGCCAGTTTGTGCATATCCTTATTGTAGCTTGTAAGACAGCCTACATGAAACAGCACATCAACCTTTTCCTTTGTTGCATCTTTAAGATCAAGGCCCTTTGCCCAGTCACCCCTTTTACCCTGTACAGGCACCATTGCCCCTGTCTTTTTCAGGGTCTTTATAACCCTTTCCAGCTCAGGGTGGGTCTTGCCTTCTGCCACACACTTGATTCGGAGTTCATTGATCGGTTCCTGGAGCTCCATGTCCATTGCATAGTTACAGGATACACCGCATGCCCCGCACATCTGGCAGTTGTAGACGATATCAAGAAACTTATCTGTATAATTAAAGCCGTTTTTCAGGCCTGCTGAGATGATATTCGCCCTTCCACCGCCTGAATAACTGTGAAACTGAAATCTTGATATACTCGGACACACATATGAAAAATCATAGCTCTTAACATGCTGCAGGGGGATGAATTTGCAGGCTGAACACCGGCAGCACATGTTTACATCGCCCTGATATTGCTCTAATCCCATTTTCGCTACCTCCTTAAATATTTCAAATACTGTTTTGAATACTGACCTAGAAACATACCTTGCCCGGATTCATTACATGGTTCGGATCAAATATCTTTTTAATCCGGCGTAATGCATCGGTGGTAGCTGCGTCTCTGTTAAAGATCCAGTTTGCCTCATCACCATATGGCCTTGAGAAAAAAGCACCCATATTCATCAGGCTTTTTGTTGCCATGTTTGATAGATCCTTTACCCTGTCGCTTTCTGTATAGCTGTAGGGGTCATAGAACAGATTAAACTCGCAGTGATATCCTGTGCCCTGTACAATGGGCTGGATATAGAGGCCAAGGTCTGTGGGCGAATAGCCGATCTCCTCGGACATCTCTTTCATTGCCGCTATCTGTCGTTCCATATGATCATATATTGTAAGGAAAAAGATATCCTGGCTTGCCCCCTTGAGGCAGAGTTTCCAGTAAGGTTCATCACATGGTTTCTGGATCTTTTTGAGCAGGCCATCGGCAGATATGAGCCCTGCTGATTTGCCGGTATCAAGACCTATACGCTGGTTCATCACAGCTATGTCTTTAATATAGGCCGCGATTCTATCCTCTGGAAAATAGTCATATCCTGCAATATTATAGAAGAGGATATAGGGCGGAAGTGTCTCTTTTATCCTCTGGTAGTCTTCCATATCTGTTGCAAAGATCGCCGCAAGGTTGGTATTGTTGAGTATAAAACACTCTGTTACCATCCTGAGCCTAATGAGCCATGACATGAGATCAAGGAGCTGATCAAGATCATGGGAGGCAGAGAAGAAGGGCTCCTGCATCTTTGGAAGCACCTCGCACCTGATAGACATCCATGTGACAATGCCCATTGTCCCCTGGGCGCCCTGAATAAGCCTGTGCAGCGATGCTGTTCCAGGTCCGTATGGGGCCTTCTGCACTGCACCAACCTTCCATTGATCCTTGAGCGTTCCCGGGCCTGCTGCCTGTCCTGTCCTGAACTCTTCACCGTTCCCGAAATAGAGACCCGCGCAGGCAAGCGGGTCTGACATGTCCCACTGATAACCCGGCATCAGGACAGGCTCCCTTTCAAGTATGCTTCCTGTTACAGATTTTGATTTTCTCGGGAGGAGTGGCATATTGAGCCGTAACCCCTCCTTTGTGCAGAGAGGAATGAGCTCTTCAAATGTTACACCAGGCTCAACCATTGCCACCCTGCGGGCACGGTCAACAAATTCAACCTTTTTCATGCCGCTCAGATCAACAATAATGCTGCCGCCGTTTCCGGGTACAGTATCACCCTTGAAATGAGGCGCCCCTGAACTTACCGGGACAAGCGGTGTTTTTGTTGCATTGGCAAGGTCAATCAGTTTCTGTACCTCACCGGCGGTACCAGGTTTTACTACATAAGCCGGTCTGACACGATTTACAAAACTTATGTCACTGGAATATTTCTCCAGGTCTTCTTCCCTGTCAGAGACCATACCGGTACCTACTATTTTTACCAGTTTTTGTTTGTCAATCATTCTTACCCCCTTTCATACCTTTCAAATTGCTAATCTTGTTAAAAATACAAAAATTACCGATGTCAGATGACATCAGAATAACGATCTTAGGATCGTAAATAAAAATTACGGGTAATAATACTGAGACTATTTAAAAAAGTACCTTTGAACAACCTGTTCTCCGTTACCTGCCCAATACCGAAAAGGGCATCTATATTGATTTGACCGGATTTATCGTGAGGCGCAATTATGTCGGAGAGCATACCCAATGTCAAGATTTTTAGTTCCGCATTCAGAAATAATCAACCTGAAGGTATCCTACTGGCAGGAAAATAATGATCTAATAGAACATAACCTCTATTAATAAATAGCGATGAGAATATATTTTTGTTATTCTAAACAAAATGCAGACCGATTAATTAAAGATAAGCTATCAAAACAGAGAGGTAATATCATGAATATGTACAATTGGATCGAACAGATAATATTTACAGAGCGGAAAAAGGCCCTGCCGATTCTTTCGTTCCCAGCGGTTCAGTATCTTTATGTGACAGTAAGGGAGCTGGTTGCAGACAGTAACCACATGGCAATAGGGATCAGGTCTATTGCTGACCACTTTGACATGCCCGCAGCCCTGACTTATATGGATTTATCTGTTGAGGCCGAGGCCTTCGGGGCGCATACGGTTTACGGGGCAGATGATGTGCCCACCATAATAGGTAAACTTGTAGCAAACCGGGATGATGCAGAGGCATTAAAGGTCCCTGAAGTTGGCGCAGGGCGCACCGGGGTTAATATTGAAACCATACGCAAGACCAAGATGCTTGTAAATGACAGACCTCTTTTTGCACAGTGCATTGGCCCGTTTTCCCTTGCAGGCAGGCTCATGAATGTAAATGAGGTAATGATGCACTGCTATGAAGAACCGGAGATGGTTCATGTAATGTTGCGCAAGGTTACCGATTTTATAAAGGCATATGCTGCTGCTTTGAAAAAAATAGGGGCCAACGGCCTTATACTTGCTGAACCCTTAGCAGGGCTGCTTTCGCCGCCACTCATAAAGGAGTTTTCCTCTTCATATGTTTATGAGATTGTTTCTTCACTGCAGGATAAACACTTTATTGTTATCTACCATAACTGCGGTAATGCCGTGCCCCATCTGCTTGACTCCATAATGGATACCGGATGCTTTGCCTTTCATTTTGGTGATTCTGTGGATATTAGAGCACTGCTTGAAAAGGTGCCGCGTAACTACCTGGTAATGGGCAATATAAGCCCTTCAAAGGTGTTCAGGGTAAAGACTGCTGAAGAGGTAAGGCTTGAAACGCTTAAACTGTTGAACAAGTGCGGTATGTTCAATAACTTTGTCATATCATCAGGGTGTGATCTGCCGCCTGATGTAGACCTTGATAATGTGGAGACATTTTTTAAGACATCTGATGGGTTCTATTACAGGCAGAGTTTAAGGAATGCTATAGCTTGATTCCTTACAGTATACCACTTAAACAAAACGGCCTGCCAAATTTGGCAGACCGTTTTGTTTAGGTGTTCCTACAGAAAGAGGCTATTCTGAATGAAGCATTCAGCTATCAGCCAGGTCTTTGTATTATATGCCTTTTGCTGAAAGCTGACCGCTTTCATGCAAATATACTATGGATGATCAAAAACCATCTGCTGTACCTCTACACCGGTAATCGCCCCCAGTTTTTTAGTAAATTTATTGAATGATGCATTGCTGCCAACGTATTCAATCAACAGGAGACCATTGGCCGCGCCCCCTTTGGCGCCGGGTTCATGCAAGCCCAGTCGTGTTTTGATATTCTTACCAAATTCAGTCAATACCTCCTGCACCTTTACCGCATGCTTTAACCTCTTTGTGATATGAATCCCGCAAATAAGATGTTTGGACTTAGCCATAATGTTACCTCCTGATGAATGGTTTGTTTTGGATAAGACAATTCACTAACCTTAGTTTTATAAAATCTGTTCACATATGCGTGATGGATAGAATTCTAGATTATATTTTTGATTAAGACAAATTTATTTCATTTCTTTGCTGAAGAATCATTCATATTTATTTCTTCATTATCTTGTATATTGTTTTCCTGATATCAATAAAATCAGCCGCGACCGATTAGGCAAGGTATTAGCCGGTGCTGGTTTAGTGTTCGGTTCGGTCAATTTGCAAAGTTCTGAATCCATTTGTCGATTTCTCCATCCTTGTAACTTTGCATCATTTCTTTCATGTCTTCAGACACATATTCACTTATATCATCCATAAGATCGGGCCTGATAAACCATATCCATGCCAGGACTTCAGCCTCAGAAGGAGGTTCATTGTCTGGGACAAATTCGTATTCATCCCTATTGACCCATATGATTGTCCCCTGAACCATTTCAACACAATTCCGCCGTTGCTCCATTTGTTCCAGTAACTCGGGATTTGGCCAAGGGACATTTAAAGGAGGATGCTTTATCAATTCTTGAAGTGATGCGTTTTCCACAATATTTTCCTTCTTTTTTTTAGTCTTTTAGTAGTATTAAAAACATTTTATCCGCTTTAAGATAAACTCCATCATAAAAGGGCGGAGAGTTTAATAAAAAACAACTAATATTAATCCCGAGATATATTTGCTGTATGTGTCTGAGCTATCAACGCTGCTCCCAGCGCCCCTATGATCTGCGGTTCAGGAGGCACAAGAAAATTTATACCGAACTCCTCTTCCAGATATTTTTTAACACCTGTGTTTTTTGCAACACCCCCTGTAAAAACAGCATCAGGCACGCACCTGAGACCCGTAGCCATTGAATGCACCCTCGATGCGGACGCCCGGTGCACCCCTGCTATCAGGTCTTTCCGGTCTTTTCCCTGTGCCCGGAGTACGACTATCTCTGTTTCGGCAAATACCGTGCAGGTGCTGCTTATAATGCATGGCTCATCACTCTGCAGGGCCAGTGGACCCATCTCCGACATGGACTCCACCTCAAGAATATTGGCCATAACCTCGAGGAACCTCCCGGTGCCTGCCGCGCATTTGTCATTCATGATAAAATTTATGCAATTACCTTCAGAATCAACCTCTATTGCCTTTGAGTCCTGCCCACCCATATCAATGATAAACCTGGTTGAGGGTATTAAAAAATGGGCGCCTTTTGCATGACATATGATTTCTGTTGCTGATTTATGGGCAAACCCGATAGTATTTCTCGCATAACCCGTTGATAGGACATAATCAAGTTTGTCAACAGTTATAGAAAGCCCTGTATTTTTTAGGGCCTCAGTGATTACTCCATGCGCCGCAATCTTGACATCATGACCAACCGGCCTGATTGCATATCCCGAAATAATGCTGTCTTTTAAAACAACCGCCTTGGCAGTAGCGGCCCCAATATCGATTCCTGCAACAAGCATAATCTCTTCCTGAGTTTCTAAATAAAATCTATCTGGGAGGCTGATCGCTTTCTGGCTCGAAGCATTTCAGCAAATGTCTCAACCTTTGTCCTTAATGAATCAGCGCTGTGGGTCCTGCTGTCAAAATTGTCTATCTCGAGAGACAGGACCGGCAGACCTGTTTTCTCTTCCAGATATCTTCTCTGGGCATGCGATATTGTTGCAACCGGCCTGCAGTTGTAAAGATACTGTGCTATAAAACCGTCCAGGTTCATTATTTGGGTGGCCTTCTCGTAAAACTGGATCTGGGCGTCGGTCCCGTGATAATACCCTCCTGTCATCTCATAATTGGCAATTATCTCTCCCGGCGTATTGTATGCCCCCTTTGGCTCCACCCTTACTCCGCCGAAACTCCCCAGAATAAATGTAAGCGGGACGGCAAGCCCCGCATCTTCTATTACACGAGTCACCCTTGGGTCAGATGTATGCCCGAGCCTGACCATAACCCTGGGAGCTCCTTTTTCAGTTACCCCAACACCTGCCCTGACCCTTTTATCAAGCTCCTTTACCAGTATATCCATAGCCTTAACGCCTTCCCGAATACCGCGGCCAGTTGATGATCCTGAGAGAGCTTCAAGAAGTTCAAGCTCAACTATGCTGACAGGCACCGGGTCGGCTTTCATCAAGTCTACAAGCCTTACAAGATTATCCCTGAATGGCCTGCTGCTTTCACGGGATATTTCCCATGCATCAGGGGCTATCTTTATACCCAGCGCCTCCTCACCCATCTTTAGCGCCTGATTTATCTGCGCTCCAAGGTATTCAACCCTGTCCGGCAAAAACCCCGGAAATTCTCCCCATTTTGAATCCATGATACCGTCTATATACGCTATGGGGGTGCCGTAAAGCGCTGTTACCAGGTCATCGGCCTTTGAGCCCATGTCACAATAGTAGCTGGATGCAAGGGCGAAATCAGGCACAGGGATTATTCCCTTTGCGACGCCTCCCACCTTGGCCTGCCATAAGGAACACATTGCATGCCCGGGGGGAAGGCCGTTGGCCTCACCTGCCTCAAGTATGGGTGTAAGTTTATTGAATATCTGCCCCATTGTATGATCAAGAACCATGTCCGGGGCGCTCACGAACACATCCTTTGAAGAGGCGCTCAGCATAAGGCCGGGGCCGAGTATTGCGGGGAAACCGAAATATACAATTTTTTTCCCCTCCTCTTTGGCAAGAACAAGGTCGATGAGCTCCTTCAGCCATGCCCCGAGTAACTTCCTTACACCCGCAAGTGATATATCATGATACTCCCTTACCCAGGCATCGGCCCGTTCCATATCTTCAGGGCCCAGTTCCAGTTTTTCAAGCGTCGCCTTTATTCTTGATCTTTCACTGTTTATCTCTTCATCCTCAAAACCGCAAAGCCTGAAAAGATCATCATAATAACCTTTCATGATCTACCTCTTGATCGTTTCAATAAAGGTTTCAATTCTTGTTCTCATTGGGCCTGCTTCCATGGCGTCGTATTCGGATTCCACTACAAACATAGGAATACCCGCTTCTTTTTTAAGCATTTGAGGAAAAAAAAAGGATTCTACTTTGTATGATTCCCTGAACATGAGTTGATACCATATAAGGCCATCGACGTTATACTCTTTGGCAAGTTTTATCAGCAGATTCAGGCGTTCTGTACCCGGCCTGAACCATCCGGGGCACACCCTCTTCATGAAATATGATTCAGCAAGGTTTTTCATAAGGTTGCCCTCTGTATCTACTGTTTCGTGATAAGGACGTATACATTCTGCAAATTCCTCTACAACTGTATTCCCTCCGCACTCCTCTATTATATCCATGACCTTTGAATCCCCATGGGCAAGGGTTGAACCGGTTAAAAGAAGACTGGGTCCTCCTTTAGGATGACACGCTGTTTCTTTTATTTCACGCAGATACATCTCGAGTATATCAATCATAAACTCTTTATCTGCCAGATACGAACCGTGGTTAAGTTTGATAAAATCCCTGCCTTGGATAAAATATTCTCCGGATTTCCTGAGGAGGCTTATTTGCCTGAACAGCTCTCTTTCCCTGTTGCACAGATCTATGGATTGTTTCAGTCTGGCGTCGGTGATTTCTTTTCCTGTAAATTCCTCAAGCCTGTTCCTGAGCCGGGTTATGCCTTTCAGATAATAATCCAGTGCAATTTTGTCTTTAACGTGAGGAACCCCGAAGACAAAAGACTCTTTTTCAGGTGTAAAATAACCCAGGACATTTGAAAAATTGCGGACATGATTATCGGTTACAGGGACAACTATAAGATCAGCGATATTGTAGTATGGGTCTTTCCCTGATGTGAGGTAGGCTATTTGGCTGCGCCAGAAGGGATCAAACCACCTGCATGTATAGCCCCCTGCATTCATTAATGCGGTATTGTTACCGGCCTCTATAAAACAGATTGCCTCTGCATCACAGGCCAGGGCCAGCTCTTCGGGGAAATACCCGCCAGCGGTAAAACCGATAAT
Source organism: Deltaproteobacteria bacterium (assembly GCA_016931115.1). Classification (GTDB taxonomy): domain Bacteria; phylum Desulfobacterota; class DSM-4660; order Desulfatiglandales; family HGW-15; genus JAAZBV01. Next base: position 11,036 of record JAFGFM010000231.1, on the reverse strand, counting down.
TTTACGCCCATGATCCTTCAAGGCTTTCAGCTGGGCATGGCGGTTTTCTAAATGTGTATCGAGCTTTAGAAGAGCATCCATTTCCGTCTCCTTAAATATATCCACAGGTAAAGATTACTGTTCTTTAAAAAGCAGACTGAAAGATATTAGACTATAGATTATCAGCATACAAGGAAAATTAAATGATCCGGCTGTCTCTACAATGCCCCTTTTCGGATTCCTCCCTCATCAATAAAAAAGACATTAGTGTCACCCCTACACAATTGACAGACCTAAATCAATAATAGGGTTATCACTCTTTTCCTTAAGTCTTTTATCACCATTAAGTTGTATCGTCCCCGCTGTTACAAGACGGCTTACCTGTGGGACTCCAGAAACTCCGATCCAAAAGTGATTCCACATATTCTTTAGTTAAAAAAATGAAAAGAATAGCACGGTCTTAGTAGATGCCCTTGTTAGCGCTAATCCCACCAGAGTTGCCAAACCTGATATCCTTCTGGAACATTAGGTTCGGGTATTAATGTTGATTGATCGATGACGTCAATTTCATCCACTTCAAGAGCCTAAATCATCATTACCTTCAAAGAATTCTTCAATACTAACTACAGGTGCTTTCTCTGTCGTTTCAGGTAATGCAATAGATCTAATTTCATTAATAAGTGCAGCTTTTTTTATCAAATCCATAGGCTTTCTCCTTTGGCGGCGATAAGGCGCTGGCGGGTTAATGGTATCGGTGGTCTATAAAGTATGAAGACGATTAATACCTATGCATTGAATAAACCAGGGGTGTGTGAAAGGGCTTAAGGTGCAAGGTGCAGGGTGCAAGGATTAAAGCGTAAAGACAAAAACAATGAACATCGAACACAGAACATTGAACGTTGAACATCGAATGAAAAGCAAAAAAATACGAGGTCGGGAGTGAATCCCGTCCCTTCGAAAAAACAAAATGGATTTCCCGGTGTACCGGGATCAATGACCCGCCTTTCATGGGAATGACGGGTTGGTGGTGGATTTCCGATCCAGCCTTCGTTAAAACTTCGGTGAGGCAGGCAAGTCGGGAATGACGGATTGAGGATGGATTCCCGATCCAGCTATTGTAATCCTTACAATTATGCTTTGACGCTAAGGAATCAAGGCTTGACAAGCCCTGCACCAATCAACTAAAGTTGCCACCTGAACAGGAGTTTTTATAATAAAAGAATGGAGGAAGAATCAGGATGAGTGAAGAGAAAAAACCTGCAAGAAAAAAGTTTGAGTGTCAGGGTTTATATAACAAGGTAATGGCAAACCATTTTTATGAGCTGGATGAGGCATCTAAAACGGGGTCAAAAAAGATTGCATGGTGCACAAGTGTTGGCCCTGCAGAACTGCTCAGGGGCATGGGTTTTCTGGTATATTTCCCTGAAAATCACGGTGCCATGCTGGGCGCTACCAGGATGGCGACAGAACTTATACCCTATGCAAACGCCATAGGTTATTCACCTGATATATGCTCATATCTTACAAGCGATATCGGTTCATTCATGCAGAAAAAGACACCTCTCACAACCGCCTACAAGATAGAGTCTGTTCCCAAACCGGATATTCTGGTATTTAATACAAACCAGTGCCGTGACGTACAGGACTGGTTTGCCTGGTATTCAAGGGAGCTGAAGGTCCCCATGGTGGGTATCCATACCCACAGGGATATTGGTGAGATCAGAAATTTTCAGGTAAACGACATAGCCAAACAGACAGAAAGCCTTATCCCTGCGCTTGAAAAGGCTGCCGGTCAGAAATTTGATATAGACCGCTTCAAAGAGGCAATTGAGCTTTCAAGGCAGGCATCTGTGCTGTGGAGGGCATGCCTTGAAACCGCATCAGCCATTCCATCACCCTGGACCTTCTTTGATGCCACCATTCATATGGGCCCTGCTGTTGTGGCCAGGGGTACAAAGGAGGCGGTGGATTATTATGAGGTGCTCCTCAAGGAGCTGAATGAAAGGGTGGCAGGTAAAGTGGCCGCCATTGATAATGAAAGACACAGGATCTACTGGGACGGCATGCCAATATGGGGTAAGCTAAGCACACTCAGTAACCAGTTTGCCGAGCTTAATACATGCATTGTGGCATCAACCTACTGCAACAGCTGGATATTTGATCAGCTTGACCCAAAAGACCCATTTGAGAGCATGGGCAGGGCCTATACAGAACTCTTTATTGTAAGGGATGAGGCCTTTAAGGAAAAATATATGCAGAATTGTTTTGAAAAATACAAGTTCGACGGGATGATATTCCACGATGCCAAGACCTGCCCCAATAATTCCAATAACAGGTATGGCCTGCCGGAGCGCATAAGCAAAGGGCTTGGCGTCCCCCAGCTTACAATCAATGGCGACCTTAATGACCTGCGCTGCTATTCCGAGGAGCAGGCAAAGACCAATATTGAGGCATTCATTGAACAACTGGATGAAAGGTAACACATGCACTGATGACAGATAACAGAGTTTTATATGCGGGGGTAGATATAGGCGCCTCCCGCACAAAGGTTGCCCTGCTTGATCTAAAGAAAAACCTCACAGGATTTTCTATAAAAAAATCAGGGACAGATTTTAGCCGAACCGCAGAAGAGTGCCTTATCGAAGCTCTCATAATGGCAAATGCATCACGTGATGCTGTCACACGGACTGTTTCTACAGGTTATGGAAGAACCAATGTAACCTTCAGCAATGATACCAGGACAGAGATAGGGTGCCATGCAAAGGGGGCATTTCATTATTTTAGCAGGGCCATGACAATAATAGACATAGGCGGTCAGGATAACAAGGTTATCAAACTTGACAGCGAAGGCAGAAGGATCAACTTCAAGATGAACCGAAAGTGCGCTGCCGGGACAGGGGCTTTTCTGGAAGAGATGTCAGCCAGGCTTGATATCCCAATAGAAGAGATGGACGGCCTGGCGAAACAGTCAACCGAGATGGTGGAGCTTGGCAGTTTCTGCACAGTCTTTTCAGCAACAGAGGTGCTGGAGAAAATAAGGCAGGGGAAAAAGGTGCCTGATATTGTCAAGGGTCTCTTTTTCTCTGTGATAAAACGTGTGCTGGAGATGGATCTTATTACCCCGCCCATTGTCATGACAGGGGGCGTTGTAGAGCATAATTCCTACCTGGTGGAGATGATAAGATCGAAGACAGGCGTAGAGGCTCTGCTCCCCGAACACCCGCAGCTAACCGGTGCAGTAGGAGCGGCCCTCTTTGCAATGGAGTTATAGAATAAAATGGTTACAGTGGTATTTCAGGCCTTTGGCGGACTGGGCATGTTTTTATACGGCATGAAGATCATGTCCGAGGGGCTCCAGAAATTCGCTGGAAACAGGCTGAGGCATATATTAAATATGGTGTCTGACAACCGTTTTGTCGGATGCGGTGTGGGCACACTTGTTACAAGCATAATCCAGAGTTCAAGCGCAACATCAGTAATGCTGGTAGGGTTTGTCGATGCAGGCCTGATAAATCTGACTCAGGCAGTCGGTGTGATAATAGGGGCAAATATAGGCACTACCATGACTGCCCAGCTCATAGCCTTCAAGATAACCGCCTATGCCCTGCCGATGATTGCCATCGGGGTTTTTATAAAGTTTTTTACAGGCCATACCAAATGGATATATCTGGGTGATGTGCTGCTTGGTTTTGGTCTTGTTTTTTTTGGCCTTTCCACCATGTCAGATGGTCTTGCACCACTTAAAAACGAGCCATTTTTCATCTCTTTTTTAACCGGGTTTCATGCCAATACAATCATAGGGATTACCCTCTGTGTGCTTACAGGCGCGGCATTGACCATGATCCTCCAGAGTTCAAGCGCCACAGTAGGTATTACAATGGCCATGGCATTTCAGGGGATGATCAATTTTGAAACAAGTGTAGCGCTTATCATGGGGGAGAATATCGGCACCACCATTACGGCACAGCTTGCAAGCATAGGGTCCAATATCAATGCCAGGCGCACAGCCAATGCCCATACACTTTTCAATACAATAGGCGTTGTTATCATAATTATCTTCTTTCCCTTCTTCATTGAGATTGTCCAGTATTTGACAGCGGCACTTATGAATTTCGGTCCTGCAGATCAGATAGTTAATGGTGAGCGTCCCAATATATCAAGATATATAGCCAACTCCCACACCCTTTTTAATATTGTAAATGCGATGATTTTCCTGTTTGCACTTCCCTACCTGGTAAAGATGACAATATGGCTTACACCCTTCTCGGAAAAAAATGAGGGGTTTGATGAATTCAGAAAGATCAAATTTATCGACAGTAAATATGTTGAGACCCCGGCTGTTGCCCTTGGCCAGGCAAGGGCCGAGATAATCAGGATGGGTGAAGCGGTGGAGACAATGTACGATGATGTTATCAGGGCAATAAAATCACGCAAGATAAAAGACCTTTCAAAATGGAGAAGAAGGGAGGACATGCTTGACAACCTCCAGAGGGAGATCACGAAGTTTCTGGTTAAAATCATGCAGCTACCCATAACTTCTGAGGAATCAACCGAGATCTCGGCCCTTACAAGGATGGCTAATAATTTTGAAAGGGCCGGTGATGAGGTGGAACATATTGCAAGGCTTATAGAAAGGCTGATCGAGCAGAACCTCTTTTTTTCTGAAGAGGGCATGAATGATTATGAAACCATCTCGACAGAGGTGCGAAATTTTCTTACCCTTGTAAATATCGGGATAAGGAATGAGGATAGAGATGTGATGGAAAGGGCACAGGAGTTGGAAATTTTAATAGATCACATGAAGGAAGAGATGAAGGATCGGCACATGATGAGGTTAAAGAGCGGGGTATGCAAGGTTGACCCTGGCCTTGTTATGGTCGATCTGTTTTCCACCTTTGAGAAACTTGGAGACCTCTGCTTCAATGTTGCACAGGCAGTAGCAGGCAGAAAGGTCTAGGATGAGGCATATATGAATTTTATAGAAAAAAGGATCGGCTTTATAGGCGCTGGCAATATGGCAGGCGCCCTTATTAAGGGAATTATTGCAAGCGGTCTTTTTAACCATAATATGATCAATGCATCTGACAACGATCCTGAAAAGATCAAGGCACTGAGTAACTCTTATAAGGTAGAGGGCATCTTATCCAACAGGGAACTGTGCGACAGATGCAATATTATTGTCCTTTCAATAAAGCCCCAGGTAATGTCGATGGTTTTGGAAGAGATAAAAGGGTGCATAAACAAAAACCATCTGGTTATATCCATTGCAGCGGGTATCAGGATCAATAACATAGAAACCATCCTTGGGGCTGATGTGCCTGTGATAAGGGTAATGCCCAATACCCCGGCCCTTGTCCAGATGGGTGTGAGCGCCATAGCCGCTGGAAGGGCAGTTACCCCTGAACACATGAATATTGCCATTGATATACTGAAGGCAGTGGGCATCGCCTTTACAGTCGATGAGGCCATGATGGATGCGGTTACCGCTGTATCAGGAAGCGGGCCGGGCTTTATATTCAGGCTGATGGAGTGCTTTGTAGCGGCAGCTCAAACACAGGGTTTTGACCCTGAGACCTCAAGAAATATGGTAATAAATACATTCCTGGGGGCTGCCATTCTTGCTCAAAAATCAGGCACACCGCTATCTGAGTTAAGAAAAATGGTCACCTCGCCCGGAGGCACAACTGAGGCAGGGCTAAAATATATGGATGAAAATAAAATCGGTGAGATACTTGACGGGACGGTTGAGGCGGCGAAAAATAGATCAGTGGAACTGGGGAAGAAGATGTAAAAGAGGCGCATCCGCCTTCGTTAAAAACGTTAAAACTACGGCGGGACAGGAGGCTCAAGGCTCAGGGGAAAAGAAGAAAAGAACGAACCTCCAACATCGAACTTTGAACGTCGAACATCGAATAGAAGACAATGAACTTCCAACCTTGAACGCTGAACGAAAAAACAATAAAAGAGAGAAGATTACCCTTAATCGAAATCGAAATCGAAATCGAAATCGGGTTTTCATCGAAATCGTAATCGTAATCGATTCCAGTCCAGATTACGATTGCGATTTAGATTTAAAGACCATAAATCTTATTTGACCTTCGAACTCCTAATAAATTCACTGATAGTATTTTGATATTCCCTCCCCCCTGCGACATGGGTGTCATTGTGGCCTGCTCCCTTTATCTCATAATATTCTTTTGGTTCACTGGCCGCCTCAAAAAGCTGCCTTCCCATGTAACCTGGCACAACCTCGTCATTTTCACTGTTCATGATAAGCTTTGGGATGGTTACATATTTAATCTTCTCAAGGCTGTTGTAATTTCGCGGAATAAGGGGCGCAATGAGCCTGAAGATACCCATCTGTTTTGCCATGTGGTGCACTGACAAAAACCCGTTTTCAATGATAATGGACCTGGCCTCTCTTTTTGATGCCACCTCCAGTGCCGCTGCCACCCCCAGTGAACGGCCAAGCAGGATAATATTATTTGGGTTAATCTTTTCATCCCTTACAAGATAGTCAAATGCGCTCAATGCATCAGTATAGATCCCCTGCTCCGATGGGCTTCCGCTGCTTTTGCCATATCCCCTGTAATCAAAGATAAAGAGATTAACCCCCATGTCCAGAAGCAGATTGATATATTCAAGCCTGTGAGAGATATTGCCCGCATTCCCATGGCAGAAAAGTATTACAGGCCTGTCCGGATAGGGATAAAAATACCAGCCGTGAACCCTAATCCCATCAGGGGTATTGAGATAAATATCCAGGTGATTCAATCGGAAATCCGAAGGGGAATAATCAAGCCTCTTTTGGGGTTGAAATACAAACCACCCTTCTATATTTTTATAGAAGATAAGAAATGTTGTAACAAGGATGATGACAAATATAAGAAGATATATCCCCTTAACAGGCATAAACATTATTTCTCCTATTTTTTTTATGTACTTTCTAATGATAACCCCTATAATCGCAATCGCAATCCAAATCGCAATCGCAATCGCAATCCAAATCGCAATCGATAACGATAACGATTTCGATGACGATTTCGATGACGATTTCGATGACGATTTCGATAACGATTTCGATAACTAGTTCGATTTTGATTGCTAAGAGATGAACAACGTTATTTATTTCTTTTATTAATACCATAATTTATATTAGAATATCACAATTTGTTTGCTTCATCTTGAGCAATCCCATAGAGTGTCATGGGTTATTTTGGCGACCTCTGCCGGTTTTACTTTTGTTCCTGCAGCGGGAAAAAATCGATTTTTAACTTTCAAGGGTGAGCGACTATGGAAGATAAAACCAGGATACTGATCGTAGATGATGAAAAATCAACCAGAGAGTCATACCTTAAAATCTTGAAATCAAAGAGTGATCTTATTGTTGAGCAGATGGACAACACAAGTCAGGTATTTAAAAAACTCAAAAAACTTGAGCCTGATATAATCCTGTGCGGACTGTCTCTCCCCAAAATGGATGGTCTTGAGTTGTGCAGAAAGATCAAATCCAGCCCTGATCTTGAGGGGATATATTTTATAATGGTGAGTTCTGAAGAGAGCGAGGATGCCAAGATCAGGTGCATGAACGAGGGGGTGGATGATTATCTTGTAAGGCCAATAAGCCCGGATGAACTCCTCTCCAGGATAAAGGTCGGGCAGAGGATAACCCAGCTCCTGAAAAGTACCATCATTGAGTCAAAAAGGATGTTCAGCGAGATAGATGTGCTGATTATTCAGGATGGGGGATGCGCCCCCGGATACAACCCTGTGACAGCCTTCCTTACCTATCATCTTGAGGGAATGGGTAGAGAGGTCTACGCTACAAAGGAGGGGTTTAAATCCCTTGTGGACAAATCAGATAACTTTCTCAGGCTTGTTTATGACCCTGTTAAGTATAAAAAACTGGATCACCTCCCTGGTGTATTCCACGCAGCACCTTTATCCGAATGGAGAGGGGCATATCTTCGAAGTGAACGTTTCAGGGATTTTAAAGATCATGATGTTCAGGTCAGGGCGGCCAGCACCATCAAGAAGAAAAATGTCAAGGCCATTATCGCCATAGGGGGTAACGGGACATTCAAGGGGATATATGATCTGTGCAACCTTATACCGACCTGCATACAGGTCTTTTTTGTGCCTGTCACAATAGACAGTGACGTTGCAGGCACAGACTGCATTGGCCAGCATACCGGCGTTGAGGCAGGTGCGGAAAAGATCAGGTGTTACATGGCAGATGCCAGGACGCACAAGAGGGTATATATTGTAGAGATGATGGGCGCAAACAGCGGATTTCATGCCCTCCATTCGTGCCTTGGTTCGCGTGCACACCTTGCAGTGCTCCCGAACAGCCGGATAAACCATGCTGAGGTGGTTGAGGCCATCAACAAAAGGGAAGAGTGTGTCATTGTGGTTGCAGAGGGTTATAAAAAGGCGGAAAGGGATGAAAAAGGCATAAAGGATAATGCGGCAGAGTATTTTTATAAAGAATTGCTTGCCACAAAAATTAAGATAAATAAGAGGGTGGTCTGCGAGCCCTTTTCAAGGGATATAAGAGGGGCTGCGCCCAACAACATGGATATATCACTTGCGCAGAGGATGGCCTATAATGTTGCCGAATATCTGAAGGCCGGCACCTCAAGGCTCATGCCGGCTGTCCAGTCAGGCAGGGAGTACGCCATCCCCTTTAACCAGATATCAACCGACAACATGAAGGAAGAAGACCTTAAGGGTCTTACAAACAGACTTACAGGGATAAGATAAACCTCATATTTTGGGATAATATAGATGCCTGTTTACGAATATACAGCGCTTGACAGCAGGGGGAAAAAAACAAAGGGGATAATTGATGCGGACAGCCCCCTTACTGCAAGGAACAAACTCAGGGGCTCTGACCTTTTTCCTGTAAAGATCAGGGAGTCGTCATCGCGGGTAAAATCTCAGCCTGCAGGCACGACCTCTATAAAAACCCTGTTAAGACGCATAAAGGCCAGCGAGATATCAACAATAACAAGGCAGCTCGCAACCCTGATGAGCGCGGGCATACCCCTTGTTGCTTCCCTTGAGCTTCTGATCACCCAGGAGGTTAATCCTCTCCTTAAAAAGGTGCTTGCCCAGACAAAGGAGTCTGTAAATGAGGGGAACAGCCTTGCATCGTCGCTTGCGAACCATTCAAAGTATTTCTCCCAGATCTATATCAACATGGTGACAGCAGGCGAGGCCTCTGGCTCACTTGATCTTGTGCTTGAACGGCTTGCGGAGTTCAGTGAAAACCAGGAGACATTAAAGGGCAAGGTCATATCCGCAATGGTTTACCCTGTTATCATGCTCTGTATAGGGGTAGCTGCCCTGCTTTTACTTGTGACCTTTGTTGTGCCCAAGTTTGTTGCAGTGTTTGACGAGATGGAAACTGCACTGCCGCTGCCTACGCTTATTGTTATAGGCGTAAGTAATTTTTTAAAATCCTACTGGTGGCTGATCCTGCTTTTCTTTATAGTGGCCGGTTTTATATTCAGGCGCGCAAAGCGGACAGAAAGATTCGCACGCATGTGGGATGAAGTAAAATTAAAGACGCCCCTGTTCGGTTCGGTAATAAAAAGGATGATTATAGCAAGGTTTGCCCGAACCCTTGGGAGTCTGCTTCAGAGCGGGGTGACATTACTTAACGCCCTTGAGATAGTGCGAAATGTGGTAAACAACATACTTGTGGCAGAGATCATTGATAACGCAATAGATGAGATCAAGGAGGGAAAGGCCCTTTCTGCACCATTATCAAATAATATCCTGATACCACCTGTTGTTGTACAAATGATCTCTGTTGGCGAACACAGCGGGGAGCTTGAAAAGATGCTTAACAAGATAGCGGATATTTATGAGCGTGAAGTGGAGTCACAGGTATCTGCCATGACATCCATGCTTGAGCCATTCATGCTCCTTGGCATGGCAGTTATAGTAGGGTTTATTGCAATTTCCATACTTCTCCCAATTATGGAGATGAGTCAGATCGTTCATTAGTAAAAAATACACAGGAGGAAATATGCGTTTAAAAAATAGAAATTCAGAAAAGGGTTTTTCCCTGATAGAGGTAATGGTTGTTATAGTTATTCTGGGTATACTCGCTAGTATTGTGGGGGTAAAGGTTATAGGACACATTGAGGATTCAAAAAGGGTCAAGGCAAGGACCCAGATTGCGACCTTCAAGACCGCCCTTGATCTTTACAGACTTGATAACGGGAGCTACCCCACTACTGATCAGAGGCTCGATGCGCTGGTATCGCCTCCCACTGTTGGAAAACTTCCAAGAAAATGGAGAGAAGGTGGTTATATGCCTAAGATCCCGAAGGACCCCTGGGGAAATGAGTATGTATACCTCTCTCCGGGTGACAATGGGGAGTTTGACATAATTTCCTATGGTGATGACAATGAACCTGGCGGTGAGGGGAAAGATAAAGATGTCAACAGCTGGGAAGACGATCAGGAATAAAACAAAGCTCTTCACCAGTGGTTTTGCAGAGGGGTTTACCCTGCTGGAGATAACCATAGTAATATTCCTTGCAGGGCTTTTTCTCTCTATTACAGTGCCGGTTGTGCGTGACACCCTTCTTCATGATAACCTGAAGACGGCATCCCGGACACTTGTTGCTACCATAATAAAGGTGAGGGACCAATCAGTCACCGAGTATCAGGATCATACCCTCTTCTTTGACATAGAAAATGGCAAATACTGGTATGAAATGGCCGGGATTGATCAATCCGAGGCACTGACCGCAAAGGATCAGGCCAGGACACTGCCCGAGGATGTACGCATACTTGATATAGATCAGCATGGATCAGAAAGAAAGACAGAGGGTGAACTCAGTATAAGGTTCAGCAAAAAGGGTTATGTGCGCTATTCCCTGATACACCTGGGGGATAAAGGCGATAGAAAATTTACCCTTGTGCTGGAGCCCTTTCTTGGCAGGGTAAAGATTATGGAGGATTATCAAAGCTTTGAAGATATTGAATCAAAGGATATTTAACAGCAGGGGTTTCAGCCTCATGGAGGTCATGTTTGCCCT
>JAFGFM010000230.1 GCA_016931115.1 Deltaproteobacteria bacterium | reverse complement strand
GAATAAAATGGAAAGATTATGTATAAGATCTCTTGAATTAAAAGAATTAAAATCCTCACAACATAAATAAACTGACAACATAATTTACAAAGCTGCCAGGATCAACAAATCTGCCAAATAGCAGGTTATGAAAAATGAAAAGAGTCTAAATAACAACCGGAACATGCATAAAGGTTATTTTTTTCTCAGTTCCGCCTTTATGGCAAGGCCCATCTCCTCCATTGAAAATGGTTTTTTAAGGTATCTGCCCGCACCCATTTTAATGCTCTTTTTCACCTCATCTGTCTCAGCAAATCCGCTCACTATTATTGCCTTCTGCCTAGGTCTGATCTTAACTATCCTCTCAAAGGTCTCCCGCCCATTTATGCCGGGGTCCATTATCATATCCAGCAACACCAGGTCAGCGGTATTTTTCTGGAAAAATTTAACCGCCGCCTCACCGCTCGATGCAGAAATTGTATTATAGCCAAGCCTTGATAACATGCTGCAGGTGATATCCCTCTGTGCCTCAACATCATCAACAACAAGTATCTTTTCATTATTCCCCTGATATTCACTGATTGGGACTGCAAAATGTCTTCTGGCATCTACCACTTTCAGTGAGGGGAAATAGAGGTTGAATGTGGTGCCTTCAGCGCTGCTTACCACATCTATATAACCCTTGTGATCCTGCACCACATTCCAGACCACAGAAAGCCCGAGGCCGGTTCCGCTCCGCCCCATCACTTTCTTGGAATAAAAAGGCTCAAATATCCTTTCCATGTCTTCTTTATCAATGCCAGGCCCATCATCAGAAACAGAAAGTAGTATATACTCTCCTGCATTTATATTCTCATAACCTCTGACAGGCTTTTCCAGAAGGCAGGTCATGGTGGATATTAAGATATTACCCGTTCCATCTATCGCCTCTGCTGCGTTTGAAATCAGATTCATTATCACTTTTCTGACATGAATCGGTGAACCTTCTATATCAGAGAGATCCGGGTCAAGGCCGGTTTTAATTGTGACCGCAGGATGGAACTGTCTAAGTTTTTCGAGTTCAGGGGAGTCAAGATAGCTTGTGACTATACTGTTGATATTCACTGTCTCTTTCTGGATGGCAACCCCCCTTGCAACTGTCAGGAGATCCTGAACAATGGCAACCGCCCGCTCCCCAGAGGCCTTTATACCTTCAAGAGGTTTCCGGAGTTTGCTGTCTTCGGGGAGGTCCATCAGCAGTAATTCGGGATAGTTTATCATGCCTGAAAGCACGTTGTTAAGGTCATGGGCAACCCCTCCTGCAAGAAGGCCAAGGGACTCCATTTTTTTAAGCCTTGCCAGTTTCTCTTCTGTTGCACGCAGGGCATCTGCCTCATTTTTCTGTTCGGTGATATCGCGCATCACGCCAAGCGCAGCATCCCTGCCCCTGTATTTTATACTGGTTATCACTATTTCAAGGAATCGTTCATCCCCGCTCTTTCTTTTAATGCTCATGACATGCCGGTCAGGGGCCTCTTCACCCCTTAGCAGCGAAAAATAGACCTTTGTGTAAAATTCACGGTCTTTTGGATGCATCATTTCATAAAAGGTTAATGCAGATATATCAGTTAAAGGTTCTTCTATAAGTTTGCAGAAGGCAGGGTTGCCAAATACGATCTTTAAATCCTGGGCTATAATAATACATTCATTTGCATATTCGGCGATGAGGCGGTATTTTTCATCTGCCTCATTCTCCATAAAACTGTTTATAACCACCCACAGGACTGCAAATGCAAAACCTAAGAACCCGTATTCCATAATGTATTGCAGGGCAGGGACGCCAAAGGCCGCAAGGCCATCATGAATTCCAAGGATAAGCCATAAACCCATACCTGAAAGAAAGGCCACACGATATTTTACATCCGCTGCCCTGTGTCTGATCCATATTACCATCCCGCATATGGCGGAAGAGACAATGTAAAGGACAAAAAATGGCCCCAAAACACCTATGGATGGTTCAACATAGGGCGATTCAAGCAATAAAAAATTCCAGGTGGAAAATTCATCTGACACAATCAGATTTGTTAACCATAACAAGTGCATGACAATGCAATGGAACACACCTGCCCAGAGGTGATACTGCTTTGCGCTGATATGGAGGTAGGAAAAGGTAAAACCATACATGCAATGGATTAACAGGATTAATGCTGCAAATTCAAGTATTCCGGAAAACCGGTTAATGGGTCCAACAGATGTATTGTATTCTATAAAAATGCCCGCAGAATAAATAACTGCCGAAATGGATATAGCGGCACTCCATAAATACCAGGGTTTCTGTCTCTTTTTTATATACAGAAGGATTTGCAGGGCAAACATAAGAAAGGCGATAATGCCTACAGATAATGACCCGGCTGACTGTAGAACAATTTTATCTGGTGTCATAATATCAGCTGCTGATTTGAGGTTCAGTATTTACCGGTCGGATATTAATCAATAGAATCCGAGTTTTCACTATTTATAGATTAAGTTTTAAGGCTTGCGGCACTAAAATGCAAGAGGAATTATATAAAACAGGCTAAGGCCATTAAAAATATATCTCATATTATCGACCCCCTCACTCTCATCATATATGTCGAATATTGTCCCAACTTTTTAGCAGTAATTTAAGTAAACATTTGGTTTATAATCTAGAATTATTTAGTTGCCTTACCCGGTTTATTTCGTGAAGGTTAATATGGTTTATCATATGCACATCACCGAATATACGTTCAACAGCAGCTATAGAGAGGTCAGATCTTACTGCAGCAACATAATATAATGCCTCAATATATCCGGTATTAAGAGGCTCAAACATGTTATTATCCATAAGTCCAATATTAAGATACTTAATAAAAAGATCATCCCCTGTCATATTTTCTCCTTTAGGCATAAAGTATATGCCAATAAAAAAGGTGTAGCTCATTCTAAGAAAAACATGAGTTACACCTTCGCTATCATTCCTGTTATAATTTCAGGAAAAGATCGTAAGATATACCTTTTAAAACTCTATAACAAGCTGTGTGGTTATCAGATCCCTCTCATCACCATTTTCATATTCGCCGCTCATGAACTCAAGGCCGATACTTGTATTCTTGCACAGGTTATAGCTTGCAGCAATGCCAAATTGTTTTTCAGGCATAAGGGTGCCAAGATCATCGCTGCCTTCATACCTGACAGCAAGTTCAAGGGCATCATTTGGCGCCCATGCAAATTCCAGATTGTAGGCCTTTGGTTTATAAGAAATGCCATTATCAAAACCCAGTTCGCCTACCGCAAATCTGTCTGTTGCGCTGATATATTCTGCCTCAATAAAAAAGGTTTCCATATATGAGGCACTTAGAAAGATGCCTAACCCGCCGACTGAGTCGGTTAGGGGGCCTGATATCTCTCCGGAAATGCCGTCGGTGTCAGCCATGTTTGAAATGTAGGAGAGACCAAAGGAAAGGGCTAAATCGGGTAGAGCTCCTTCAGGAAGTGTAAAAACCGCACTGCCCACAAAGGTGCTTATTTTGTCATCATCATTGATTTCATCTATGTCGCCATTAAAGAGAGAGAGGCTGATATCAAACATATCATTTGCAAAACCTGCCCTTATTGCACTCTCCCTGGTTTCACCTATCTCAAGAGTAATGGGGTCGCTTATAAAGTGACTCCCAAAGGAGCCGAATGGCACATACATCTTACCGGCAGAAAGGTATAAGGGGACTACATCCTCTCCGCTTATTGTGATATACCCCTCATCAATGTCAACCGGTTCGGTGTCATCCTCTTCCCATAAGAGAACAACATGACCGCTTACATGTTTGTTAATCTCCGCATCTATACCCAGTTCCACTGTTGCAAGTGCAATATCACTTGAATCAGTATCAGATTCTCCAGGATCACTGAAATCCATAGATTCGTGTGCGGCTTCCACCTCTACCACCCCGCTTATATTGATTCTCTCTGCCCATTTTAAAAGATCCTCAGCGTAAACAGATGAAATGTTAAAAGCCCATCCTGCAATAAGACATAAACCAATTTTAAAAATTTTCTTCATTTTTATATTTTCCTCCATTTTAGTTAATATATTTTTCCACAGTAACAAGTATCTTTTCCCCTATACCTCTGCCTATAGCTATCCGTGTATTATTGTGACCGATCACAAGTCTCCCATCGTTATTATTGTTGATTATCTCAACCAGGTCTCCAGGATTAAGCCCGAGCGAGACAAGCCTTTCCCTTGCATGCCTTCCTGCCCTCATCTCCGTGATGATCAGTCTTTCACCTGGTCTGGCCATGCTAAGTGGCATAAGAGGCTCTCTCTGGTTCCGGCATTCACGGCACAGGCCACACACCTCCTTCTTGCAAAATTTTTTTAACATTGCCCGCTCCTCTCACCTGTCCATTCATATATTTCCAGGTGATCCGATTTACAGTTAGAACAGCATTTGGTGCAGGAACCTGTATGATCCAGCCTCCTGACCCTTCCCTTTCGCATCCAATGATCCAGCATTCCCCTCATGGCCTCCGGTTCAACCTTGAACCTTATGGAAAGGTCAGAGAGGGATGCTGTAGAACGTTCTTTAAAATAATCTTTTATTCCTGAGAGTATCATTTAAGTTATCTCCATTAATTTCCATTTTTTCTATTTATCTGTAGGGGCACGAAGCATCGTGCCCATGAGGGCACGGTGCGCCGTGCCCCTACGGTTTTCATGAATTTTACTGGCCGCCCGCTTCATGCCGAAAATAAACCCACTGAATGCAACACCCAGAATAAAAACCCACATAATAGAGGTTCCAGGATGCCTTCCAATCGTGCCGATCTGGTAAAACAGCGTTGCCACTACCCATGCAAGAAGTGTCAGATAGCTCCCTGCAAAGATAGTCCATTTTATATTTGTTTCACGATAAATTGCTGCAATGACCGCAAGGCATGGGTAATATATGAGTATAAACAGAAGATATGCGATTGCGCCTATCTTTCCATCAAAGCTTGCCACCATAGTGCCAAAGGTTGATTTGCTTACCTCCTGCTCCTCTGCTGCTGTATCAATATCAGATACATCCCCTACACCTATTCCGAGGGGGTTAACAACGGTTCCTCCAAGCCCTGAAAATGCGGCGGGTATGGTTCTGAAGGCCTCTACAACACTTCCTGTAAATGCAAAACCCTTCGCCTCTTCATCCTTCTCCTCTTCTGCCATTGAGGTATACAATGCATCAAGTGTCCCTACTACCGCCTCTTTTGCGAATATGCCTGTAAATATACCTACTGTGGCAGGCCAGTTCTTTTCTGTAAGACCCATGGGCCCAAATATAGGGGTGATTGCTCGGCCCACAGCACTCAATATTGAATTCTCGCTATCTTCATTTCCAAAACTGCCATCCCGTCCAACCGCATTCAGAAAGGCAAGTATTACAAAGATAGGTATCAACACCTTCCCTGCACGGAACATAAATGATTTGAGCCTTTCATATGCATGAAAAAGAACGCCTCTTACAGTTGGTATATGATAGGGAGGCAGTTCCATGATAAAGTGTGATGTCTCACCTTTCAGGACTGTGCTTTTGAGGATAAAACCTGTCATGATGGCAAGCAGGATCCCGGTTATATAAAGCCCGAAAACAAGCGTGCTTCCTGATGTCGGAAAAAATGCCGCTGCAAAAAGGGCATAGACAGGGAGCCTTGCCCCGCATGACATGAAGGGATTCATCATTATGGTGAGAGTCCTGTCCCTTTCATTATCAAGGGTGCGTGTGGCCATTATTGCAGGGACATTGCACCCGAAACCCACCAGCATGGGCACAAATGATTTACCGGGAAGACCCACATAACGCATAAACCTGTCCATTACAAAGGCTGCACGCGCCATATAGCCTGAGTCTTCCAGTATGGCCAGGCATAAAAACATAAATCCTATGGGCGGAATAAATGTGGACATAGTCTGTATGCCTCCGCCTATTCCATTTGCAAGGAATGTAATAAGCCATTCAGGGAGATGAAGAGCCTCAAGAACTGCCCCAAAGCCATCAACAAATATGGCCCCGAACAGGATATCAAAAAAATCTATAAAGCATCCGCCTATATT
>JAFGFM010000229.1 GCA_016931115.1 Deltaproteobacteria bacterium | reverse complement strand
TACCTATGAAAGGGCCGGATTTGATCCATCCAGACATCTTCTTCAAAACTATGCCTTTATCGAAGGAGAGAATCACTCCCAGTGGCGAACAGCAAGGGGTGGCGGGCCGATAGTTGACTGGAATCTGAAGACAACCCTGGATGGCCTCTATGCGGCAGGGGAGCAGCTTTTTTCCTTTGGTGATCACAGCTTTGCCGCCACAACCGGCAGGTATGCGGGCCGCAAGGCAGCCGATTATTCAAATCAGGTTGGTCAACCTAAAGTATGCAGGGAACAAATAGAGAGGGAAAAGGAGCGCGTATATGCACCAATTAAACGCACAAGCGGCATCGAATGGAAGGAGCTAAACGCAGGTATTGCCAGGACAATGCAGTACTTTTGCAGTGAATACAAGACCGAGCTTCTTTTTAACATGGGCCTTGACACCCTTAAGGAGATAGAAGAGGAGTTTGTACGGCGGCTCTATGCGCATGATCCTCACAAACTGATGCGCAGCATAGAGGATCTGAGCATGCTGGCACATGCGCAGATGGTGCTGCATGCCTCTCTGGCGCGCAAGGCAAGCAGCAGGCTTCTTAATTTTTACAGGATAGATTATCCTGAGATTGACCCTCCTGAATGGTCCAAATTTGTAACAATAAAACAGGAAAACGGTGAGGTCAAAGCGGGCCAACTGCCTTTGAGATACTGGGGTAATATGAAAACCAGTTACGAGGCTCATAACAGAGATTATACCGGGGTCTATAAAGCCGGATAAGGAGAGGATGATGACAAAGAGTAAATTAAGTGCCCTGCCCAATATAACAACACCGAACACACAGGTCGTATTTAACCCTGAGATATGTGTCGGGTGCAACCGGTGTGTTGAAGTCTGTCAGGTGGATGTATATATACCCAATCCTGTAAAAGGGAAACCGCCTATCATCCTTCATCCTGATGAATGCTGGTATTGCGGCTGCTGCGTCATAGATTGCCCATGTCCGGGCGCTATTAATTTCAACTGGCCTCTGCAGCAGAGAGGTTCATGGAAAGACAAGGTTACTGGCAAGGTTTATAGGGATAATGTTGCATTCCCATAGGGAGCACTGAAGATGAAAAATAAAAAGATAAAGATGATATCTAAGCTCGTAATACGCATCAGTCTTATCATGATGTTCTGCGGAGGCTATGCGGTTGCGGATAACCCTCCGAACACCGCGGAACTGAAGATTATTAGTGGCCCGAAAAACGCAGAGGATATCATTCCCATTGGCGACACCCAATGGCTTGTTACATCAGGCATGAACGGGCAGGTTTCAAGATCTGATATTAACGGCCATATCTACCTTGTTAATCGTAAGGAAAAAACATTTGAGGAATTCTTTCCAGGTAAAAACCCTCTCTTTGACCATGATAAAAACATATTCGGTGAATGCCCCAGACCGATTAATCCTGATAAATTTTCATCCCATGGCCTGGCCCTTAAGGAAAAGTCACCCGGACTGTTCCGGTTGTATATGACCAGCCATGGAGAAAGGGAGACCATAGAGGTATTCGATATAAATATAGCAGGCGCAAGACCTGTAATAAGCTGGACAGGCTGCGTACCATTATCAGAAGATATTATGGCAAACAGCGTTGCGATTCTTTCAGACTGGGGATTTGTAACGACCAGGTTTCATGACCCGACTGTTCCTGATTCCATGATGTCAATTGTCCAGGGAAAACTCACAGGAGGTGTTCATGAGTGGCATCCTGGGGGAGCAGTAAAAGCCATTCCGGGTACTGAGGTTTCAGGTGCGAATGGGATCGCCGTATCTCCTGATGACAAATGGGTTTATGTGGCGGCATTTGGATCCAAGGAGATAATACGCTTTGACCGCACAAAAAGCCCTGCAAATCTGGAAAGAGTCAGAATAGATATAATGCCGGATAACATCCACTGGGGGGATGACGGCATGCTTTATACTGCCGGCAATAACAACGCGCGCGGGACAGGATGGTCAGTATTCAGTATACATCCTGAAACACTACAAATTGAGAGGGTAACCGGAGTTGACCAGACCGCAACCATGCAAAATGCAAGCTCCGCAGTTCCGGTTGATGGCGATATATGGGTTGGGACCTTTTCTGGTGACAGGATCGGTTATTTGCCAAGACCCTGAATATGGATAAATATATTATTTATAAAAAGGAGATTCACAAATGAAACGCAGGTATGGAACAGACAATAAATTAATTTTAACGTTATTGTGTTTAGTCTTCAGTTTTATTGTAACACAGTTATCACTTGCCCAGGATACTGCTCCTGCGCCAAAACCGAAAATGGGTTTCAACCCCTTTCAGATGGATCCGCGTGCAAAGGAGCTGACCTATCATTTTTCAGATACGAACGAAGATCTCAAATACTGCCTCTTTGTTTCATCAAAGGTAAGCAAAGATAAAAAGGCACCCCTTATTGTTACCCTTCATGGCCTGGGCGCAGGGCCATCAATCATGATTAATAAGCAGGCTGTTGATCTTGCAGAGGAGGGCGGATACATCCTTGTGGCGCCAATGGGTTATAATGAACGGGGATGGTACGGTGTTCCCTTCAATATTCCAGCCGGCAAGATTCCGCCAAAGACGAACCCTGAAAATGATAATGCGGCACCTAAACCAAAGGCATCCCTGTTTTCTAACCCCAATGATCCGCCAAACCTGCATGAGTTGAGCGAAAAGGATGTGATGAATGTACTGGATATAGTGCGCAAAGAGTATAATGTTGATGCAAACAGGATATATCTGATGGGTCATTCCATGGGAGGGGCAGGAACTCTTTATCTGGGTGCCAGGTATGGATCAATCTGGGCTGCCATTGCCCCCATTGCACCGGCTGCCTTTGGCATAGAACCTGATATCCTTGATAAAATTAAAAACATGCCAATAATCTTTGTGCACGGCTCTACCGATGAAGTAGTTTCTGTTGATATTTCCAGAAAGTGGGTTGAAAGGGCCAGGGGGCTCAATATGACCTATGAATACAATGAAATGGAAGGAATAACACACGGGCCTGTTATCACAGCCGCCCTTCCTAGCATTTATGATTTTTTTGGTAAACATTCAAAGTAATTTTTTTGAGCAGGGCTATCCCCGGCCAGGGGCCGGGGATTGATGATTTTTTTAAAAGCAAAAGGAGACTGACATGAACAGATTATTATCAGCATTTTTTATTGTGCTTCTGGCTGTTATAACTGTCCCGGTTCTATGCATGGCTCAAAGCCCAGGAAATTCCGGCGCAGAGAAGCAGATTCAATATGAGGCCTTAAGCCCCTGGGCAGATGTAGACCCGATTCCGATGCGTGGAATCTCTCCCAGGCTCGATAGCCTTGCAGGAAAGAAGATCGGGATATTCGTTAATTCAAAGCGTGCTGCCATGCCAATGGCAAAATCAGTCGATAAGAGGCTGAAGGAGATGCACCCCGATATACAGACAATTATATTTCACTCTACAGAGCCCAATGTCAATGAGATCGAGACAAAAAACAAGGATAAATTTACTGTATGGTTAAATGATATTGACGCAGCAATTTTACTTGTAGGTGACTGAGGCTCCTGTACAAAGTACCTCGTCTACAACGGAATAGCAGTCGAGGACTTTGGTAAGCCGGTCGTGTTACTGGCTAATGTCGGTTTTGCAAATGATGCCCATTCAGCCGCATCAAGCAAGGGAATGCCCGGAATAAGGGTTATTGGAGAAACAGTGCCATGTGAATCTACTATCATTTCAGATATTGAAGAGGGTGTAGCGAAGGCCATGAAGGATGTTGTTGATGCCCTGATAAGGCCACTTTCTGCTGAAGAGAAATCCCCGAAACAGCAGACAGGCAAGACCCCCAGGGTAGCCTTTAAGGGGACACTTAAAGAGATAAACCAGTTCTTTTACCGCAAGGGGTGGGGTGATGGTCTGCCTATTATTCCGCCAACTGAAGCGGCAGTAGCAGAGATGCTTAAAGGGACTGATCTTCCGCCTGACCATATTGTGGGGAAGATCATCCCCAGGAAAGGAAAGGCCACCATCGAGAAGATAGCGATCAATGCGGTTATGGCAGGGGCGCTCCCCACCCATATGCCGGTTCTGATTGCTACGATAGAGGCATTTTCTGATCCCAAGGCCAGATTTGATACCTTTGAGGTGAGCACAGGTTCATGGGCGCCATCCCTTACCATTAACGGCCCTGTTAGAAGAGAGATACATGTCAATTCCGGTTCCGGCTCGCTGAGTCCGGGAAATATCGCCAATTCTGCAATCGGCCGTGCAATCGGGCTGATCGTAAAGAATATCGGCGGGGCAAGAAAGGCAGTGGAGGACATGGGGGTAATAGGTAATCCGGGAAAGTACAGCCTTGTGATAGGTGAGGATGAAGAGAATAGCCCCTGGGAGCCTCTAAGTGTTGAACGCGGCTTTACAAAAGATGACAACACTGTAACAGTCTTCTTTCCCAACTCCTTTAGTCAGACAGTCCCGGGCGGGACAGATGCAAAAGGGATTCTGGATACACTTGTGACTATGGGTACCACCAGCATGTCGAGCGTTATTCTTATTCCATCCTGGGCAAAGGTTTTAGCAGGCGAAGGGTATACAAAACAGAAGGTCAAGGATTATATAGCGGAACACAGTAAACCGGTTATAATCTCCGGTTTTGAAGAGGTCACAAATCCGGCTAAAATGGATACTGAAAACCTCATGATCCTGGTAGCAGGCGGTCCGGGTTCTTTTATAGGTCTGTTAAAGAGTGTTGGACCCGGGTTTTTCAACAACGCCCTTGTAACTAAAAAAATTGTGTTGCCCAAGGACTGGGACAAGCTGGTTGCAAAATACGGGAATCTTGTACCGGTTTATGAGAGGTACTAGCATTATTATAAAAGGAGATATTCAATGAGTTCTGACAAAGGGGAAAAAAATCAGACCAGAAGGGCCTTTTTCAGTGATTTAACTGCCTCCACTGCTCTTGCAGCACTGGCATTAGCTCAACTGGGTTCACCGGGAACTGCAATGGCAAAGGATCAGGATAAACCCCTGGATAATTTCAGAACTCCACCTGACCTTCCGCCATGGCCCAAAGGAACTGAAGGCAATAAATACGATCATCTTTTTTGCACAAAGCTCAAGGAGAAGCCTTTAACCGATACCATACTGGGCCCGACAATCAGCTTTCGTGGTAACAGCGATCTTCCCGGTTCCGGCATAAATTTCGGATTCCGTTATTATGTCAAACCATTCAAGATGGAACTACAGTCACACCACCATGATGTTGATGAATATCTCTTTTTCCTGGGTGGTCAGTTACCTGATCTTACAGCCAATTTTGATGCTGAAATTGAAATGTTTTTAGGGCCTGAGTACGAAAGACATATTATCACAAAACCGTGTATTCTCTTTATTCCAAAAGGAATGGAGCACAACCCGATGGATATAAAAAGGGTGGGAAAACCGTTACTGTTCATGCCGCTGCTTCTGTCACCCTATTTCAACGGTGTCTACCAGACGGGGTACATGCAATTTCTCGGAAATAGTAAGATTGATTAGAGTTTAGATAAAAGGAAGGTTTAATAATGAAAGAGTATGTGTCCAGGATTGTCAGAGGGAATTTCCCCCTATGCTTTGAAAAGGCGCGCCTGATTACAGAATCCCATAAACAGACGGAAGGTGAACCTGCTCTAATCCGGTATACAAAGGCCCATGCCAATGTCCTTGAAAATATCCCCATAATTATTGATAAGGATGAACTCTTTACCGGTGAAGGTGCAAGTAAACCATGGGGGGCAGAGATTGATCCATTCTTAGGTATATGGAAAGAGGATGCTATAAGAGGTGCGGTCGAGGAGGGCATTGTCTCTGTGGATGATACGGACTGGCCCCTTATGAGAGAGCTCGGTCAGTACTGGTCAACCAGGTGTTCTGAGTATGCGCAGTCAAAACTGTTCGATGAGAGGTTTTTCAATTACCTGCAGGTTGGAATTACTTTACCGCCAATGAGAAACAGGGATGAATTCAGAGGCGCCTATGCGGGAAGCGGACTCTGCCTCTCCTTTAACTTTACTGATTGTTATACTGACTTTACGCGATGGATGAAGGGGCTTAATCCCATTATAAAGGAAATTGAGGAAGAGCTCAGGGATCTTAAGTTTTACTCCCTGGAGGCGGTTAACAAGAAACAGTTCCTGAATGCCTCTTTAATTGTCCTTAAGGCCTCTATAAGGCTTGCCGAAAGATACGCGGAAGAAGCCGAAAGACTAGCCATTAAGGAAACAGATTCTGGCCGAAGGAAAACCCTTGAACGTATTGCAGAGGCCTGCCGCATTGTTCCGGCCAATCCGCCGCAGAATTTTTATCAGGCCATGCAGTCCTTATGGTTTAACCAGATACTTTCAACACCCAGCTCAACACATAATTTCGGCAGGTTTGATCAGTATATGTATCCCTTTTATAAAAAAGACAGGGATGATGGCAAAATCACTGATGAAGAGGTTCTGGATCTCTTATGTGAACTGCGTGTAAAGAGCATGAGGCCTGAAAATATTAAGCTTTCTGCAGCCAAACGTTCACAGCACTCAGGATTTGCTAAATGGCGAAACATGACCATAGGCGGTGTAACAGCAGATGGGAAAGATGCGAGCAATGAACTTACTTATCTCGTCCTTGAGGCGGCAAACCGTGTGAGGACACCTCACCACACTATTACCCTCAGGGTGCATGATAAAACACCCGATGATCTGATGCTCAGGGCACTGGAGGTGGTAAGAACCGGTATCGGTATGCCTGCCCTTGCACTGGATGGTTCCTTTATTGATTACATGACTTCAGGTGGTATCCCGCTTAATGATGCCAGGGACTACCAGCTTGCGGGCTGCGTAGATCCGGCTATTCCCGGAAAGCAGAGTTTTCTGGCTGGTCTCTTCTTTGTGGTTCCCAAGGTCCTTGAGATTTTTCTAAATAACGGGATAGACCCGAGAACAGGGCTCAATGTTGGGCCGGACAGATCTGATGTTGAAATTTTTAAAAACTTTAGCGATTTCTATGATGGTTTTAAGGATTATCTGAGCCATTTTATCGGTATATGGCATGAACACAGCTTTCTTGTCTCGGGGAGATCAGGGGATGTTTACAAATATAACGATATTGTTGAAATGGTTGAGACGCTTCTTATGCAGGATGGGGTCAGTATGGGTAAGGCGCTCTCCAACAGAGACGCCATACCACCATACGATTTCAGGGCTGTAATGATACCTGTGGGAGCTATCAATACAGCGGATTCGCTTGCAGCTATCAAACAACTTGTATTTGAAACAAAGCAGATTACTCTTAAAGAACTTAAGCAGGCCCTGAATACGAACTGGGAAGGCCATGATGATATAAGGACATTGTGTCTCAGGTCGCCCAAATATGGAAATGACAATGACTACGCAGACTCGATTGCAGCAGACCTCTACAATTTTCTTCTGGAGGAGGAATCAAATTACCATTCCTTTGGAAGACCTGCAAATGCAAAGGTGAGGGGAATCGGAGGTGCATCCATTTCATCCATGTTTGCAGGAGGGTCGATTATCGGGGCTACTCCTGACGGAAGATACGCAGGTACAACGCTCTCAGACGGGACAGTCTCACCGGCCCAGGGCATGGATACAAAGGGGCCGACTGCAATGCTGCGAAGCGCAGCTAAAATAAACCAGGCTGCCTGTTCCTCTTCACTGCTCAATGTAAAACTGCACCCGTCATTTATTACAACCGGTGAAGATCTGAAAAAACTGGGCAGTCTTATAAAAACCTATAGCATTATGGGTGGCAAGTGGATTCAGTTGAATGTTGTAGGAAACGAAGAACTGCTGGATGCACAGCAGCACCCTGAGAATCATCGTGACCTGATTGTAAGGGTGGCAGGCTACAGCGCCTATTTTACTGATCTTGGCAAAGGTGTTCAGGATGATATCATCCGGCGTATGGAAGTAGCCATTTGACGGATTATCTATTCCAGTCTGAGTGTACACTGAATATTTTTTCATGAAAGGACAGATCAAAATGAGACAAAAACTATTATGTACTTTACTGCTTGTCTTTTCAGTCGGCGGGACCTGCCTGGCACAAACAGGACAGGTTTCCATCAGCTATAACAACATATGCAAATAAAGGAGAAGATTAAATGAAAAAAAATCTTATCAACGCACTTATTTTTGTCTCTTTTTCATTGTTGTGCCTTTTAACGATCTGCAACAGTGCCTCTGCCTCAACCGGCAAAATGGATTCAGAGGGGCTGATAAAGGTGATGGATCAGTATCTTAATCTGCTTGTAAAAAATAATCCTGAAGGTCTGGCAATTGCAAAGGGTGTTAAGATCACAGAGAACGGTTACCCCATTAAGCTTGGTAAAGGGCTTTTTCAGACGGCAAAGGAGATAACCTACAAACAATACATGGCAGATCCCTCGGCGAGTCAGGTTATGGTATTTGGTGTGGTCAAAGAATCAATGCTCCTTGCCAATTTCATGGTTCGGTTAAAGGTTGTTAAAGATAAAATCACAGAGATTGAGACTATCGTTTCAAGAAAAGATGAGGCATCATTCGCCAACCCGGAAGCGCTTAAAGAGCCAAGGCCAATATACGCAAAGGCGCTTTCTGATTCAGAGCGCTCTTCCCGCGATAAGCTGATAAAAATAGCAAACAGCTATTTTGATGGCATAGAACAAAACACAGGCGAAATAGTGCCCTTCCATAAAGAGTGCAACCGCTTTGAAAACGGCACCCAGACCACCAATAACCCTGGAACAATCGCCACCGGATGCAAGGAGCAGTTTGATAATAAGGTATACGCCTATATCACTGAGGTCAGAGACAGGCGCTTTCTGTTGGCTGATGAGGAAAAGGGGCTGGTATTTGGTATGTTTATTTTTGATATGCCTGGTAAAAGGGAAGACTTTAAATATTTCCCGACCCCTTTTGATGAACTGGCACCAAGGTTTTATAAACCCCGCTCCCTGCTGCTGGCCGAGATGTTTAAAATTGTTAATGGACAGATCATCTCTATCGAAGCAGTAATGGTTAATGCGCCTTTCGGGGCGACTTCCGGCTGGTAATCAATAACAGTTTTAAAAGAAAGAGGAGATATTATGCGACGATTGATTTTTGTACTGGCAGTAACTGTGATGTTTGCTTTTAATATTTCAAATGCCATTGCTGCTGAATGCGACCGTGAGTGTCTGATAAAGATGGCAGATGACTATATATCCGCGCTGGTAACACATACACCTGGAAAGGTGCCACTCGCTGATGCTGTCAGGACAGTAGAAAACGCCAAGCAGATAAAGCCCGGTGAAGGGCTCTGGAAGACAGCCACTGCTGGTCCGATAGAATTTAAAATTATAGTGCCCGATACCTTCTCACAGCAGGTAGGCGGCATGGTTATCATGCAGTCCGAAGGAAAACCCGCACAGGTCGGGTTCAGGTTAAAACTTTCCAATGGTAAGATAGTAGAGGCTGAACACCTTGTGTCATTACTGCGCGGCACGGAAATCCCTGACACGCTTAAAAAGGTGAGGCCTGCCATTCCCATGGAAATACCCTATGAATATGCAGATTCGCGCGGCAGGCTTATCCATATCGCAAGATCATATTATGATGCAGTGGACCTGAACAATGGTAATCTCGCCCCCTTTGCTGATGACTGCGATCGTATTGAAAACGGATACAGAACCGCACCGACAGGCGGTCATTTGGGCGGTGTCGGTATACCCGGTACAGCCCCGCGTCCTGTTGGTCTTCTGGGCATGGTCACATGCAGGAGCCAGATCAACCTCCAGAATTTTGAATATATAAGCGATATTGTTGATAGAAGGGTTGAAATAGCAGATACAAAAACAGGGCTAGCGATAGGCTTTTCCAATTTTCGTCATAAGATGGATAAAAAGGAATACAGGCTTCTTAATGACCCTGGCAGGGATAAAGTAGAAAGAAAATATGATCCCTTTGATATGATGGCCATGCATATATATAAAATCTGGGGAGGAGAGATACACCAGATCGATACTGTAGGGGTCATGGCCCCATTCAATACGCCGAGTGGCTGGTAACAGGACATGGAGTGGGTAAAAAGGTAAATCAAGTAATTTTTTACCTTTTTATCTATGTCCCCCAGTCTCACAACCTGATAGGGAATTCATTTGTCTTTCCCATTTTTTCTTGTAGGGGTAGACCTGCGTGTCTGCCCGGTTTTTACTTGCGTCCTAAGCCTTGATCCTTACACCATAATTATTTTACACCTGTAGGGGCACAGCGCCTGTGCCCTTCTTCTCTTATTTTTTTTCATTCGATGTTCATTGCTTTTGCCTTACGCTTTAATCCTTGTGCCCTGCACCCTGCACCATATAATGAGTAATGACGTAAGTAAAAAGATAAATCCATCATTTATTTTTACCTTTTTACCTACGTCCCCTACTCCATAGAGACGTGTACAAAATCCGATCCCGGATCTCCCATTTGTAGCGTAACCTGCAGTGGGTAATCCCGGGCGCGGTGTAATGTCCGCTTTGCCGATGCCAGCCAGAAGTGCAGCCTTACTCTCCGGAACCGGGCGCACCTCCAGCAGTACCTTGTTGATCATGGAAGAATCGCAGCCTGTAATGATCCATGCCACAAGCAGTATCCCCAATCACGAAATCCATCGATTCATAATCACCCCCGGATAAAAGTTGCGATCAAACATCATGTATTAAATGGGACACTCTAAGGTTATTAGAGGGGGTCATAGAGCTGAAAGCTCAAAGCCTTTGACTCTTAACCGTTCTCAATCCACCAGAGGTGGACAAGCCATTGACTCATTAAACACTAAAAAAAATAATGGGTTATTTTTAAAACTAATGGATTGGAAACTCAAGGGGAAATTTCTACGAAAAATTCAATATCCAAAATTCAAGATTCAATACTCCCAGTGGCTGGTAACAGAAGATATATATCTTTTAATAAGAAACTTCATCAGATCGTCTGGACCTTTATTGTCGGGATATACATGGTCACAGAACCATATCCTGTTTGGATCATTTTCAGTAAAGGGCTTCCACAGCGGCATATCAGTGCCATCGGCGTCTCTTCCGTTCGGGTTTCCTGAGCGGATAAAGTTTGACCAGTAGTAGCACATCTTACGTGCAAGGTCATAATGTTTGCCAGCAAACGGGCGCCAGCATTTGGCTAAAGTCTCGAAAAAGAACCAAAGGTCGGAAGAATGGAATGACCCGGGATTATCCCAGCCCGGGATCTCCGGGTTAAATACCCAGTAATAAATCGGTGTCTTTTCATCTGACATGGACTTGGCCCTTGCGAGCAACCTGATCCCAAGCTCCATATGGCAGCGAGTGGCCTTATAGAGCATCTCTGAAATGCTGCCTGTTGAAGATGCACAGAGTTTAAGAAACTCATCAGCATCTTCTTCATAGGTCTCCTTTGCAAAGGTTTTAAACTCTTCAACCGTTTTGACAATTGGCCTGTTCTGGAACTCAGTGGCTGTATGGCCAAACATCATTGGAACCTGTTGGCATTTATTTGCCATATACAGCTCATTAAGGTTTCCGCAGCAGAATTTTTCGTCAATCACTGTGCCCCACATAGCCTTGTACTCCATCATCTTATCCCTGAGGAATACTGCGTCCAGCATTCTGGCCTCCCTGAGAGATGAGACCCCCAGGAATCTGAAAAATTCGATACCCTCCTGCTCTGCCAGGGATAGATTTTTATCCGGGATGACAAAGTTTCCCGGATAGGCAGAAAATATCAGGCCGCTGTCACAGATAGCCTTTTGGAACAGGCCAGCGTTTTGCGGTGAAGTCACCTGGGCCATAACGCTCACGCCCCCTGCTGACTGCCCGCCTATGGTGATGTTTTTTGGATCACCTCCGAAAGCGGCAATATTCCGCTGAACCCAGCGGGTTGCTAACTGCTGATCAAGGTGTCCGAAGTTGGCTGGTGCTTCAGGATTTTCCGCTGTGATCTCAGGATGGCAGAGAAAGCCGAAGATATTCAGCCTGTAGTTGACAGTGACAACAACTATCCCGCGCCTTGCAATACGCTCCCCGTCAAATTCCATCTCCGCGGTGTTTCCTTCATGGAGAGCACCTCCAAAATACCAGACGAACACTGGCAGCTTCTCATTCGCGCTTTTAGCCGGTGTCCATACATTAAGATGCAGTGAATCCTCATCCATTTCAATTGAGGTGTCCACATTCCATTCTCTTGTATAGATATTCTCCGGGTCTTCTCCGGGGATATGCTGCATTGAGATAGGGGCAAATTTGTACGCATATAAAACCCCGTCCCAGTCAGAAGCAGGCTGTGGCGCTCTCCACCGGTTTTTACCCACCGGTGGGGCAGCAAAGGGGATGCCTTTAAAGGATGTGATTCGCGGATCAGCGGCAGGTAAACCCTCAATAATACCATTTTGAACGGCAACTCTTCGTAACATAACAATAGCGCTCCTTCACAGAAAAAAATTGACAGGCCCTGAAGCTGATCCAGGGCCTGTTTTTTAGGCTTATTGTTTTTGTGCAGGGGCAGGGGGAGGCGCAAACCAGTCGAATTTACTACCTTTGTATTCGGGGGTCTTGGTCATTTTTAAAAGGGCCTTGTTTTCATCTGCATCAAATACCATAAATTCAGGGGCCTCAGCAGTATAAGGAGTCCACATGCCACCCTCCTTGCCGTTGGGATCACCGAATTTGGCAAAGTTGGTCCAGCACTCCACAATCTTGGCGCTTAACTCTTTATCCCCGGCAGTAAATGGACGCCAACTGTGTTTGAAGGAGTTAAAAACATACCACAGATCCGCTGAGTGGAAGGCCCCGTTTTCATCACCCGGCAATTGACGCGCAAACATATAGGCATATGCAGGTTTTTTGCTTTTTTCAGCACGAAGTGCACAGAACTTTTGAATAGCCTCGGTCATGTCACTGAGGTCATTAGAGGTAAAACCGAACATATAGAGGATATCAGGGATCTCATTTGCTAGTGCTGCATCATTGAAGCTCTTTGTTAAAAAATAATTTTCAACCACAGGGCCATAGAACATCTGTCTGCCTGATACTATTCCATATTCTTTAGCCATTTTTGTGAGTTCATCAAATGAAAGCGCCCGCATCTCTTCCAGTGTGGTTTTATTAAAATGATCCATCATCTCCTTGTTGGCATTCTGTGCCTCATCAAATGTCATTGTTGGCAGTCCAATGTTTCCCAACCCGCCTCCGCTCATACTGATGGCCTTGCTGATCAGGTCTCTTGCCTTCGGTGAGGCGCATAAAGTCTGAACGCTGCCTGCGCCCGCACTCTGACCGAAAACAGTGATATTATCAGGGTCACCGCCAAACTGCACTATATTGTTATGGATCCATTTCAATGCAGCGGCCTGATCCATAACCCCATAGTTTCCGGAAACACCATTCGGGCTCTCAGCCGTTAAAAGAGGATGGGAGAAAAACCCTATAACACCAAGACGGTATGTGACAGAAACCAGAATAACACCCTGTGAGGCCCAGTATTCACCACCGTCCATCTCAGGTTCAAAAGCAAATCCCTCACGATAACCGCCTCCATGTATCCACATGGCAACAGGCAGCTTCTTGTTCGTTTTACCGGCTGCAGGTGTCCATACATTAAGATAGAGGCAATCTTCAGTAAAGGGTACCGAACCGCTTGCCTGCCATTCCTTGCCATAAAAACTATTTGGGTCCCAGGTGACCTGTGAGGCTGCATCACCATAGTTGTCTGCAACCTTCACACCCTGCCATG
>JAFGFM010000036.1 GCA_016931115.1 Deltaproteobacteria bacterium | reverse complement strand
TCCATGATTTAATGACTTAATTACTCTATTATTTTAAGATTCATCTCTTCCACTAATGCCTTGCTTATACCGATCTGCTTACCCCGGGTTGAGTCAGGCCCAATTACCCTGATAAGGCAGTTACGCCCAATTCACGAACCGCCAAGTAATAAAAAAACTTCTTGCCTTTATCAGATGCCTGTATTTTTCAGGGGAATATTTTCCCTCTTTTTCCATAATTTGTCGTCAAATCATTATTTCCATGGACGTGCCCATTGCCCCATTAAGCTAAAATATGCAAAGCTTCTTGTGCCTCACGAGGTTGTTGAAAGCGGATAAAATAGGATTCCGGATAAAGATAATCTTCTCCTGATTCGTCAAGGACCCTCAGACAACCTTCCTTTTTTGCTTCTTCGTCCGGGATTATCTGATAAATCTTCCTTTTTTCCAGATCCTCACAGTCTTCATTTTCCACACAAAGCACATACCCTGATTTTATTTTGTCTACTATCATTTTTTTACGCTGACACCTGAAGCAGGGATAAAAAGCCGATTTTGCCTGCTATTTCGGCCACTACATAAATTTGAATAACCGACAATAATTATTAAGTAATTTCAACTTGATATTTTGATTTCGGCCAAAATGCCATCATTAGCATTATGGCCGATTTTGAATAAATTAATCCAGATTTATTTTTGATGCTGCTATTTCGGGTTTGGCAACATTTCCGGATCGGCCAAACGATAATTATGTTCTTTACTATTCCGGCATCTAATATGACTGTCACCCAGGCATTACAGAACTTAACCTGTTATGTCAATAATGAAGGTCTGACCCCTCTTTTTCATACAAAAACACAGATCTTCTGTCTTTCAATGCTTGGTGGAGGATTAGGTATCCTGCTTATGATTCCACTTCGTAAATACCTGGTCGATCAGGAACACGGGCGGCTTGCCTTTCCTGAAGGGACTGCATGTGCTGAGATAATAATTGCCGGTGATGAAGGTGGAACCAAAGCCAGACTGGTGTTTATGGGGATTGCAATCGGTGCATTATATAAGGCCCTTCAGAACATGCTTAAACTTTTGCCCGAATCTGTAAATTATGATTTCAGGGGTCTTATGAAGGGCGGCACAATGGGCGTTGATGCCACTCCTGCCCTTCTGGGGGTAGGATACATAATAGGGCCTAGGATCTCCGCCCTGATGCTCAGCGGTGCAGTGCTCGGTTACCTAGGTTTTGCCCCCCTTATCTCATTTATAGGCAACCAGATACCGGATATTATCATATCCCCCGGCACTATCCCGATAAGCGAAATGGGTTCAGGCGAACTCCGTAATTTTTATATCAAATACCTTGGAGTAGGGGCTGTAGCCATAGGCGGATTTGTTTCTCTCATAAAATCACTTCCTGTTATCTTCTCTTCATTTTCAAAGGGGCTTGGACAGCTTTTGGGAAAAAAGGCAGAAAGTGAAACCCCTGCACGAACTGACCGGGATCTACCCATGAAATGGGTATTGATAGGCGTCCTGAGTATCATTGCCGCGATCTGGCTGCTCCCGAATACAGAGCTGCATCTGATCGGTATTATTATCTCAGTGGTGTTCGGGTTTTTCTTTGTGGTTGTAGCTGCGCGTATTG
The DNA here is from genome assembly GCA_016931115.1 of Deltaproteobacteria bacterium. Taxonomy (GTDB): domain Bacteria; phylum Desulfobacterota; class DSM-4660; order Desulfatiglandales; family HGW-15; genus JAAZBV01. The sequence continues at coordinate 1,469 of JAFGFM010000036.1, read as the reverse complement.
TCGGTATTGTTGGATCTTCATCATCACCGGTATCGGGCATGACCATTGCCACCCTTCTTGTTACCTGTCTCGTGCTTGTCTATTTAGGTATATCAGGCGTAAAAGGAATGGTTACAGCCATGTCAGTTGGCACCATAGTATGTATTGCAGTGTGTATGTCAGGAGATATTGCACAGGACCTTAAAACAGGTTACCTGCTTGGCGCCACTCCATGGAAGCAGCAGCTTACCGAATTTATAGGTCTGCTCTTTCCGGCCCTGGCTATGGGGTTTACGGTATTTTTTCTTAATGACGCCTTTGGTTTTGTTCAGATAGAAGGTTCAAACCGTACCCCCCTGCTTGCACCACAGGCAAATGTAATGGCTACGCTTGTTCAGGGAGTAATGAATTCCAGCCTGCCCTGGCTGCCCATCATTGTAGGGGGAATGGTTGCCCTTTCAATAGAACTGCTTGGGATTTCTTCTCTTCCATTTGCCATAGGACTCTATCTGCCTCTTTCCCTTTCCACACCAATAATGACCGGAGGCCTGGTTTCCTATTTTATTAATAGATACGCCAAAAAAGATAATAAAAAGAGTAAAAATGAAAACGGAATTCTCTTTTCTTCCGGACTTGTTGCGGGTGATGCGCTGGTATCAGTTCTGGTGGCATTTATGATAGGCACGTGGAGCAGCTATGAACTTTATTATGATGCGCATGACGGTATGATGGCCACGATGACCGGAAGCCTTGGCCCATGGGTATCTCTTGTATGTTTTATATCTCTCGCAGCGGTTCTCGGACATCTGGCCTGGCATGGAAGTATAAAGAAGAAATAGGAAACAATTAAACCGGGATGCTCGTTATAATTTAACAACCTATTTTTCAAGAAAGTATTTGCCTTCTTTTGCCATCAATTCTCCCCGCTCAACAGAAAATCCGACAGCAGCCGGGCTCAACTCCAGTCTCTTTGCCAATTCAGCATGGGAGATACCCAGTTCTCTTGACGCCCAGTAACATAACAGACTCCTTGCTTTTACTTTCCTGTCCTGTCGACCTTTTGAAAAAACCTCTTCAGGTACAACTCCAAGCACCTCAGCAACACGCTCTGCTATGCGATTCAGATTTATATCCCTTCCGTCTGAGCCTTTGTCTTTTGCCATAGCTCTCTTCAGACTGACTTATTACTGTGTCCACAAAATCAGAGTCTCCGAGTATCCTCTCATCATTCATTATATGAACACCACCATTCAATATCTCCTTTGCTTCAATCCACCCTCCCAGACTCCGGATCAGACCTCCTCCTGTCATTTCATTCTTTCGTCCATCACCTAAACCGGCCTTAACAAAAGATTCATACTCTTTTCTCGCTTTTCTCACACTCTTCCCAAAATAGCCGAGAACATAATCCGTATCCTGCCATTCCCTTTTATCCTTACCCATTAAGGCACTATGGCCACAGTAGGGGTAATGATTCATTTCTGTCAGAT
>JAFGFM010000228.1 GCA_016931115.1 Deltaproteobacteria bacterium | reverse complement strand
TATTTTACTGCTCATAGTTTATGAAAATATAAATTTAATAATATCAATTTAATAAAAGAAGGCTAATTATTCTTTTCAGGGAGTTTATATTTTAAGATCAGGTATTGCAATGGTTTTTTATTCAACCCTGTATCATTAAAAAAATATAACTGTAAAAAAGTTTTACAAACGATAATTATTTAAACATAGCTCTTGCCCTCAGAAATAATGATTTTAAATTGGACACAGAAAATATTGTTATAAATCAATATGATAGCAATTGCTTGATTTTTTGGTGTTGTCATTATCATGGCATTATTTTTGCTTAGAATGTCTCTGTCTTACCTGTTTTTATAAAACCATTTTTACAGACTGAATTAAAAAATCCGATTTAAGGCAATCAATATGAAGACTGATAGAGTAAAAAGAGAGTCAGGCTTTACACTTATTGAGCTTTTAATAGCCATAGGGCTCGGTGTTATTGTCCTTGCTGTTATTTTCAGCACCTTTAAATCACAGCAGGACTCCTATCTGTTGCAGGGCCAGGTTTCCATGGCACAGCAGAATCTAAGGGCCGCCCTTTATATGATCACCCGTGATATACAGATGGCAGGTTACTATACCAGTTTTGTTGATGCGGAATACTCGTCCGACTGGGATGATAACCCTGTTACGCCTGATGTTGCCATCATGCCTCTCATCTACCTTATTAATAATGCAAAGGGGATACCGGATATAAAAGAGGGGACAGATGTCATTGTAATAGTCAGGGCAAGCGATAAATACAGGAGACTTGAGGCTGGTGAGAAGGGTAGTCCCGGTGATCCTGCAACTGCCGGTCTTATACTTGCCAGCTGGGTCAAGAACGGGAAGGTAAAGGATGCAAGGGACCTTGATGGCGATGGAGAGATTGACCTTAAGTATTATTCAGGGGCAGGCCATACAAAATACGCTATTCTTGTTAAAGAAGACCTGAGACGCGCTGAGGTTTTTGAAGTAGGTGCAGATAATGGCTTTATATTTAAATCAGGCCTGGTTGAAATATATGGGGAGGGTGACAGCATTCGTAAACTTGATGTGATCATGTATCTTATCGATAACTCTGATCCAGTGCATCCCTGTCTCAGTAGAAGAAATATAGGCACGGATAACAGCTTTTCTGTGATAGCTGAAGATATGGATGATCTGCAATTTGAGTTTATCATGAGGGATGGTTCAATAATAGATAACCTTGATAACAGCAACAGTATTCCCCTTGTCCGTGCAGTAAAGACATACCTTATTGCAAGATCAGAAACCACTGTAAAGGGATATACTGATCCTGGCACATATGACATGGGGGCAGCCGGCATTTATAAACCTGCTGACAGTTTTGTGAGAAGGATGCTTTCGTCAACAGTAAAGACAAGAAATATGGGTGGCTTATAATCTCTATTTTTATTCACATTGGTCAGGGAGTCAAAATGGGTCTCAGACAAAAAGGGTTAAACAGGTTTTGCCAGGGCGGTTTTACTGTTATTGAGGTGATGATAGCTATTACCATCCTTGCCATTGGCCTTTTAGGTGTTGCATCCATGCAGATGAATGCAATAAGGGGCAACAGCCTGAGTGATAATATCACATGCGCCCTTGCCCTTGCTGAGGATAAAATGGAAGAGCTTATGGGGCTTGATTATTCTGATCCAGCGCTTGAGGATGCCATCTATGAAAATAATAATGACCTGACAGGGGTTGCCAAGGGGCAGGTGGATAAACAGGAGGCCCTTATTGATGAAGCAGGGAAACTGAATGCAGGCCACTTCAGGCGGGTCTGGAATATAGCAGAAGATACTCCAATTGATGATAATAAAACAGTTACAGTAATTGTTTTATGGGACAATGACAAACATCAGGTGTTACTTACATCAGTTAAAAGAAAATGAGCTATTAATAAGGAGACGACAGTGAAAAACATGACTGAAACCGGTAATATTACTGTGATTGCCCTGATGATCCTGGTGATCCTCACACTCATAGGCATATCAGCAGGCCGGATATCAAATACTGATGTCATTGCAGCACGCAACCTTATTCCTCACAAACAGGATTTCTATGTGGCAGAGGCAGGGCAGAATATGGAGGCTATAAGGATAGGCAGTGGTGAATATCCTGTGGTTGCCTCAGACAGCCCCGGGTTTGTTGTTGCAGATAATACTTATGAGGTTGTGCCGGGAAATTACTGTGATTACATGGTGACATATAAAGGCCGTTTTACACCACCAAAGGGCTATTCTGCCCTGCACTTTTCCAGGCATGACTATGAAGTGGTTACCAAAAGCGGTAAAAATGCAAGCAACGATGTAAAAATAACAGCAAGATATTATTCTATCGGCCCCAAAATGGAGTAGATCGTGATTTAATTTTATTCGAGGTAAAAGATGAACCAAAAAAGGATCAGATTAAAAGTGATCATGATATCTGTATCTGCTTTATATGCCTTAAACCTACTCACATTTAGTCCGGCTCAGGACCCAGACAGACATATTTTTTTCAATGCATTTATGAGCTATCTCCAGGTCAATGCCTCTGATCTCTTATTAAGCGACTCATTCAAAGAGCAGTATGAAAAAGGCATATCCTATGCGGGGCCTGTGATCGCCCCTGATGAAAATAATCAGGCCCAGAGCGGGGATAAGATATTTATGGTCTTTTTTGAACCGGTTGAAAAGGGAGGCTGGAGAGGTAATCTGAAAAAATACGGGCTTTCATATATCAAGAGAAAGGATTGCACTGGCACGGATGAGCCTGAATGGGTGGTAGTGGATAAGAATGGTGATATTGCGGTTGACTGTGATGGCTCATTTTTTTCAACCGGTATTTCCTACTGGTCTAATGCACCGGATGGAGGCAGTATTGAAAAGGGCGGTGTAGGTGAACGTCTTTCCTCTTCTGTCCCTGAAATAAATGCCTACCCTGATCTTAATGCATATTACTCATTCAGAAATATATTTACCGTGGCCTCTGATGGCTCTCTCAAACCCTTTAAAGATGTTGCGAATGAGGATCTGGGTGTGGATACAGATATAAAGAGGCACAACATTATTAATTATGTTTATGGATATACCCCAGAGAGTGAAGAGCGTTCCGGTATCCCCGGTTTTCCTGTTGCAAAACGGGAATGGATACTTGGAGATATCATACATTCAGAACCTGAGATAATGGATTATCATGACCCTGTAACCGGGAAGCTGCAATACAGATATATAGCGGTTGGTTCAAATGATGGGATGCTCCACATATTTACCGATACTGATGTTTTTATTAATGGTAAACCCTATTCTCCGGGGGATGAAATATTTGCCTTTGTCCCCAGGGATCTCCTTTCAAGGCTTTCGACTGTTGCAGATTCATCCTCTCATGTGTATATGGTAGACGGGTCTCCTGCTCTTTTTCAACACAGTATAACCGATGAAAGCGGGTATAATAAAAAGAGTCTGGTTTTTGGCGAGCGTGAAGGGGGGCGTAATTACTGGGCAATTGATGTCACATCACCTGATCCATTTACATGGTCTGTCAAATGGCACATATCAGGCGGGACTTTAGAAATCAGTACTCCTCTTACAAAGAATATCAATGAGCTTGGCTATACATGGAGTAAACCATTTTTTACCACTATAAAAATTTCTGAAGGTATTACGAAAAATATCATGATATTTGCAGGAGGCTATGATCCCATTGAAGATGCGTTTCCTGAACCATTCAACGATTCAAATTACAATGGAAAATGGGATACCGGTGAGACCCATGATGCTGCAACCGGTGGCACTGGTGGATATGACAGATTCAACCCGGGGGCTGATACCATGGGCTTGGGGATATTTGCAGTTGATATTGAAGATGGTTCTCTCCTGTTCAGTGCCACATATGACGAAGGTGTCGAAAAGAAGACAGGCATCAGTCAGACCTATAACAACATGAAATGGTGTTTCCCGGCAGATATCTCGGTCATAACATTTTCAGAAAGATATCTGCTTATGTATGCTGCTGATATATACGGCCAGATATGGAAGATAGTATATGATTATGATGCTGATACTACTTACTCATATGAAAACGAATTTTCAAAAAGGTGGAAGGTCAAACAGATATTTGCCTCAAACCCCGGTTCATCACTTGCCCCTGGCATTGGTTCAGGGCTGGCTGCCCCCTTTAAAGACACTGATCCTGATACCCCATCCCTTGATTACATGGATCAGGGCAGAAAGACATTCTATTCGCCGGAGATCTCTCTCACAGGTAATGAATGGACAAATATGCCTGTGCTCTATTTTGGCACTGGTGACAGGGCACATCCCCGCTATGCCATGATTTCAAACCGGTTTTATGCGGTTACTGATACTGATTCCCTTGTATATGAGACAGAGCTTTTAAATCTAACATGCAATGAGCTTGATGCTGATGCAGATGCGGATAATGATGGGTCTATCAATGACAAACCGGATGACGAGGCTGTCAGAAATGAACTTAAGGAGCTTTTTAATGAGAAAAAGGTAAAAGGGTTTTACCGTATCATGGACAGGCAGGGTGAGTGTAAAGACGGTCTTGATACTGATCATACCGGGGAGCATATACTTTCCCAGCCCAGGCTTTTTGCAGGTGTAATCTATTTTACCTCATACCAGCCTCTATTTGATGACCCATCAAACCCGATTGGAAAAAATTATATTTATGCCATTGATTATTCATATGGGACCTCTGTGCTAAACCACTCTAAAGATGATGAAGAAGATTTTGAATTAAAGACACTGGAGGATACCTTTATAAGCATGACAGGCGCTGCTGTCCCTTCCGGCATAGAGATAATCACAAGAAAAGGCCAAGCATCAGGGCTTGCAGGTCTTGGAGATAAGATAAGCGGTATTGGTGAAGAACTGGGTACGGATATCCCTGAACCACGCGGTGGGGTTACCCAGATGTTATGGGAGGTAGAATGATATGATATCAATAGGGATGTGAACAGATGAACAGCCAAAATATTAGAAGCGGATTTTTATTGGCCTAATTCTATCTCCATGACTTGCTGTTCCTGTCCCATTTTTTAAAATGTATTACACCTGATGACAATGTGCCTACTGCAAAGGATGAGCCATTGCTGTTCGTGAGATATACATAACCTGATGTACCTGTTCCCCTGGGGTTAAAGGTAACAGCGTTGCCTGCATAGCTCACTCCATCAGATGGTGGGCTTCCACCTGTTTTTGTAGCATCTTTTGTTGCTTCGCCATAACCAAAGGCAACTTTGGAATCTGAAGCGGCTGGATTGAAAAAGACAGTTTTTTCAACAGTCCCGTCTGCCTTTTTAAAACTGTAAGAGTCATTACCCCCTGTAGTAAATACAATTTTATATATGTCATTTTCTTTTATGGACCTCATCTTTGCGAGGTGCATGTCAGCATAAAGCCCCTTTGCCATACCCCTTAGCCTGTAGTCAGGTATCCATGTTGAAAAAACAGGTGTTGCTATTGTGGCAAGGATGCCGGCAATGCAGATGACAAATAACAGCTCAAGGAGTGAAAAACCTTTACACCTTAAATCTTTCTGTAACCTTTTTTCGAAATTCATGGCCTTCCTCATGTCAGGATTTTGTTTGTTATAATATTAAACGACCGGGTTAAAACCATTAAAGCGAATATTGTGATTATAGCAAATAATAGACCATAAAAAGATTGTAGTTAAATCAATAAGATAAGTGTTTGTGGCAATCTCCGGTGCACCTTTTTATGTGTAGTGTGCACATTTTTAAGTGCAAACTCCATTGTAAGGGCTGTTATCAGGGATATAAGATAAAGATCCCTGAGAAAAACATCTATTCATAATTCAAGATGAAAAATCATTTCTCACACAAAGTTAAGAAATAAAAAAATATTATGTAAAAATCCTTAGATTTTCTTAGGGGCTTTGAATCTTCCAATATACCGTTTGAAGCAAAGAAATTCCACCACGGAGGACACGGAGAGCACGGAGTAAAAAATTACAGTAAACTTAAAAATAAGTCGTCAAACCTATCTCGCAATAAATGCGGTGTAGACTCCGGTAGACATCCAGAAAATCATTGTAAATTAAATGGTTTTCCACTTTTGCAGGGATGGCAGAAATAAAAAATCAAATTTCTTAAGCTATGGGCTATAGATTCTCCGTGTCCTCCGTGCTCTCTGTGGTGAATGGTATTATGGAATTTTCCGTGTCCTCCGTGCTCTCTGTGGTGAATGGTATTATGGAATTTTCCGTGTCCCTCAGTGTTCTCTGTGCCTCTGTGTGGAATATTGCTTAGCCAAAATATCGTATCGAAAAATCATTTCTCACACAAAGTCATAAAGCTCACAAAGTTAAGAAATTTAAAAGTATTATGTTAAAAAGCATTTGATTTTCTTAGTGTTCTTTGCGCCTCTGTGTGAGATTTTGCTTTAGTCTTTTGCTTTTCGCCTTAGCTTGACGACAATGCGCTTTCTCGGGATTGCCCATTATCCGCAATAGTAAAGCTACAGAGGGGGAAACTAAATAGTGTCCATCCAGAAAGAGGCAAATTCTGGATGGGGCTTTCAGCTGTCAGCGATCAGCTGTCAGCTAACTCTTTGGAT
>JAFGFM010000227.1 GCA_016931115.1 Deltaproteobacteria bacterium | reverse complement strand
TCCAATCATCAGGCCAGGATTTATGATGACAGATTTATTAAAGATATATCCAGGGCAGCCGCAGTAATTAAAAATGAAGGCTGTATCCCTGCAATCCAGATCCATCATGCAGGCAGACAGGTCCCATCAAGGGTGATTAACCGAAAACCCTTTGCTCCTTCTCACCTCCCCTGCCCTTCAATTAAAGGAGAAGTTGAACCTCTATCAATTAAAGGTATAGAAAAAATTATTACCCAGTTTGGGGATGCTGCTGAAAGGGCAAAAGCAGCAGGTTTTGAATTGATAGAAATACATGGTGCACACGGTTACCTGATAAACCAGTTTTTATCCGGATTTTCAAATGTAAGAGAGGATGAATATGGTGGAACTACTGAAAGAAGATCAAGATTTGCCAGGGAGATAATAAGAGAGTTAAGGAAAAGGGTTGGGCCGGATTTTCCATTATCATTCAAGATCAGCGCACAGGAATTTGTTCCAAATGGTCTTACTACAGAGGAAAGTATTGAAATATTGAAGCTGTTAATACCTGAAGGTCTTGATGTAATTCAGGTCTCTGCCGGGAATGATGCAACTCCTGAATGGATATGTCAGTCAATGTTTATGAAACAGGCCTGTCTTGTTGAATCGGCAGCACAAATAAAATCTACAATAGCGATACCTGTTATGGTTGTAGGAAGAATAAATGATCCTGAAATAGCTGATGAAATAATAAAAGAAAAAAAGGCGGATCTAATTTGCATAGGCAGGGGTCTTCTGGCTGACCCTGAATTGCCTAAAAAAGCCAAGGCAGGCAGACTGGAAGATATAAGAAAGTGTATAGCATGTAATACATGTATGCAGAGCATTTTTCGAAATGGAAAAATTGAGTGTCTTGTTAATCCGACACTTGGCAGAGAGAAGGAACTGATTTTAAAGACTACTGATAAACCTAAAAAAGTTCTGGTAGTAGGCGGTGGCCCCGGAGGCCTAAATGCAGCCCATATCGCATCCAAAAGAGGACATTTTGTTGATCTTTATGAGAAAAACAACCAGCTTGGTGGGCAGCTACTTTTTGGCATTAAACCCTACTTTAAAAAGGAACTGAGTCTTTTGCTGGAGTATCTCCTTATCCAGATTAAAAAAGAAAATGTAAATTGCCACCTTGACCATGAGATAACACTGGAAGAAATTATTAACCTTAATCCGGATGTAGTTATTGTAGCAACAGGTTCAAAACCTTTTATGCCACCAATCCAGGGCATAGATAGCCAGATTGTCTTGACAGTGCCTGAAATTCTTAACATGGCAGTTGCTCTAAGCGTAGAAAATATTGTGATTCTGGGTGGAGGCTCCACCGGGTGTGAGATTGCCCTTGATTTATCTCATAAAGGTTGCAATGTAACAATTGTTGAACAGTTACCCGGAATAGGCACACAGATTGAGGCAGTAACCAAAAAAATGATTATAAAAGGCCTGAAAGAAAACAGGGTAAAAATCCTTACTGAGCATACTTTACTGGAGATAACCGCTGACAGGGTATATCTTGCAGATAAGAACAATAATCAATTCTCTATTGAATGCGATAAACTGGTTGTTTCTGCAGGGAATAAGCCTGATAACAAATTATTCAATGATCTAAAAAATAAAGGTATTGAGGTATATTTATTAGGAGACTGCATCCAGGCAAGGGGTGCAAAAGAGGCTATATATGAAGCTGCATTAATAAGCAGCAAAATCTGAGTATTATGCCTGAAACCCGGTGTTATTATCGGATTTCAGACAAAATATTTATTTATTTGCTTTGGCCTCTTTAATCAGATCCTTCCCATATTTCTCAAGATATTCATTAACATCTTCCTTCCAATCAGCCATAATATTGTAACCAAGGGTTTTAAGTAATCTGTTTTCCAGGATACAGTTATGTGGCCTTTTTGCCTGTTGAGGAAAGTCAGAAAGCTTGCAAGGTTTAATCGGAGTTTTAATATTGAGCTGCTCAAAGACATGCTGAGCAAATTCATATCTGCTGCAATACCCTTCTGATGTTGCATGAAAAGTACCCTTAAGATCTGTCTTAAGAAGCGTTTTGATCTGTAATGCAAGACGGTATGACCATGTTGGTGAACCTACCTGATCATCCACAACCTTGATAGTCTTCCTTGGGCTTTTCATCGCCTTTACAAGGAGTGCATCAATAAAATCATTGCCATTTTTTCCATACAGCCAGCCTGTCCTTATTATTATATAGCTAGGAGCATTTTCTTTAACCGCTACTTCAGATTCAACCTTACATCTTCCATATGCAGAAACAGGTTCAACAGGGTCATCTTCAAAATAAGGTTGAGGTATTCCCTTCTGCCCACTGAACACATAATCACTTGAAATGTGAATCATTCGACAATTATAACGGGCAGAACCCTGAGCAAAATTCCTTGGGCCCTCTATATTAACCTTTTTAATTCTATAGTCATCCTTTTCACAACCATTTACATCTGTATAGGCGGCACAATTAATAATCACATTCGGTGAAATTTTATGAAGGCTGTCAATAGCTGCATCCCAGCTGATAATATCAAGTTCCGATCTGGATGGTGCAATCACTTGATGTTCATCTTTTAATACATCCCTGCAGTCACTTCCAAGTAAACCACTTGAACCTAAAAGCAAAATTTTCATATAAAGAGATCCTCCTGTTTGTGCAAAGTTATCAATTATAATGAAAAAAATTACAAACACCAGAAAAACTTTTAATTTATACATTTAAATTGTCCGGTTTTCTTCTTGCCTGTACTATTTTATTTATGATAAATAATTAATATTTAATTTAAAATAGAATACATGAAAATAAAAATACCATATTTTCTTTTATTTCTGATTATCTTTTTAATGACAGAAGCGGGTTGCATGAAAATAGCTGTCAGGATGTCACCGCAATTATTAAACAATATATCATTATCCATCTTTGAAGAGTGCGATTATGCGATAGCTCAACAGGCGATCCCCGGCAATTTGAAAATATTAGAGGGATTGTTAAAAAGTGATCCTCAACATTCTGATCTTCTTAGGTTATTATCTATTGGTTATTGCGGCTATAGCCTGCTTTTCATTGAAGGGGTTGATGATGAGAGGGCATCTTCTCTCTATTTAAGGGGAGCCAGTTACGGGTTTAAGGCGGCTGGTTTTCCCGGTATACCTGATAATTTAAATAGAGAAGAGTTACTTGAAAGGCTCATTTATCTGGGGGATAAGGTAAATACTGAAAGTTTTATGTGGGCAACTGCCTCCTGGTGCCTTTGGATAAAACTTAATATACACAGACCAGAGGCACTCGCACAGCTTGGAAACGCACAGTTATGTATTGACAATCTGGCCGAAAAGTATCCTGACCTTTATTTCGGACTCCCAAGTCTCCTCAAGGCGTTAAGCCATTCAGTTAAACCATCCATGCTTGGAGGGGATTTTGAAGCGGCAAAAAAAAATTATGATAATGCACTTATATCGGGTAAAAGATTGTTATTTCTTTCGCAATATTACTATGCACGGTATTATTGTGTAGGAACACAAAACAGGGAAATGTTTATATCGCTTCTAAATGAAATCATCAGCAGTAATATTAAATACCCTGATGATCTATCTCTTATTAATTCTGTATTCCGCGAAAAGGCTAAAATTTTATTAAATGATATTGATGAATATTTTATATAACGATTTAAAGGGTTGCTATTTATGAAAAGAGATAATTTAGCCTTTATAACATTAATATCTTACTTGTTCTTATTGTTTGTGAGTACCTGTTTTTATAGCAGTGAGACATCTGGCGCTGAAAAGCAATATATGATTAAATTTGCAACTGTTGCACCTGATGGCTCCATATGGGTCAATCATATGAGAGAACTTGACAAAAGACTCAGATCAAAGAGTCAGGATAAAATAGGTCTTCGAATATATGCCGGAGGGATTGCCGGTGATGAGCTTGATGTTTTAAAAAAGATTCGGATAGGTCAAATTCACTGTGCGGCCTTTTCAGGTGTTGGCATAACCGAGATCCTGCCAATGTGGCGAATCATGGATTTACCATTTTTATTCAGAAATATTAATGAGGTCAATGCAGTACACAGGGAACTGGACCCCCTTTTTAAAGAAGAATTTAGAAAAAAGGGCTTTGAATATATAACCTGGGCAGAGGTCGGTGACGTTTACCTGTTTTCAAAAAAAGAGATAAAAAACAGCAATGATTTTAAAGGATTAAAGATATGGACCTGGTCAGGCGACCCTGTTTCCAGAAAAACATTTACCATGTTGGGCTCAATCCCTATATCACTATCCATTACTGATGTAACAACAGCCATAAACACAAACATGATAGATACGGTCTATGCACCCCCTATAGGTGCCCTTTCTATGCAATGGAATGAACGAATGAGTCATATGACCGGATTTCCCATTGCCCATTCAACAGGGGCCATTCTCATTTTTAAAGAATATTTTAATAATATTCCTGAGGAGTTAATTAAGTTACTTAATGATGAAGTTAAAATATCCATGGCTGAGTTATCTTCTGCACTTGTTCGGCAGACTGATGACTCTATTAAGATTATTAATCATAAAGGGTTAAAGTTATCTCCCAATCCTAGCTCACTGGAGCTTTCAGGATTTTATAAAATACATAATAATATTGCTGATAGTCTTAAAGGAGAAATATTTCCTGAGTCACTGCTTATTAAAGTTAATAATATACTTGATAAAGAGCGGTCAAATAATTGACATTTAAATACATATTCCAATTTATTGATTTTCTTGAACGCGGTTTAGTGATCCTGTCATTTAGCCTGATGGTCATCTTTTCTTTTTTAAACGTTATACTCAGGGCCTTATATACAAAATTTGATTTCAGGCCTGCCAGTGTCCTTTTAAATAATATTGAATGGAGTGACCCTTTTTCAAGGATGATGCTGCTCTGGATAACCTTTATCGGTGCGTCACTTCTGACAAATAAAAATAGACATATAAAGATAGATATGTTTGGACAGTTTATGTCCCCCTTTTTTATTTCAATAAGGGAGATTATCATCTCCATTGCCTGCATGATAATCTGTTTTTTTATGTTCAAAGCCTCTATCGGTTTTATCAGTATGGAAATCGCACATGGAGCAGGCATAATCCTTGGGTTGAAATCATGGATATGGAGCCTGATAATACCTGCCGGATTCCTATTGTTATTACTTCGTTTTGGCATCAATCTGGTTGAAAATATCATAAACATCCGCAAAATAAACAAGCTATGATAATTTTACTGGTAATAATTTTAATATTGCTGACAATATATGGAATGCCTCTCTTTGCCTCCATATTTGCGGCAGCTATGCTTGGGCTTTACCATGAAGGAATCAATCTTGCTGCGATTCCGATAGAGATATTAAGGCTCTCGTCATCTCCGGTATTAATCTCCATACCTCTATTTACCTTTGCAGGTTATCTTCTGGCTGAAGGAGATACATCTAAACGTCTTATCAGATTTTCAAAAAGTCTTTTAGGCTGGATGCCGGGCGGGCTTGCCATAGTAGCCATTATCTCATGCGCCTTTTTCACTGCTGTTACCGGTGCAACAGGGGTTACTATTATTGCGCTTGGTGGTCTTCTGTTCCCTTCCCTTCTAAAGGAGCAGTATAAAGAAGATTTCTCCATTGGTCTGATTACCACTGGAGGCAGCCTCGGGTTAAATTTCCCTCCAAGCCTGCCTGTCATTTTATATGGTTATGTATCAGGTCTGAATATTGATGAGCTTTTCATAGCAGGGTTTATACCAGGAACCATTATGATTCTCCTGCTTTGTATTTACTCATTCTATATGGGTAAAAAATGGCACATCAACACGACCTCATTTAATCTGACTGAGCTTTTTCACTCTTTTTGGAACGCCATATGGGAGCTGCCAATACCCTTAATTATTATTGCGGGCATCTATTCAGGCTTTTGTACGGCAACAGAGGCGGCAAGCTTAACAGTAGTATATGTGCTGTTTATAAAAACTGTAATTTATAAAGAAATAAGATTATTTAAAGATGTCCCCTCAATAATGGTCGAAAGCCTTAAACTGGTTGGAGGAATAATGATTATCCTCGGGGCTGCGCTGGGTTTTACAAATTACCTGGTAGACGTCTTTGTGCCTGCGACCATACTTGAATTTATGAAAGGTATTGTGCAAAGCAAAACAGGTTTTCTCCTTATACTTAATCTGTTTCTTCTTCTTATCGGATGCATGATGGATATATTCAGCGCAATACTGATAATTGTTCCTCTCATAATTCCAATGGCACAGGAATTTGGTATTAACCAGCTTCACCTTGCAGTGGTATTTTTGGTGAACCTTGCTATAGGTTACAACACCCCTCCTGTAGGATTAAATCTGTTTGTTGCAAGCGCAAGGCTGGAACGGCCATTACTTAAATTATATGCCTCTACCCTGCCCTTTCTTGTGATAAGCCTGATAGCTCTTATCATTATCACATTCTGCCCTTGGCTTAGCCTGTTTTTGCCGGGAATAATGAAGTAAGGGATTACACGTATCTTATCCCGGTTTTTTTATCCCAAGTTTTTTCATTCTGAAGAGTAATGTTGTCGGTTTAAGCCCGAGTATCTCTGCTGCCCCTTTTGGACCGCTCACCTTCCAGTAGGTGGATTTGAGCACCTTTTCTATATGATCCCTTTCAACATCAGCAAGTGAGGCATTTAATTGATATGAATCAGGTGTTAATGTGCCAACACGGTTAGTATGAAGACCTGAAAAACTAATACGCCTGCCGTCTGATAGTATTACTGATCTTTCCACAAAATGCTCAAGCTCTCTGACATTGCCGGGCCAGTCATAGGTCAGCAGCTTTTCCATCTCCTCCTTCGGGATAAACTTGATTGGCTTTGACATCTTTTTTGCGAACTTGTCAATAAAGTGCCATACAAGCATTTGTATATCCTCTTTTCTTTCACGCAGCGGAGGCACATGTATAGGGAAAACAACGAGCCTGTAATAAAGATCCTGACGGAATTTTTCCTTAAGCACCTCTCCATAAAGATCTTTATTGGTTGCTGAAATAACCCTGAAGTCTGAGTGGATGGTATTAGTGCTGCCAAGCCTTTCAAATGATCCTCTCTGAAGTACCCTTAATAACTTAATCTGTAATTCCAGAGGCAGATCACCGATTTCATCTAGGAATATTGTGCCTTCATGGGATATCTCAAATCTTCCCTTTTTCCTTTCATTGGCACCTGTAAAGGCCCCTTTTTCATGCCCGAACAATTCACTGATTATCAGTTCAGAAGGTAATGCGGCAAGGTTCACAGATATAAATGATCCGTTTTTTCTTTCGCTTAAATTATGGATGGCCTTGGCAACAAGTTCCTTTCCTACCCCTGTTTCACCAGTGATCAGGACAGTACTGTCAGTTGCAGCGACCTGGGCAATCTGGTTTTTAAGCGTCCTGATAGCCTTTGATTCACCAACTATCATTTCAATGGGATTTGATATTCCCATCTCCTGTTTATAGAAAAGGGCTTCATCCTTGAATCTTGTTTTAAGCTGCCTCATCTCTTCAAACATCCTGATATTGGATACGCCTACTGATATCTGATTGCATAAAAGCCTCAGATAACGGAGCTGGTTATCAGAAAATGGCTGACCTCCAAGCCTGTTAAAAAGACAGATATACCCGAGTTTATTTTCAGGCATTTTAACAGACATGAGTATCACAGAGTTTATTTCTACCTGTTTGAAGTAGTCTGAATAAACAGGCTCGCATTTTTCAGTATCAGGTATAAATATCTCTGTTCTATCTTTAAGATCTGTTATCAGTAACTTTACAATGGAATTAAATGCCTCTGATTCAAGAAAGGCAGTGTCAAGGTTTCTGCTTGCTGCCACCTTAAGAGTATTATCGTGTGTTGACGCTATATAGGCACACTGGGTGGCCATTGAAAAATCTATTGCTACATCCAGAACCCTGTCAAGGAATGCAGGCACATCCTGTAATATTTCCAGGGATTCATTGATGCGGATTATCTTATCAATCATGATCTCTATCTTGCGCTCACGGGGCATTATAGCCATTAGTTCTTTGGGCAGGTAGCCGTGATCCACCTTGGCAAATAACCCCCAGGCCTTTTCCATATACTCCTTCCTCCTGGCAGAATTACCTCTTTTCAGGTATTCATCACCTAGCATGATCCTGGTTTTGGCAAGTTCAATTTCTGCTCCGGATAATTCAAGCCATTTTTCACTTTTTTCAAGCTCGGAAATTACATCCAGTTTGCCATCCTTTTGTTTAACAGCCCTCTGTCTGTAAGCAATGCCCTTGTAATAAAGATTATCTCCCTTAATTGATTCAGTTATTGCATCATTGAAATTTAGTTTTTCATAGTAATATCCCTTTGACTCAAGGCCGTACAGGTATTCAAAAAACCAGTCGCTCTTTATATGAGGATATCCTGTATCCTTTGGGTAATCAGCGATTCGCCTGTGACATTCAAATGCCCTCTCATAATCACCCTTCTCATAATAGATACAGGCATTGCATGTATCTGCCATCAACTGCATCAGGTTATCGATCTTATCCGGGTGTTCAAATGCCCTTTGTATCCATTTTTCTGCCTCATCAATATTACCGACCTCAATGCATGAATGGGCGTATAGGATGCTCGAAAAGAGAGCTGCATCCTTGAGGTTCAGCAAAACCGCCTTTTTATAAACAGCCTCTATCATGCCCATCCCCCTGGCAATCCTGCCGTTAATCACATATATGCGCCCCATATAACTGTCACCCATAAGGGTAGAGGTATCATCACCGAATTCTTCAAGCCCTGATATTGTTTTTTCATAACTTTGCAGGGCTTCAATAATCCTGCCTTTCCAGAACATGATCTGCCCCATGCAGAGCGCTGACAAAATCCTGGCAGACGGGATGCCCTTATTATCTACGATCTCAAGTGTTTTATTTATATATTCAATAGCTTTCTGGGTATGTCCTGATGCAGCAAGGGAGCGTGCCAGACGAAGATTTATTCTAGACAGGTACTCCCACCTTTTAAAATATCTGGCATGCCTCCATGCATCTGTCAGCAATGGTATTATCTTCTCAAGAGGCTTCATCATCCTCGATGCCTGAAGGCTTCCAATTACGCTTTCAAGGTAATAATCAATAGTCTCTTTTTCAGGGGCATTATCAATAAAGAAGTGCAGTGCCCTGTCAAAAAATCTATAGGCCTTTTTTTTCTCCCCTGATGATGAAAGCATTTTTGCGGCCTCAACAAGGTATTTAAGATGACCCTCAGAAATATCCGCGTAAAGATATAGCCCGGCCATGTAAAGGTCTTTTTCAGGGCTATTATGCATATTCTTTTCGTAATATTTTAATAATCGTCTGATAATGCCTGTTACTTTTTTTTTCGGAACATAATCCAGTAAAAAATCGGAAATATCATCAGTTTTGAAGTTATGGGATATCTTATTATTATCAAGATCAAAAAGACCATTGGAAAGGAAGTTTTCTAGCAGGAGATGCTGCTGCTTAATATTTTTTCCTTCGTTGATTTCATCAATTTCTGAGTACATGAAAGGTGAAGGCATAAGGGCGGCTATCATAAACAAATTCCTGCTGTCAGGGTCCATTTTTTGCCATTGAGCTTTTATGTCCATAAGATGGATCATCATTGCCTAAACCTGCCTCTCTTAATCATTTTTGCCAATAAATATAATATGCAGCTGTCTTTCTATATCGTTTCTTTCTATCAACATATTAAATATATTTCAATATATTGCGAAAAAACTATAATAAATTATTAGCTAATTATGATTTTTTATTTACAATTATGTCCAATTATATTAGATAGACAATAAATTCCCCGAAAGGTTAATTAATGCTTATTGATCATGCTCCATCCATAAGAGGTCTGAGTGAAACTAAAAGGCGCAGCAGAAGAATAATTGTTCTCCTTCTCGCCATTTTTTTTGTGGCGTTGGCCCTTTTTTCTTTTTCCTGTTTTAACCTCCATCTTTTCAATGATAATAAAACAATAGTTAACACGCAAAAAATCTCATTACCTGAAGCAGGTGTAAAAAATACAAAGGAGATACCTCATAAACCTAAAACAGTAAAAAAAAGTATTCCAGTTTCTCATGGTGATACATTCATGGTACTACTTGTAAAGGCGGGGATTGACAGGAGAGACGCATTTAGCATTATATCATCTCTTTCAGAGCTATTTAATCCAAGGCAGTTGCGTCAGGGCCAGGAGATCATATTAAACTTTGAAACCCCTGATACCCCTGCCCCCATGCTATTTCATAGCCTCAGCCTTGTTCCTGATCTTACAAGGGAGATTCAGGTAACCCGTTCCCCTGAAAATAAATTTTCATCAAAAGAAATTTTATATGAGCTTAAGAAAAAGACAGTCAAGGCAAAAGTGATAATAAAGACCAGTCTATATGACGCTGCACTCGATGCCAGCATGCCAATGGAAGTCCTTTTTAAGATGATCAGGGCCTATTCTTATGATGTTGATTTCCAAAGAGATATTCAGCCCGGGGATAGTTTTGAGGCACTTTATGAGAAGGTAGTTGATAAAAATGGAAATTTTATTAAAGGGGATGAATTATTATATGCATCCCTTAATACCAATGGCAGCCCGATCACCATTTTCAGATATGAGGCCACTGATGGTGAAATAGATATGTATGATTCAAAAGGCTATTCAGTGCGTAAGACCCTTATGGTAACACCCATTGATGGTGCACGATTGAGTTCCGGCTATGGCATGCGTCGCCACCCCATACTGGGTTATACCCGTATGCATAAGGGCCTTGATTTTGCTGCTCCATCCGGGACCCCGATCATGGCAGCAGGTGATGGTGTTATAGAGTTTGCAGGCAAAAAAGGCGGTTATGGTAATTATATAAGGATCCGGCATGCTAACGGCTATCAGACAGTATATGGGCATATGAAGAAATTTGCATCAGGTATAAAAAAGGGTGTAAGAGTAAAGCAGGGGAGCATAATAGGCTATGTGGGATCAACCGGCATTTCCACAGGGCCTCATCTTCATTATGAGGTACTTTATAATAAGAAAAATGTTAACCCGGCTTCAATAAAGACCCCATCAGGAAGGATCCTGAAAAATAATGAACTGGAAAGGTTTTTACGCCTAAAGCATGAAGTGGAAACCCTTTGTCAAAACAATAATCCAGAGCCCCTTTTAAATAAATCGAATAATTTGCAGGTTTTTAATCGGTAATGAATGCCTCTTTTCTGATATGTCAAAAAAGGGGCAGAAAATGTTCGAAAAACAAACATATTTTTCATGACTCCTTTTTTAATAAAAATCAGTAACCCTTAAAACCCTCTATATTATTGATAAAATTTTATTAATCTGTATCTGGCTCAAATATTGCAAATATCATCCAGCATGAACATATTAATTGCTGATGATAACTTACCTTCAAGGGTACTTTTAGCAAAACTTCTTTCAAAGCTGGGGTACGGTGTTACAATGGCCTCAGATGGAAAAGAGGCCTGGGATATCATACAGAAAAGTAATATCAATTTTGTTATTACTGACTGGATAATGCCTGAAATGGATGGACTTGAGCTCTGTAAAAGGATCCGAAGTGCTGACCTTAGCCACTATGTCTATATTGTTATCCTTACATCAAAAGAAGAAAAAAGTGAGATGATAGAGGGTCTTGAGGCAGGCGCAGATGATTTTATAGTAAAGCCCTGTGACAGGGATGAACTGTTTGTAAAGATACGCATTGGCGAACGTATACTTCAGCTTGAAAAGAGCAAGGAAGAACAGAACCGAAAACTTGCTGATACCTATGCAGCCATAAAGAAGGATCTTGAGGCTGCTGCAAAGATACAATTAAGTCTTCTGCCAAAATCCGATGCAATGATATCCGGTGTTGAATTTGACTGGCTTTTTATGCCCGCGGCATTTATGGCAGGGGATATTTTTAATTACTTCTGGCTTGTTGATGATCACATCGGCTTTTATCTGCTTGATGTGGCAGGGCATGGCATTCCATCTGCCCTTCTATCCATAACATTAAGCAGATATCTTTCACCAGTTGACAACCAGGACAGTCCGTTAAAGAAATTTTTAATAATACCACCATACTATGAGTACACACGACCAAAGGATGTAGTGGAAGACCTTAACCAGCGTTTTCAAGCCTCTGATGATTCCATGCAGTATTTTACCATGGTATATGGCGTAATCAATGCAAGGACCGGCCAGGTTAATATTACCCAGGCAGGACATCCATCACCCATAAAGATAGAAAAGAATGGCTCTACATCATTCATAGGGTCAGGCGGATTTCCTGTTGGCATATTCCCTGATGCAACATATGAAGAAAATGAATTTTATCTTGAAAGCGGTGACAGGTTTATCCTGTATTCAGATGGCATAATAGAATGCCCGAATGATAAGGGCATCACCTTTTCAACAGAACGTTTTGTTGAGATTATCAAAAAAAACAAGGGGCTGCCTCTGCACGACCTTATTACTGACGTGGAAAAGAATCTTAAGGAATGGAAAGGCGGGGGTGAATTTGATGATGACATATCACTCCTTGCCTTTGAAATGAAATAAAACAGGTAATAAAGGGCATATATTGAAGAAGATCAGGTTAATAATTGAGAGTGATCTTGAAAATGTTGCTCTTGCCGGTATGGCAATCAATAAGATATGCTCTCTTACTCCTTTAAATGAGACGCAATCATTCCAGGTGGAGCTTTGCTCTGTTGAGGCAATCAATAACAGCATAATTCATGCATACAACAGTAAATCAGATAATAATGTCGAAATCATATTAACATTAAAAGAGAGGCTGATAGAAATCGAGATCTGTGACCATGGAAAACCGATGAATATAAATATCCTTGAAGAGGCGGTCATCAAATATCCGGATAATAGTATGGACAATATCTCTGATATATCAGAATCAGGCAGAGGCCTGGGTTTTATAAAGGAATTTATGAACCATGTTACCTACAGCAGTGATGATAAAGGAAATCATCTTGTCATGATTAAAAGATATTAAAAATTTAATATCAATGTAAGATTGGAGAACTGGAAAAATGAATATTCATGAAGAGATTATTGACAAAACCGGCGTTGTAAAGTTATCAGGCAGACTTGACGCAGCCTCTGTAAAAGGCTTCAAGGATTCAGTAACTACCCTGGTAAAAAAAGGAATCTGCAATATTGTTATAGACATGAAAGAGGTGGAATTTATTGACAGCTCTGGACTGGGAAGCCTGGTATCATGCCTGAGGGTTGTGAACAATGAAGGGGGCGATATAAGGCTGTCATCCCTGCAAAACCAGATAAGGGCACTGCTGGAATTGACCAGGATGCATCGGGTCTTTCAGATATTTGATGATACAGATACAGCAATTAAGAGCTTTTAGCATATTATATATTTCATACTTATAATGCCAATATTATATCCATATGGTCATTTAATTTGACAATATACGTCATAATATTGGCTGGCATCTCCTTTGTATGACATCTTTTTTGACTAATTACATCTCTGGCAGTAATTTTATACATATTTAACTTAGTTTATATTAATTTTGATAGTCAATAAATCTATTCAAAATGCCCCATAATGGTACATATATTGCAAAATTAAAAAAAGGGATAATGCAAACACTTCATGATCAGGGTTTGCATTGAAGTTTATAAGGAATATCAGATAGTAACAGGTGTTTTATATATAAATAAAATGTTGAATATTAAAAAAGATTATATTGCCTGTTTTATATTACTCACCTCTATTATATTTTCAGGGTGTGTCTCATCAAAAATGGAGACAAAAGAGCCAGGGGATATCCATAATTTGGCTTTAAATAATATGGATAATGACGATATTCCATTTGCAACCCCTGAGATAATAAAGATGTACGAGGCAAATCTCGCAAAGGAGTATTACATTGGCCCTGGTGATCAGATCAAAATAGATATATGGAACAGGCCGGAGTTGTCAGGAGAGCATCTGGTCGGGCCATATGGAATGATTACCCTTCCCCTTTTAGGCGAATTAAATATTGGCGGAAATACAGTCAAAGATGCAACAAAATCCATTAAAGAGGCATATTCAAAACTCTACTCTGACCCGATTGTGATGGTAACAGTGCTAAAGTACATGAATAACAAGGTGTACGTGTTAGGCCGGGTGAGTAATCCTGGCATCATCCACCTTGACGGGCATGCCACCATACTTGAGGCACTATCCATGGCTGGTGGGCTTCCTACTGTTGACAAATCGGCCTTTCTATCAAAATGTTATATTATAAGGGGCAAAGAGCAGATCATATGGATAGATCTGCTTCAACTTCTGGGAAAGGCCAACCTGAAACTGAACATAGGTCTTGCCAATAATGACATTATCTATATACCTGATTCAACCGATGCTTCTGTCTTTGTAATGGGTGAGGTTAATAACCCTGGTTCTTACCCGATTCAAACATCTGGCATGTCATTTCTTGATGCAATCAATCAGGCGGGCGGGCCAACTGAAAATGCAAATAAAACAAAGATACACCTTATAAGGGATATGAGAGAACAAAAAAGCCCGATTATCATTGATCTTGATGAGTTTTTAAAGAATGGGGATTTTTCGCAAAACCAGACCCTTCAGGATAATGATATTATTTATGTGCCTAAAAAAGGCATAGCTTCATTTAATTATTACCTGAGGCAGATAGACCCGTTCTTAAGGACCTTTATAACTGGAAATATAATACAGGATGAGATTTTGGATTAATGAAAACAGCATGATAATCCGATTTAATTAATGGAATTAAATAGATATTTTTAGAAATGATATGACGCAACAGGATATTATCATAAAACCGAAAAAACCATTTGACCCTGTAGCCACTATTATGCGGCACTGGCTCAAGATTGTTGTATTTGGTGGAAGCCTGTTTGTATTACTCTCTCCTATAGCCTTTATCTTTAATAATTCATTTTATCAGGTCAGCGGCAAGCTTGTGGTGTTGCCTGAGTCTGAATCAGTTATTTCCCGCAATGATGAAAGATCTGTAGTGGGGTATTATAATCAATTCATTAATACGCAGCTGGACCTTATACAAAGTCCTAAAATACTTGAGAAGGCTATAGATAAGCTGCCTCCTGATATTAAACAGCATTATTTACCGGACAATATGACCCTCTCCTTCGCGGCCAGGATGCTTGGAGGTACGCTTACGGTAGAACAACCCCGTGGCACACATTTCATAGATGTAACTCTTTTAAGAGATAATGATAAAGGTATAGTTGAAATGGTCAATGCCATCATGGAGGTATATACTGAGGAATACCAGAAAGATGAAGAAGGGAAAGATTCCAGACGTCTCTCATTTCTCCAGAGTGAGAAAAAGAATCTGAGCTCTGAAATAGAAAAAAAGACCATCGAATTAAAAAGGATCTCAGAACAGATCGCATCCAGTGTATTTGCAGGCAGTAATGATGATGCCTCCCAATTCCAGATATCCTATGAAAAGGCATA
This sequence comes from Deltaproteobacteria bacterium, assembly GCA_016931115.1. GTDB lineage: Bacteria > Desulfobacterota > DSM-4660 > Desulfatiglandales > HGW-15 > JAAZBV01. The sequence continues at coordinate 20,952 of JAFGFM010000227.1, read as the reverse complement.
CAGGGATAGATTAGAAAAGGAAAAAAAACTTAAAGCAATAACAATGGAAGCTGAAACATTAAAGAAGCTTTCACTGGATGCCCATATAGAGGAGATAGTTGTTCAGAACTCGGTTGTTTCAAAGCTCGATATCCTGGCCCAGGAGTCTTTGCACAAACTTCGGGATTCACAGGTTGGTCTCTCAGATGATAACCCCGGGAAACATCAGGTGGAAGAAAGGATAAAAGACATAAAGAAATACACAGAAGAACAGAAAGATATCATCAAGGAAGATACCAAGAAATTTTTATATGAAAAGAGAGAGACAGAACTTAAAGAAAAGATCATTCATGCTGAAACAGAGCTGAATGCCGCAAGAATGATTGAGGATGAAATCCTTAAGGAACGCGACCTGCTGTTAAAGAAAAGAGCTGAAATAGCAACAAAGGAACTAACACTCAAACAGATAGAAACCAGTCTGGAACAGCTGAAAATCCAGCTTAACAGGGTGGACACAAGGATATATGAATTAAAACTGGAATCAAAGGCCCCGGGTAAAATCAGACTTGAAAGAATGGCAAATAGTCAGTCAATGATTTCCGGCAATAATCTTAAAAAACTGATCATCCTGATTTTCATGTTTGCATTTGGATTCATTACAGCAGGGTGTGTCCTCTTTGATATACTTGATGACAGGATCCGCAATGAAAAAGATATACTAAATAGTCTGGGCACACTTCCTCACAGGCCTATTGATGATTATTTACAGGTAGGGATGAAGGGCACACCCTTCGCACGGGTGCTGATGGATGATCCCACAAACAAGGTGGCTCAATCCATTCACAGCCTTGCCATAAAGTTTGATAAAGAACGCAAAAATCATGGGGCAAAAATCGCTGCATTTACAGGCGTTGATGCCAAAAGCGGTGTTACTGAAATCCTGCTCAATACTGCCTATGCCATGTCAAAACTTTGTTCAAAAATCCTTGTCATTGAAACCAATTTTGCAAATCCTTCCCTGAAAAAACTGATCAATATCAAGAGAGATAAAAAAGGACTTTTAGACTATATCAAGGGCCATACAGCGCTGTCAGACTGCATATCACACGATAAAGAAAGAGGGATAGACATATTGCTGGCAGGGCATCTCCCGAGCGATGATGAGCTTGTAAATCTTGACAGATCAAAGATATCAAAGGTTATAAAACAGGTTAAAGAGAAATATGATTTTATCCTGATTGACACAATGCCAATGCTTATAAGCGATCTGGCTGAATTCCTGATAGTGCAGGCAGATATAATTCCTCTCATTATACAGTCAGATCGCAGTTATTATCAATATGTGTATATGGCAGGACAAACACTCTTAAAGCTGGAAGTCCCTGCGATTGCAGCAGTATTAAATCTTGGGGCGCCCAGATACAATACTAAATTTCAGGAAACTATTGTCAGGGTAATACAGCCTTTTCAGGAATTGGTCAGGAATACATTTCTTAAAACAATGCACCCTGAACAGGATGAACCCTATCCTTTATTCAGGATGTCCTGGCAGTCTGTTAATACTATAGGCTCCTCTTTTAAACTCTCTTTCAAAAAATTATTCAAATTTATCAATCCCCGGATAATAATTAATGCATGTAAATCAATATTTGTACTTTTTATCTTTGTACAGGTGACCTTACTGATATCATATGTTGCCTCTACAGCAAATGTTGAGACAGGCAGTGTAGAAACAGTCAGTGATGAAAACCAAAGTTCACAAAATGATGATACGCTTGATATAAATAACAAGCAATGGATTCTAAAGCAGGATCAGTCTTTCTATACAATACAATTAATTGTTTCATCACAAAAGGTCGATTTACAGGCCTTTGCTCATGCCCATGCCCTGTCGGAAGATGATTTATCTATATATAAAAACAGATATAAAGGAAAAGAACGATACTCGGTAATATATGGAATATATACGAACTACCAGACAGCAAACAAAGCGCTGGCAGAATTGCCGGAGAGAATACTTAAAACCTCACGTGTGAGGAGTATCAAGATAATCCAGCAGCAAATCATTAATCTGAGAGAAAAAGGCTGATGAACATACTTGTTCCCATAATGATGTTTGGCTGGATACCGATTGTTATCGGCCTTTTTTCAAGATTGCCACCCAGACGTGCTGTAATAACATCGTTCCTTTTTGCATGGATGTTCCTTCCTATGGCTGAGTATCCGATTCCAGGGCTTCCAGATTACACTAAAATGTCAGCTACCTGCTGGGGAGTTTTAATTGCAGCTTTGATGTTTGATTCCAATAGTGTGTTTTCTTTCAGATTTAAAATTATCGACATCCCTATGATTGTTTGGTGCATCTGCCCTGCCCTCTCTTCACTTTCAAACGACCTTGGATTATATGATGGCGTTTCAGAATCCCTGGCACAGACTGTCACATGGGGTTTTCCCTATTTTATTGGAAGAATATATTTTAATGACCTTGAAAGTCTCAAAGAGTTTACTTTTGGCATCTTTATAGGTGGCATTATTTACATGCCATTATGCTGGTTTGAGATCAGGTTCAGCCCGCAATTACATAGAATATTCTATGGATACCATCAACGCGCATTTGTGCAGACTATCAGGTATGGCGGATTCAGACCAATGGTTTTCATGGAACATGGTTTAATGGTTGGAATATGGATGATAAGCGCTACCCTGATCGGCCTCTGGGCTTGGGTAACCGGTATACTTAAAAAGGTAAGAGGAATACCGATTCCCATTCTTGTTATTTTACTGCTGATAACTTCAGTATTATGCAAATCAACAGGCGCAATCGCACTTTTTATCATGGGAGCAACTGTTCTTCTGATAACAAAAAAGATCAAAATGAACATTTTGTTTATATGTCTTGTACTATTACCGATCCTTTATGTATCTACAAGGGCTACTGGTTACTGGAATGCGGAGAACTTCGCCATGTTCGTTTACAAGCATGATAAGGAAAGGGCACAATCACTATGGACAAGAATTGACAATGAAAACATACTTATCGAAAAGGCACTCGAGAAAAAATTCTTTGGATGGGGTGGATGGGGTAGATCAAGAGTATATGATGACGAAGGTCAGGATATAACAATCACCGATGGTCTCTGGATTATTGTGTTTGGGAAAAATGGTATATTGGGGATTGCTGCTCTTATGTCATCAATTCTTATCCCCATAATTGCAGTCATGAAATTTTACAGGCCCCATGAGTTGTTTAATCAAAAAGTAATTCCAGTCACGATACTTTCAGTACTGCTGGGTCTATATATGATTGACAGTCTGCTTAATGCAATGGTCAATCCTATATTTATGGTTGCATCTGGAGGAATTTCCGGACTGATTAAAGAGTCTTTAGAGGAAAAAGAAGTTCAACAGATACCCATTTTAGAAAGCATTGGTAAAATGATTTATCAACCAAGGTTTTTATAATTATTAAACAGGATAAAATGACTGAAAAATATCTTTTTTTATATGGTATGAATATTATTAATTTATTAATAGGGGCAGGCTACTTTATATTGTTTTTATTAAGTCTCCATTCACTAACTAGAGCCGCTCATATTGTAAAGCCTCAACACGTAAATGGATACCGATTATTATGGGCTGTAATTGCAATTACTATCCTTATGATCCTGATATCATCTATTTTTGATATATCAAAAACCTTAATGGATAACACACGAATCATAGCAAATAATCAGGGATGGTATAATAATCGTTATTCATTACAGGTCATTTTCATAACCGGTATTTTTGCTATATTATTACTAATTACTGTCGTTAGTGAGGCATCTTCTTCGGGTATTTTTAGCTACAATGGAAACGTAATACGCTGGCTGATAGTATTATTTGCTTTCAACCTGATTAACTCTGTTTCATTACATTTTATTGATCAAATTATGAATATTAGAATTCTAGGTTTCAGAATAGAAAGATGCATCGAAATAGCAGTTATTATTTTTATTCTTATATCATACAAACGTCATTTTTACGATTTAAAAATAAGAGATCAACATGTTTCTTATGTCAATCCTGAACGTTTTATTTGAAAAAAACTAACAGTAAATAGCTAATTAAATACTGTTTTATTATAGGTGATTAAATGAACAAAATTCAGACTTCTCGCAACGATTCTGTTGTGGCCTATCTTGCAAGTGAATACCCAGCTATTTCTCATACCTTCATTTTCAGAGAGGTTCAGGAGTTAAGGAAAAGCGGTCTTGATATTAAAACAGCATCTATTAGAAGACCTGAGATGCTGATAAAAATGACCGATGAAGAAAAAGGAGATGCAGAAAATACACTATACATAAAAAACAGATCGAAAATAAATATACTGTCAGATCATCTTAGACTCTTGATTAAGTCTCCACACAGGTATTATTCAATGTTAATTAATACCTGTCAATTTTCGCGTAAAGGGCATTTCGGTCTTTTAAAATCAAGTGGTTATTTTATTGAAGCAGGCATACTGGTGAACTGGGCACTTAATAACAGGGTGGAACATATCCATGTCCATTTTGCAAATCCTGCGGCTACTGTTGCCATGATTTCTGCATGTTTCGGCACTGTTTCATTCAGCCTGAGCATACATGGCCCTGATATCTTCTATAACATAGATAATAATTTAATAGCAGATAAGATAAAAAGGGCATCAAAGATAAGGTGTATCAGCCATTTCTGTAAAAGCCAGTTGATAAGGGTTGTACCTTACAGTTACTGGAATAAGTTTCATATAATACGCTGCGGTGTTGACATATCTAAATTCACACCTGTAGATAGAGCTGAAAATGCAATCCCTACTATTTTATGCGTAGGAAGGCTTGTCCCTGCTAAAGGTCAACATATTCTATTAGAGGCCTGCGCTTTGCTAAAAAAGCGTGGAACAATTTTTAATCTGACATTCATTGGTGATGGGCCTGACAGAGAATCTCTTGAGTTACTCGCAAAAGATCTTAACATCCATGATTCAATTACCTTTACAGGGGCACTGGGGCAGGACCTGGTAAAATATTATTATGATACTGCGGAGTTATTTGTCCTTCCAAGCTTTGCAGAAGGTGTCCCGGTAGTTTTGATGGAGGCAATGGCAAAAGAGATCCCATGCATCACAACCCGTATAGCAGGTATCCCTGAGCTGATTAATGATAACGAAGATGGAATGCTTATCGCTCCATCAGATACTGTTACACTTGCTGACAGGATTGAATTACTTTTAAAGAACAGACCGCTGCAGGAGAAGATAGGGAAAAATGCAAGAAAGAAAGTTGCAAACCTGTATGATCTTGAAAAGAACTGTAAACAGATGGCTGATTTTTTCTTGAAAACCTTCTGATATAAAGCATACTATGAGCATACAGATTTCAGTAATTATACCTTCATATAACTCTTCAAAGACACTGGTGCATACAATCGAAGGAATAATTAATCAACAAAATATAGATGATTACGAAGTTGTTTTGGTAGACTCTTCTGATGATGGGAGTATGGACAGAATTATCTCTCAGTGTGAGGCTTCCAGTATTATAAAAATTATCAGATCGGAAAATAGACTCTCCCCTTCAGAAGGAAGAAATCTGGGTGCAAGCCATTCAAGTGGTACTTTACTTGTGTTCATTGATTCTGATGTTGTTCCCTCTCCTAATTTTCTGCACAAAATAAAAGAGGCCTATGAATCAGGTTATTTAACCGGTGGTGGAGGAATCGAAATTCCTGATTTTCAAAAGAGTAAATCTATCGCACTCGCGCAGTATTACCTTCAATTTAATGAATTTCTGCCGGTTGGAGTAAACAGGGTAAAAAAGTTTGTTCCCAGTTGTAATTTATTCTGTGACAGGGGAATATTTTATAAGGCAGGGGGATTTCCTGATATGAGGGCATCCGAAGATGTCATGCTGGGCATCAATATAAGCAGGTTTGAAAAGGTCTGGTTTGTACCTGAAATTACTGTCTCCCATATCTTTAGGGAAAACTGTAAAAGTTTTTTTGCGAATCAAAAACTGCTCGGAAAATATGTTGCAATATACAGAAAAAATGAATCAGGAAGTTTTTATCAATCAGGTATTTTCCCTTTCATCTTTGCACCTTTGTTTTTTATTATAAAATGCTGCAGGATTATACCAAGGATTGTAAATGCAGGCCTGCTTCACGTTTTCCGGTTTATCAGGTCATTACCTCTATTTCTAACAGGGTTATCATACTGGACAATGGGATTTGTACAAGGCAGTCTGGATAAGAAAAGTCATGAACTGTAAGAGTTATATGGATTTACAATATGTTAAAAGATAGCAGCAAATCAATTCCTGATGTCTCCATAATAATAGTCTCATTTAATACCAGAGAATTAACTGCTGATTGCATCAATTGCGTTAAAGAGAACTCAACGGGAATAGATTTTGAAATAATTGCAGTTGATAATGGATCAAAGGATGGTTCTGCTGACATGATCGAAACAGATTTTCCGTGGGTCAGGCTGATAAGACTCACTGAAAATAGAGGTTTTGCAGGCGGTAACATCCCCGGTATGAAGATAGCAAAAGGAAGATATATACTTTTATTAAACTCTGATGCCTTTATAAGAAAAAACACCCTTGTAAAGACTATTTCATATATGGATCAACACCCTGATACCGGGATACTTGGCTGCAAACTTACAGACACGGACAACAGGATGCAGCCATCTGCACGAATGCTTCCAGGGCCGTTAAATAAATTTCTTGCCATTACAGGGCTTTCAGACCGCTATTCAAAATCGCGCTTTTTTGGCAGGGTAGATTATACATGGTGGAATCATTCATATCCACTGCGTGTTGGCTGGGTGGTAGGCGCCTATTTCCTTATTCGCAGGGAAACAATGGATTCAATAGGATATCTTGATGACCGGTATTTTCTCTATTTTGAAGAGGTGGATTACTGCCTTTCAGCCAGAAGATCTGGATGGGATGTGGTCTATTATCCCCATACAGAAGTGATTCATCTGGGAGGGAAGAGTGCTGAAAAATCGGACAGTACATTTTCAGAAAATGGCAAACAGATACTAAAAATTCGTCTTGAAAGCGAATGGAAATATTACCTTAAATTTTATGGCTGGTATTATGCTATTACTGTGTTAGGGATAGAATTTATTTGGAATGCCATCGTATATATAAAAAATCTGCATAGTGGTTCATTGAAATCACATAATAAGAGAGAAAACGCGAAACAGACCATGAAGAATATCCTGACTACATTGTGTGAAGTATACAGGTCATGTAAACGCAAATAAATTATGGAAAAGATACTGCCGAAAATTGGGATTGTGATAATAGGCATAAACGAGTGCTCACATATCGCCGATTGTATAAAGGCTATCAGGGCCGTTAATTACCCGCAGGATTTACTGGATATTACATATGTTGATGGCGGATCATCTGATAACACCCCTGATCTGGCAACAGGCTTTGAGGGGGTAAGGGTTATGCAACTCAACAATCCACACCCAACACCGGGACGCGGAAGGAATGCTGGTTGGCTTACCCTTTCATCTCCAATAATACAGTTTCTTGATGCAGATATGATAATTGACCCTGACTGGTTTCTACATGCCCATAAATTACTGGAAAATAATATTGGGGCAGTAACCGGAACGCTTAAAGAAATCTATCCAGATAAAAACATATATCATATCCTTGCAGAAATGGAGTGGGCAGGCAAAGAGGGGCCATGCGACTTCTTTGGTGGAGGCGTTTTAATTAGCAGGAAGGCACTGGAGGATGCGAATGGGTATGATGAATACCTGATTGCGGGGGAAGACCCTGATTTAAGTTACCGGATCAGAGAAAAGGGCTGGTTAATTAAACGCTCAGGCCATACCATGGCCATGCATGACATCAATATGAGCAGCTTTTTAAAATATCTCAAAAGGGCATTTCGAGGCGGATATGCATATGCGGAAATCTCCTTCAGGTATATTAAAAAAAATGAAAAAATGTGGTTCAGGGAGACTCTGCGCATATTGGTCAGATCTCTATTACCTCTTATCATAATGCTTACAGGATTCATATCAGGTTTTGTATTCTCTGGTCTGATATTCGCTTTACTGTTTGCAGTAAAGCCTTCATTCAGCATTTTCAAATTTAAAAAACAGTTTAACAGACCATGGAAAGATATAATAATATATACTGTAAATGCTATTATTATTGTATTTCCGCAGCTTTTCGGGGTGATCAGATATTATTATGGTTTAATATCAGGCAAACCTCTGTATAACAGACTTAATGTTAAAAAAATGAGCCTTACTTAACTTTTTGATACGCCCCCTCCCCTGTCTCCAAAAGGATTTGGCCCTTCAATATAGCGGAATACAAGAAGTGATAAAATAACAGCAAAGATGGTTATGGATAAGGCATATAAAATCCTGTTGTTATACATGGAGAGGAACCATGTTTTAGCCATCATATGAATGACAAGGCAGATGCCGCCAATAAAAAACACCTGCAAATATGGGCCAATAACAGTTTTCAAAGAGAACTTTACACAACGTACAAGAAGAAAACTTTCTATAACTGGTATAAATGAAATTGATACAGCAACACCGCATGATGCTCCTGAAAGCCCTCCTGTATTAACACCTGTGAAAAGAGCTACAGCCACAATCAATAAACCTGCTGCCATTGATGATGTTTCAAGTGCAGGTTTTCCAAGGGCAAAAAAAGTGGCACCGGAGAAATTCCCAATTATCCTGAATATCCCGGCCATGGCAAGCCAGGCAAGAGAGATATATGAAAGCTCATATCTGGGATCATACATTATCTGTATTATATCGCGTGAAAATATTATCATTATCAGAGAGATAGGGATAGAGATGGTCAGGAAGAAGGTAATTGTCCTTTTAAAGATGCGCTGTACCCTTAAAATATCATTCTGAACCGAGCTTACAGCAGGCAGATAGGACTGTGATACCACCTGACTGCAGAAGGTAAATACCAGTATGCCAAGGTTTTTACCGATATTATAATAAGACAGTGTTGTCATATCCAGTATCTTACCTATTAACAGTATATCCAGTTGATAGACGGTAACAGTGATCAGAGTATTAATGAATACATATTTACCGAAATTAAATATTTCTTTTCCTGTTTCCCTGTCCCATACAAAACGAGGTCTAAATCGGACTGCAAAATATGTAGCTATCAACCTGTAAAGCACTGAAAAACTGTATCCAATGGCAAGTGCATAAACCGATTGCATATAATATGCAAACATAACTGTGGTGGTCAGTGCAACAAACTGGGTAATAAGTTCCATTTTTACCTGTTTTTCTACCTTGAAATTTTTTATCAGGAGCGGAAGCGCAGGATTTTCAAAGCCTGATATAAAATGGCTTATACCCATAATAAAAAAGAGGTTCATTAAAACAGGTTGATTATAGAATGCCGATAAAGGCCAGGCTATTGCCACAATAAAACTGCTTAGTATTATTCCCCTGACTATATTTATTACCCAGACTGTATTAAGAAAGGCAGGCTCAGCTCCTCGTGGATTCTGAATGATTGCGGTTTTAACCCCTGTATCTGAAAACAGCTCTGCCATGACAAGCACAATATTGGCTGTAGCCATCAGGCCAAATGCCTCTGGAAAAAGGATACGCGTCAGGATCAGGTTACCGGCAAGCCTTATTATATGGCTTCCTCCTTTTCCCATCAGACTCCAAATCGCAGACCGAATGCTTAAGAGCTTAAGTGAATCGGTTTTGCTTTTAAATAATCCTGTATAGAGGTCCTTAAAAAACATTTATTTCCTGAAGATATACCTTGAAGATATAACTAAAAAAGTTTTGAAACTGAGTTTTTAATCTTTCTTTTTATCCTGTTGGTAAGAGAGTTCTCTCCCTGAATTTTTTTCAGCTGCCTGCTTACTGGAGTAGTAAGGATATTATCCGCATCTTTCATGATCCATTCAAGATACTGTTCAGGTGTCCTGATATTGCGTACCTTTGCTGTTAAAGCGGCATTCTTATTAAACCCGCCATTTTTTGTCATAAGGCAGTGTTCTGACCTGGGATCATCCATATGTTCGGCATATATAAGTGGAAAATACCACCCGCTTATAAAGCCATCGACTGTCATCTTTATGCGATCTATCGGAAAGGCATTACCCATGTGATTCCTGATATAATATTTCTTTGCGACATCACGTTTCATAAGGAAGGCTGTCCCGCCAATATAGGAATTGTGAAGAATCTGATGATCTCCAAAGTCTATGATCTTCTTTGATGCCTCGATTCTGTTTCTTTCATAATCTTCAGGCCAGAATGTCCAGCAACCTAACATGCCAAGAGATACATTCTTTTTAAGTGCATCTCCTATTTTTTCTATCCATCCATATGGGGCAATTGTATCATCATCGATCTTGCCAATAATCTCTGATCTGCATCTTTCAAGAAACCACTCGGTCGGGTAGGCCTGCATCACATTAACAGGGCATAGATGGCGTTCCGCGATCCTTTCATCCTGTAATCCTCTAATAACATCAGCAGTACCATCTTTTGATCCATTATCCCAAAAATAGAGGCGGAAATTTGCTGTATCATCAAGCAGATGATTAATAGTTTTATTGACATACTCAATGCGATTGAAAGTGATAAATAATATATCGACTGGTTCTTTCATGTTTAACCTTTTCAATTACCTGTTCTGAGTGTCAAGTTGGCTTATAAAGGATTCCATTATCTCTGAAGTCCTGTCTGCATCAGTTTTTATATCAGCGGAAACCTGGATGCACATCCATGATCTTATTGAGCCCTTCAGCAGAATGTCCCTCAAAAATAGAATTAGGTGTCCTTTAAAACTAGTAGATCGTTCATATCCGTTTGTGAACCAGTAATAAACCAGTCGCGATTTGTTATCCTTTGCCACATGCATTCTTCTGACGATCTTATCTTTGTTATTTTCATCACCTATGCTTATATTGTCTTTTCTTAAAATAACCCAGCCAGAACCTGAATAACAATCTTGAGGGGAATGTACCTTGTGGCGATCACCTTTTTCCTGTATTGCCACAAGGTATACTGAATTGTTGTCTTTCTGATAGCTTCTGATTATCAGATCCCCCTTATCTACCCAGTTCTTTTCCTTTTCACTGGGAGTAAGGTTGGTTCCTTTCCATCCATCGATATCCATTGTGATATTATCCAGGGAAGAGCCTATTTCAATATTCTTTTGTTTCTTATTAAACCAGTACAAAAAAAGAATAACAAATAAAAGTATAAGGAAAATTATTTTTAATTTTTTCGCCTGGCTATCTGCTGACATGGTCTTTTCTCCCTGTAATTTTTCTTATCATGGCCCAGGTAAAAATAAGCATTAACACATGTAATATGGCAGGTAACCATTTCCTGTATGCCCAGATTATTTCAGATTGATTGACACTCCCTGATGCATACACCCAGCCCATTACCAGATATAAAACACTGTGAGCGATTATGATATATGGTGCCCATAGTAAAAGCAGGTACAAAAATTTGCTCCAGTTTTTTATGAAGATAAACTCTGCCGCAATAAAGGTAAGAATTATATGCATCATAAGGGATGATATGGATTCCCTGTAATATTGAACAGGGAGTTCTGTATTAAAAACATATAAAATGCAGTTAATTGTTTCACACGCACTTCCGGTTGAATTCAGTATTTTGCATGTTATCTTTGCAGTCATGCTTCTAAGAGGCACACTGAAAATAGACTCTATTAAAAAAGATGTTGTGGGCAGCATAAAAATAAGAAAGAAAAATGGGAAAAGCATAATCATTCCCCATTCACTGCCCATCAGATACAAAACAATACCATAGCAGGTGATAATAAGTGAGGCTGCCTGTATGATATGAATATCCGCAAAAATACCAATCATAAAGATTAAAGCCCCGCTAACTATTACAAAGAACCCGATCCTGTTGCCCTTTATTTTTTTAATAGGATTTCTGATAAACCTGTATAAGAATATAAACAAAAAAAGCAGGGGGATAAATATTCCAAACCTGTCAGGAGGATAGGTAAACCATGCTGTTTTCATCCATAAAAAAATATCCTTGTATATCACGATGATTTCAATCGTTATTCCTATAGCGAGTAAAAGATATACAACCTTTTTAAATATATTTATTTGTTCTTTTGTCATTTTTTCTGATCAACCCGGTTAAAAAAAGATGCCTCCCAATATAAAAATAAGAGTGCAAGACCAAAAATAAACATACCAGAAATATCATGATAAAAATTCAGGGCTGTTTTTTCTCCAAAAAAATGCCCTGTCAAACCGGTAAAAAATATCCTGATGGTGTTCATAATTAAACTTAAAGGTATAACTGATAAAAAGATTATTATCCCTTTTGACTTCTTTCCATTATATAGATATGCCCCGATAGCGCCCATAAATAAGAGTACATTCATCATGGTCAACCCGCTGCAGGCAGGTGCAATGTCTACAAGAAATCGTCCTGTATACAACAGGGTGCCGGAAATAGCAGCGTCCATTCCCATACAGATAAATATAAGACAGGATATATAAACGCTGAATTGTCTTAACTTGAAGCCAATCAGGGTATTCAAAATATCACCCCATGGGTATAGAAATACAAGAAACAGGAATGGGAACAGCATGTATCTGCTTCGTTTTCTTCCCCAGTAAATAAGAGTAACTCCATATAAAAAAAGGGGGAGAGAAACAGAGGCAAATACTGTCTGGTCATATATCCGGTAAAGTAATACCAGCAGCAAACCTGATAGGAACAGGATCCAGCCTGATTTTGCAGAAGATATTTCAATACCATTAATCTCTCTTCGTCTGAGATAAATAGCCCATGCTGAGACAAAAGGCGCCAGATATCCAAAGGTATCAGCAGGGTTATTTAGCCATGATATCAAAAGCCATCTGAAAAATGGATAATAGAGCAGTATAACCAGGAAAATGACCATGGGTATATAGTATATTGCATTTTCATGCTTTAGCTTAACCATTCCTCTGATTGATTTCATTAGGTTTGTTCCAGTTGAATAGTTATTTATTTTTCTTTTTGCCCAGATAATACCCGACTACCCCGCTGGCACCCATCCCAATTAAGGCGAGTGAAATAGGTTCAGGCGCTGCCGGAGGAGCTGGATCATCAGGAGTTGGGTCAACCCACGGTGGAGGTTTCCTTTCCCATGGAGGGTTTTCAGGAGGAGGAAAAATCCCCATTGCGAATATCTGAAAATCATTAAAAAATAATATGAAAAATAATGATACCAGAATTAATAGTTTATTTTTTTTTCTCATTGATAAACTCTTCTATAATGTTTAAAGAAAGTAAATATTTGATTCTGCTTTGAGCTTTAGTGTTAATGTCTGCAATAATAATGCCGTATATCTTTTATCGGTTTAATAACTGCAATTATTTAATATTTTTAGTTATTTTATTTTAAGAATGAAAAAAATATTCATTTACTGCCAATAAACCTGACCGATTTCAATTTTTATTAAAGATTCTCATATATTATCCCGATACTTTTTCAGAGATTGTTTAACAGGTATTTATAAATCCCGTTGTTTTATTTCGACTATTATTTTTACTGTGGGGTATGTGTGCGGGAAAATGTATTAAGAGACAGGCTTTTTGACAGATATGCAAAAGGCGGAAGCAGGTTTGCCCGCTTTCGTTCTGTCATGTATTATATTTTCAAGCGTTACAGCTGGCATCTTGTTGTTAAATCCACCCTTATTATTAAACGATGTTTTGATGTTATCCTATCTATATTATTGATCCTCGCGCTGTCACCGGTTTTCCTTATAACAGTCATACTTATTAAACTTGAAGACAGGGGGACTGCAATCTATTGTCAACAGCGTGTAGGCATAAGGGGTAAAAGATTTACCATATATAAATTCAGGTCAATGGTAACTGATGCAGATCGTATAAGGAATGATTTAGATAACCTGAATGAGACCCAGTCTTTAATTTTCAAGATTAAAAAAGATCCCAGGTTGACACGTACAGGGCGAATCATTAGAAAGCTATCTATTGATGAGCTGCCGCAGCTCTTTAATGTCCTTAAGGGAGATATGTCAATAGTTGGGCCCCGCCCTCCCCTTCCATCAGAGGTATCCAAATACAGGCTCCGAGACCTTAAGCGGCTTGATGTTACTCCAGGGCTAACCTGTTTCTGGCAGGTGAGTGGAAGGAGCAATATAGGTTTTGATGGGCAGGTGGATCTTGATCTGCAATACATAGAAAGCCAGTCCATATGGACAGACATAAAGCTCCTTTTTAAGACCATACCTGCGGTACTTACAGGGAAAGGGGCATATTGATGCTTGAAAGAGACTGTATATCTGTTTTAGGGATCCCTATTGATAACCTGACAATGACTGAGGCAGTTGACTCTGTATTCAGGATGATAGATGACTACAAAGACAGCAGCATTCCCAGATATATAGCGACTGTAAATGTCGATTTTCTAACGAACACTACTTCATGGAGTAGTAAACGCTCGCGTCATCCTGAACTGCTGGATATATTGAGACGGGCCGACCTTGTTACTGCCGATGGCATGCCAGTTGTCTGGATATCAAGGTTAATGGATTCACCCCTTAAGGAAAGGGTTGCAGGGTCTGACATGCTCCCTTTCATATCAAAAAAGGCTGCAGAACTTAAGAAATCCATATTTCTATTTGGCGCAAGACCGGGTATTGCTGATAATGCTGCAAAGATACTTATGGAGAGATATCAAGGCTTAAAAATAGCAGGAACATACTCCCCTGATATTACAACTGAAGGGGAAGCCATGCTTGATTCCCTTGAGGAAGACAGAAAGATCGTTACCATGATAAACCAATCAGGGGCAGATATACTTTTTATTGGCCTTGGAAACCCAAAGCAAGAGATATGGTTCAACAGGAACAGGGGTAATGTCAAGGTGCCGGTATCTATAGGTGTAGGCGGGTCTTTCAGTTTTATTACCGGTGATGTATTAAGGGCGCCTGGCTGGATGCAGAAAAACGGGCTTGAGTGGATATACAGGATATACAAGGACCCTGTCCGCTTATGGAAACGTTATTTCATCGGATTTTTTAAACTTGGTTTCTCCATTTTACTCCCGATACTGTTACATAAGGCAGGCAGGTTGATTTTAAAAATAAGGTCCCAGAGATCATACACATTAAATAGAATCACTATCAATGTCAGACCTGAACAAAGGGCTGTTATACTGAAGATGCCATTTAATGCAACAAAGGAATCGATCTCTGATATCTGGTCATTCATCCTTGATGATAAGGATTCATCACTTGTTATTGATTTTAGTGCGACAAGACACCTGGATCTTTATGTTATGGGTTTTCTGGTTGATGTATGGAGTTATTGCAACAGCATCAATAAAAGTATGTTCATGACAGGCATAAAACCATGTGTAGCCAAATTACTAAAATATAATCGTCTGTGGGATATTGTAAAAGAACAGAATCAGGATAATTATATAAAAGTTACAGAACAAATCAGGAATGTCAGTGATGAAACGGCCTTTTCATATGCTACATCTCTTGAGGAAGGCCTTTTTAAAGTAGAGCTTTTTGGCAGACTTGATGCGGCAAACATAACGAAGATTGATGTACAGGGCATTTTAGAATCCATAGGTGATAATAACTGTGTCATTAATCTGAAAGGGTTGAAATTTGTAGACAGTACCGGGCTTACGCTTTTTATAAAAATAAAAAAACATCTTTCTTTACATAATAAAACCCCTTTTATGTGCAATGCCAGCAAGGATATCATGCAGATATTCAACATAATGAAACTGAATAGCCTGTTCAAGGTTATACCGGATTTTGATAGTGACAGATTTCTATCAAGGGGTTCAATATGAAGGCAATAGTCCTGCCTGCTGATAAACCTGAGCTGTTAACCCCTTTATCCAACTGGACCTCAGATTACCTGATGCCTGTTGTAAATAAACCTGTGGCAGAACATCTGATAGAACTGTTACTTGAGAATAACATAAGGGAGATAATTTTCATCCTGAACCATCAACCTTATGAGACTGAAGAGTATTTCAAGGCGGGAGAGCGATGGGGCTGCAATATCTCCTATTCACTTGTCAGGGAATATCATGGCGCAATAGATGCCATTTCACGTATTAAAAACAGCATTGAGGAGGGTTTTATTTGTTTTCCTGTAAACATGATAACAAATCTGGATATTGCCAAGTTTGTTAACTTTCACAATGAGACCCTTGCTGACCTCACACTTCCGGTAACGCCTGTAGAAATAAAACAATCCGGCCTGAATAAATTTCGCCCTTTTATAATGAGCCATCGTGCATTATGTCATATTACCAATATTAAAGGACATATTGGTATTAAGGAGATTATAAAGAATTTTTCTGATGCAGGTTTAAAATCAAATGCATACAAGGCT
Source organism: Deltaproteobacteria bacterium (assembly GCA_016931115.1). Taxonomy (GTDB): domain Bacteria; phylum Desulfobacterota; class DSM-4660; order Desulfatiglandales; family HGW-15; genus JAAZBV01. The sequence continues at coordinate 4,523 of JAFGFM010000227.1, read as the reverse complement.
GAATTCCATTACTCTCTTATTGAGAGCCTGAAGGATTATGTTGATGTAAACAGGGCTATATTAAAAGGTGAGATAAGCCATATCACCATACCTGGAAAGGAGATAAGAAAGGGTTTATGGATCGGTAGAAATTCCTTTATCGATCCGGCAGCCGAAATAAATACCCCTGCACTGATAGGTGAAAATTGCAGTATCAAGAGTTCAGTATCAATCAGTGAATATTCAATCATTGGAGATGGTGTTATTGTTGACAGTGACTCAAGTATAAAAAGAAGTATTATCTGTGAAAAGACCTATGTAGGGACAAATACTGAGATAAACGATTCAATAGTTAATCAGAATTTTATTTTTAACCTCCCTGCAATGTCAAACCTGTATGTGGATGATGATACCATTATTGGTAATATGGAGAAAAATCTCTTTAAAGAAAAACTGGAAAAGATTTTTAACATAGTTGCAGCGCTATTCCTCTTCTGTCTTTTCACTCCTGTAATGCTGGTTCTCTACATATATCACCTTCTGTGCCCCTCAAAACGATATCTTGATACAATAACAGGATACGGGGGTTATGGTTCCAGGGATATGAAAGGAAACCCTGAGCTTTCTGTATTATCTCAATATTACTTTAAGAGCAGCTATTCATTAATCAGAAAACTGCCAGGGTTAATCAATGTTATAAAGGGCGATATCAGGCTGGTTGGCAACTCAATCCTTTCTGAAGAGGAGAATAATCTTCTTCGTGAGGATTGGCAGAAGGTAAGGTTAAACGCTCTAACAGGGCTTATACATTTGTGGGAAACAGAAAAGAGCCCTGTATCAATATGGGAAGAAAGGATGGTCTCTGAAAATTTCTATGCATCAACCAGGTCATTCAGGGATGACATCATGATACTTTTTAAATACTTCTTCCATATAAAAAACCTTAGCGCTGAAAATGACCATCAGAGGGAACTTGGCTCAGGTCTTCTCAGTTAAAATTGAACGGCTCTCAGGTATCTGAACAAGATAAAAAATAAATTTCAAATTGACATAAAGGGTCAATTTACCTAGACTCCTGCCACCTGAAAATAAGATAAAACTTAGAAACACTTATTAAATAAACTGCTCACACTGGGACAGAAAGGAATAATCGATTATCATGAAAAGGCCAGCCATTTTTATAGATCGAGACGGCACAATAAATGAACAGATGGGTTATATAAACCACCTGAGCAGGTTTCATATATTGCCCGGTGTACCAGAGGCAATAAGGCTTTTAAATGAGAATAATTACCTTGTTATCGTGGTCTCCAACCAGTCAGGCATAGCACGGGGTTATTTTTCCCTTGAGCTGCTGGAACAGATTCATACATATATGAAAGATTCGCTGAAAAAATCAGGGGCAGAGATAGATGCCATCTTTTACTGCCCTCATTACCCCAGGAGCAAGATTAAAGAATATGCCATAGAATGTGAATGCAGAAAGCCAAAGACAGGCATGATAAAACAGGCTATGGAAAAATTTGATATAGACCTTGAACAGTCATACATGATCGGAGACCATTTCACTGATCTTGAATTTGCAAGTAATAGCGGCCTTAAAAGCATAATGGTAAAAACAGGGTATGGCCTTGGTGAGGTTGATTTTATACTGCCCGGATTTAAATGCAAACCGGTGATTATAGCAGATGATCTCCTTGATGCGGTGAAGTGGATACTCAAGAAATAGGCGTTCTCATACTGGATCGTGGAATCGATGCCCATCCCTGATTAATACAGTATAATGTCAGCACAAAGCCACGAAGCCACAAAGTGGGAGATGATCAAACAACGTAAGGGTTCAGCACCTGCCTGCCGTGCAATCGCTTTAGCGAAGGACTAAACTGTTATTATTTACATTTTCATATTTTCAGGCACAAATACCTCTGCCTGGTCTTCCGGGAAAGACTCAACATAGATTGACTGACTGGGAAATGCGAACCCTGCCCCTGCGCCTTCAATCGTCTCCTTTATTTTATAGGCAAGGGCCTCTTTAATTTTTAACCACTCTCCCCATATGGTTGTCTTTGTAAAGCAGTACACCATTATATCGATTGAAGAATCATTAAACTTGTCAATGCGTACAAATGTAACAACTTCCGGAGGATGGGCGAAATCATCCGATTCAAGTATATAAGCCTCAATGCCTTCGCGGATTTTTTTAAGCATATCAATTGTTGTCCTGTACTCGACACCTATTACCCAGTAGATCCTTCTATGGCTCATGGCGCTGAAGTTTATGAGTGAATTATCCGAAAGTTGTGAATTTGGGATATAGACAGGGGCTTTATCAAACCTTCTCACTAAGGTTGACCTGAATCCAATAGCTTCAACAGTACCCTCAATTACTCCTTCGACCTTGATCCAGTCACCGATGTTGAATCTCTTTTCTGCTATAATAAGAATACCTGAAATCAGATTTTTGAAAAGATCCTGAGCGCCAAGCGCTACGGCCACCCCTATTAATCCTAGTCCGGCCAGTATAGGGCCTACTTTTATTCCCCAGATTTCAAGAATTGTTGCGGCTGCAATAAAAATAAAAGCTGTCTTTATTGCCTTGATGAGCCACACTATCATAGCCTTTGTAAATATTTTTTCAAGACTCCTGAGCAGAAATGACATGGGTTCTACAAGTTTTATCAGAACCCAGAAGATCACAAGGACAATCAATGAGCGAACAAGACGATCCACAATAAGTGAAAAGGGTTCGGGAAGAGATAAATACTCCATTGAGATAAAAAACCCGATAACAACAGGTATAAAGGCAATGGGCTGTTCAAGTATTTTAAGAAGTTCATCATCAAATCTGTTCTTGGTTTTGCTCACCCTGTCTTTTAGTTTTAAAATAATCAAACTTGAAAATAGTTTCCTGACAAGCAGAAAAAAGATGAATATCAACACCGCGATTATTATTCGGCTGATATCAATGCCGTAAAGACCCTGCTGCCATACATCCTTGACAATGTTCCAGAAATTGCTCATTGTTTCCTTGTCTTCCTAAATAGAAAATTGTTACCATCTAATTAATGATTATTAGTTTTAAATTAGTTAACAGATTTACAATTTAATTTCAATTTTTTATTTAAACGCATGCAGAATGCATAGAGCGGAAGAGATAAAGTAAAAAGCTTAAACCACTCTGCAATTCCCTTTTTAAGGGGTACACGGTTGGCTAAAAATCGTTCTCACCACAATATCAGTAACAAACCTTGTCAGGGTCTTCAACCAGTTCATTAAGGATATTAATAAGTATTTGAGGGTCAAAGGGTTTATTTAAGATACCATTAACACAATATGACTTTAACCTTTCAATAGTCATATTTTCCATATCAGCATAAGCGGTAACAATAATTGTTGGGATTGATATCCCTTTTTCCTTCATCAACATGAATGTTTCAAGGCCGCTGAGTATAGGCATTCTCAGGTCAAGTATGAGTACATCGACATCCCCTTCCTCCACGCGTTTGATTGCCTCATCTCCATTTTTTGCCTTGTATACAGTAAAACCATAATCATCAAGAACATCCTTGAGGTTATTTAAAAAGTCCTGGTCATCATCAGCAATAAGTATCCCTGTAGGTGTTACTTTTTTGATCATGCCCAGGATTTCATCCATATCAAGAGGTTTGTGAAGGACACCCCATGCCCCGTTTTCAACTGCCTGCGTGAGCAGATCCTCTACACTGTAACCGGTCATCATGATTATTTTCGCATTAGGCTTTTTCTTTCTAACCTCAAGAAAGCTTTCAACACCATTTTTGCCTGACATCTTTATATCCATGAAGGTAAGATCAAAGTCTTTTTCAGTGAGCATTTTAATGGCTGTATCACCGTCATGGGCCATTTCACACCTATGACCTTCCATTTCAAAGATATCAAAGAGACTCTCTGCAAAGTCCCTGTCATCATCAACTATAAAAATATTCAGGCTTTTCATTGTATATCTCCGAATAAAATGTTTTTCATTCTATAACCTCCACTGGAATCGTTATAGTCACAGAGGCTCCTTTACCTGGTTCACCATGCATATCCATCTTAAAACCGTGCTGTTCAATTATCTGTCTGGTAATCGATAACCCAAGCCCTACGCCAAAGGCCTTGGTGCTGAAAAGCGGCTCATACAGCTTGCTCTTTACAGCCATATCAAATCCAACCCCATTATCAGATATTTTGATAAAAATTTTATCTTTTTCGTTAAAGGTACTGATTAGCACATTTCCAGGTTCTTCAGAAGTCTTTTCTTCTATGGCCTGATAGGCATTTGTAAGTATATTAACAATAGTTTGCCTGAAACGTTCACGATCAATATTGATTGATGCTGCCGCATTAAGATCTGTTTTAACAGTTATCCCTTTTGGGGGTTTTGTCTCATCCAGAATATCCCTGATCCAGTCATCAAGGGCGGTAGGATCGAGTGCAAGCGCCTTTACCCTGGAATAGTTAAGGAGTTCATCTATTATCAGATCACATCTTTTGATATTCCTTTCAGCCCGGTCAAGGGCGAC
>JAFGFM010000226.1 GCA_016931115.1 Deltaproteobacteria bacterium | reverse complement strand
GCACCGCTGGCCTGAATCCCTGGTGTGGGCGCTTAAACTTGAAGGCAAAGATGACCTTGGTAAATGCCATGAATTACAGTGGGGTATACGCGCCTGGGATACCTGGTATTTTACAGACTGCGATAAAAGGTTCGGTGATGAATGGCCCGGAAGAATACCTGCCCAGCTTGTAGCCCACATCTTATATTTCTTCTCAAAAGAGAATGACCTTGTCTTTGACCCTATGGCCGGAGGAGGGGTAGTCGCTGATACTTGCCTTGCATTTAACCGGAAATGCTGGAGCTTTGATATGGTTGATAGAATAGATGAAAGACCGGAAATAGAGCCCTACTTTTGGGATACTAAAAATCCTAAATGGCCTGTCAGTGGTAAGACAAAACCTGATCTTATTATCTTTGACCCGCCATATTTCAGTAAAAAGGCGGAGGAATATTCGGAAGGGAGCATTTCAAACCTAACGAGAGAAGAATACCTTAACTTTCTTGAAAGGTTTTTCAAACTAGCAAATGAGAATAGTAAAAAGGGTACAAGGCTAGCGATGGTAAACGCAGACTGGCGTGATTTTCAGGGCAAGCCTGCTATTGAGGAGACAAGAGGAACATCTATCCTGATAACTGATTATTGTCGTTTAATGGAAAAATCCGGATGGGAGGTAACGCATATTATCCAGGCCCCAATGTCTTCAGAAAGGTTTCAGGCAAACATCGTTGCTGCAATGCAGAAATCTAAAATACTGGGTGTTACGAGCAGGTACGTTGTAATAGCAAAACACAGGCAGTAAACAGTTACTAAAATAACCTAAACCACTTCTGTCCACCTTTCTGAATTTCAGGCAAAGGCCAATACCATTTCTTATATAAAACTTTACTAACCCATTGATACCGATATATTTTATGGATTTGGGAATTATTGCTAACTCAAGCTGTTATCGGGTTTACTAAATAGGCAAGCATATGTATTGCTTTAATCCTACCGGATAATTGGGACACAAATATTGCTCTAGCAGTATCACTCCCAAGGGCTTTTTCCAATTTACGATAAATCTCTTTTTTCTCTTTATCCTGATGGTACTCAATTCCATTAAGCCAAACCTTCAAAGTGTCGTTATTAAAAAGGGGGATATTGTCTATTTCAATTTGGAAAAATGGTAGATACTCTCCATTTTCATATAAGGAACGAATATTTTTTAAATGACCAGTTAAAGAAGTTCCTTTGCCTCTCTTTCCAAATACTGCACAAATTTTATCAAATGAAGCTGGCTCCTTATAAAGGAAGAAAGGCCTTGAAAGATGTAAAAGTTCAAAAACATCTTGATTTTTAAAATCTGTAAATTCAAATTTTGAACCAGTTTTAGCATTCCATCCCATTTTAGTTATTGATGGCAAACCATTTTTTATCAATTGGGCGGAAAGCAAACGATTATAATTTTCACTAAAAAGTCTTAACATTTCTAAGTCATTGTCGTCAAAGCACAACTCAATAATTTCCACAGTAACTTTATCTTTTAATGTAGCTTTTAATTTTACTTTTTTCATTGTTCTAAGCCTAAACTTAATTTGACTATTGTTTAAATAAGTTCGTCTTTCACTTTTTAAATGTACCCCAGAAAAAATATAAGTGTAAAACCTGCTAAAACTTGATGGAGCTAAAACCGCTAATACCAAGGCATTATGGAAAATGGTGTAAAGCAAGTCAATATGTTTTAGGAATGCGGGAGAGAGAAAAAAACCATGAAAAGATAATTTTAGAGACAGGGCTCTGCAAAAAACCGGCTGGTATACAAACCCTGTCTCTATGGTTGTAAATTAAAGATAGATATGAATATTTTTCTATGTCACGCAGACCCTTCTTACCTCCCTCAGGTCTGTAAGCCCTTTCAGGGATTTGATTATACCGTCCTGCCTTAAGGTTGTCATACCTTCTGACATTGCCTGTATAAAAAGCTCCTCACTGTTGGCCTGCTTTTTTATCATACGCTTGATCTCAGGCGTCCCCTCCATAAGTTCATGTATGCCCAGCCTTCCCCTGTAACCTGTACCTGAACAGGCATCACATCCAGATGCCTGATAAAGATTAAAATCCTGATTGTATTCAATGCCTGTTCTCTTAAAATATTCAGGGCCATAATCAAGAACAACATCATCAAACTCTTCCTTTGTGGGATGATATGGCTTTTTGCATTTGTCACAGAGCTTTCTCACAAGCCTCTGGGCCATCACACCAAGGAATGCATCAGAAAAATTGAGTGGGTTCAGCCCCATATCAAGAAGCCTTGTAATGGTTTCCGGCGCGCTGTTTGTGTGAAGCGTTGACATCACAAGATGCCCTGTAAGTGATGCCTCAATACCTATTGATGCAGTTTCATTGTCACGCATTTCACCTATCATAATTACATCAGGGTCAGCCCTGAGAAAGGCGCGCATTATCCTCGCAAAATCAAGACCGATTTTGGCGTGGGCCTCAACCTGACGCATACCCTGCTGTGTAATTTCAATAGGGTCTTCTGCTGTCCATATCTTTATATCTGGCTTGTTAATGTACCCCAGCGCGCTGTGAAGAGATGTTGTCTTACCTGAACCTGTTGGACCAACCACAAGCACAAGACCGTATGGCTGGGTGATAATCTTTTTCATTACATCGAGATTTCGCTGACTCAGCCCCATATCATCAAGCTTCATGGCCCCTGCCTTGGCAAGTATCCTTAATACGGCGTCTTCAAAGCCCCCCGCTGTTGGAAGGGTAGCCACCCTGAGTTCAAATGACGGAATACCCTTTCTCTTGAATTTGATCTTACCATCCTGAGGCAACCTCTTTTCAGATATATCAAGCCCTGCCATGATCTTTATCCTGGAGATTATACCCTTTGCCATGGTGTTGGGCACCTGGATATACTCCTGGCACACACCATCCAGCCTGAATCTTACTGTTGTAGCCTTTGTTATGGGCGAAGGTTCGATGTGTATATCAGATATGTTTTTTCTGTAGGCCGCGACAAGTATCTGGTCAACAAGTTTTACAACCTTGCCCGAAGCCTCGTTGAATTCACTTGAATATTCCTCCGATGAACGGTCCTCTTCCTCTTCAAAGGAGATATCGGGCATCATGTCAAACTCATCAAAGCTGGCATCAGATGTCTCTACTTCATCAGTCACCTTCTTTTTATCATAAAAGAGCTTTATATATGCCTCTATATCCTCCTTGATGCCGATAAAAAATTCAGCCTTCTTAGCCTTTAAAAGCCCCATCACTATATCAACCTTGTTCAGGTTTATGGGGTCATCTATCAATACCTGCACACTGTCCTTTTCCCATCCAAGGGGCACCCACAGATCCTGCAGCAGGAATGTCTTTTTCAGATTGGTCAAAAGCTCTATGGGTGTAGGCATGTCAGGATCAAATGCCTTGAAAGGGTGCCTGTAGCAAGCGGTAAGAGACTTACCTATATCTTCCCTGCTTACATTGAACTGCGTGACAAGAACATATTCGACACTCGCCTTGTTCTTTTTTGATAAGGCAAGGGCATCAAGAAGCTGTTCGGTTGTCACCTTGTTATTATTGAGCAGGTAATCATACTTTGAGCCTGTTGCAAAATAGGCGGCAAGGGCATTAAGCCTCTTCTGTATCTTTTCATTTTGTGGGTCAAGTTCTGCTGCCGTTTCATAGTAATAGAGTGCCTGTTCCTTGCTGTCCCTTCTTTCAAGTTCAAGCCCCAGAAGATACTTTGTCTGGGCAAGCTGTGCATTTCCAAAATTGAATTTCTTGAAAAAATTATCCGCCTGGATAATTATCTCCATTGATGGATAAAGCTTAAAAAGGCAATCACACACATCATGGATAATAGATTCAATCGAGAAATCAAGTCTAATGAGCTTCTCGTATTCTGCCAGGGCCTCCTTGTAAAGGCCAAGCTCCTTGAATGCAAAGGCGCAGTCATTAATAGCAGGGACATTTTCCTCAACCGGGGTCAGCACCTCCTGAATGCCTGTCAGCTCTTCTGTAGTAAAACCTTCAAACTCCTCAGGGTACTTTTCTTTGATATCCTCTTTCAGGAGTTCTATTTTATTTTTAATATCTGTATATATCTCACCATCATGAGTTGGAAGGGTCTTAAGTATCCCCTCATACAGCGTGAGTGATTCCTTTGGGAGCCCCATGGAGCGATAAACTTCTGCTTCCTGTAATCTGCTTTTTATTTCGGTTTGGGTATCCATTTCTTTATCCTTATTCATCTATGCCTATTGCAGTTCTTTTGAAATCGAGTTAACCGTAAGCGTTATTATTGACTTGAGTGTAGCGATTACGTTTTCTCCACTTGCGGCACTTGCCTCGAAAAACGGCACATTCAGCTTACTGTTGAGGCTTTTCTGAAGCACATCAACAGGTGTAAGAGGTATGCCTATTTTTTCCAGATCCCTCTTGTTGAACTGCATAACCAGCGGGATCTTAAAGATATTCTTATTATAGATACTTAAGTTCTCCTGAAGGTTCTTGAGTGATTCCATGTTTTTATCTTTTCTCATTGCCAGCGAATCAGCAACAAATACAATACCGTCAGCGCCCCTTAAGACAAGCTTTCTGGTTTCATTATACATCACCTGGCCTGGCACCGTATAAAGCTGTATGTTAAGGGAATAGCCTTTTATCTTACCAACATTAAGGGGGAGAAAATCAAAAAACAGGGTCCTGTCACCCTTTGTTTTGATTGTAACCATCTCGGTTTTGATCCTGTCTCTATACTCCCGGTGTATGTATTCAAGGTTGGTCGTTTTACCGCACCTTCCTGGCCCGTAATAGACAATCTTCGCCTGAATCTCTTTCTTGTTAAAATTGATGAATGTCAAAATATTATTCCTTTTATAAGCTTTTATTTAATGAGACATACCCATTGCATAAAAATAACACCGCTTCATTTACTGGTTGATCATTACCTTCCGGCAGCCCTCTTCCTGTCATCTTCCATTAACCTGCGTATAGCCGCGAGTTCACTGGAAACAGAGGATATACCCTTTACAAGTTTATCAAGTATAGTTAAGACAGACCCTGTGTCCAGATGATCAGACGTTACAGAAGGTTTTTCAATAACAATATCAGGGACTATTTCAGTAACCTTATCAGCAGGCTTTTCAGGGGCCTTTTCAGGAGCCTTTTCTGGGGGCTTATGCTCTTTTGCCTCCTTAACAGCAGACGCCTGTTCCCCTTCCCTCAGTCTCTTTTTCTGTTCGATTGAGAGTTCCACAGGGGTTGACGTCTGTGGCTTCTGCACTTTTGTCCCTGCAAGCACCAAATCACTGCCAAGCCGTTCAATGCACTTTTGCCAGAAATCCTTCAATTCAAAATTATTAAGCTCTGTACTTCCTTTACTGATAAGGTACCGAGCGAGGTTCTTTACACCCTTTGCTGCATCACTTAAAGGATATCGTGTTATGAGAGGCTCCTGCTCCTTTACTGCCTTTGGCACATGAGGATCAAGAGGTATAGTCCCGAGCGGGAATATATCCATCTTTAGATTTTTCTGCACGACCTCCCTGAACTTGGCAAACAGCTTATATGCCACCTCCATACTCATGCACTGGTTTATGGCAACCATTACTGTGCTATCTATCCTGTTAAGGCAGAGTATTTTAAGCAGTGCATATGCATCTGTTATGGATGTGGGCTCAGGGGTCATAACCAGCACAATCTCAGGCGATGTCAGGCAAAAGGATATTACATTTTTTGATATGCCTGCTGATGTATCAAAGATAAAATAGTCATACTCCCCCAGCTCAGAAAGGGATTTTACAAGATATTCTATATTGCCCTGTTCAGGGTCCGCCAGCAGTTTAACACCTGAACTGCCAGGTATAATATCAAGCCCTGATGGCCCCTTGATAATAATATCCTTCATGGATTTTTTGCCGGAAAGAACATCTTCAAGCGTATATTCAGGGTAATACCCGAGCAGGATATCAATATTTGCTAGCCCCATGTCTGCATCAAACAGGCATGTGCTGTATCCCAGACTGGCAAGATAAAGCGACATGTTGACGCTTATATTGGTCTTGCCAACACCACCCTTTCCGCTTGTTACTGTAATTATCCTCGCCATATTATTTCCCCGCCGCCTCAGATTCCTCATCCTTGATTCTTGCGCTCTCCATAAGGAGCTTCATAAGCGGTTTATCTATTTCACGCTTGTTTTTCTTGCACATGTCAGCAATTTCTATCACGCTGTTATTCCAGTTGATGATATTCATGGCGGCCTTCTCACCGCTCAATTTTCCTGTCTCGGCAGCTATCAGCTCACCATTACGGAAATAGAGATAGCCGACATTCCCGTGTGACCGCACTGTGAGGGTGCATATCTTTCCTTCAATATCAATCAGTTGAAGAAAAGAGGAAATATTGATACCGTGTATCTGGCTTGTATTGCCCGAACGTAATTCCCTTATAACCGCATCCTTGAAAACATTAAGATCCATTGGCTTTTCATAAAAGAGATAACTGCCGATTGATTTAATGATATTTTCAATCTTCTCACTACCGTTAGCGGTGAGGACTATAACCCTTAGTCCCTGGAGATTTTTACTTACATAACTTAGAAGCTGGAGGCCGTTTACATGGGGCATCTGTATATCTGCTATAAGGAGGTCTATATTCTCTTTATCAAGGATATTTATTGCTTTTTTACCATCTTCAGCAGTCAGGACAGTAAGCGCAGGGATATCCCTTAGCACCTTCTGAAGCACTCTCACTATGACAGGGTCATCATCAGCAATCAGCACCTTTTTACTGGAAAGGCTTCTCACTTCACCAGACCCGGTCTTGATACTCATATTTTCATTGTACAGTTCTATCCCGCTCTCAAGGGCCTGAACCAGATCAAGACGGTCGCACGGCTTGGTGAGCAGCCTGAATATATTGCCATTATTGATCGCCTCAATGGCGCTTTTAAGGTCTGCATAACCTGTGAGCAGTATCCTTGTGGTCTCAGGAGAGATCTCTTTTACAAGGGCAAGAAAATGGTTACCATCAATACCCGGCATCTTCAGGTCAGACACCACCACCGAGAAGGGGCCATTGTTTTTTACCATATCAAGCCCCCTTTCTCCACCCTCGGCGGTTACAATATTATACTGTTTCCTCAGCTGTCTTTTGTAACCTTCAAGGATATTGGGTTCATCATCAACAAAAAGTATTCGATGTTCCATTTTTCAGTTAACTCCATCCACTAACTTTTGCCTAATCAATTGCCAGCTCTCTATCCTGCTGTCCAGATTTAGATTTTCAAGGTACTCCATATCAAATGTTGGCGAATATTCTTCAGCCATTTTTTCCTGGCCCATATGATCTACTGTATTGGCAATATGTACTGCCGTAAGCGGGCTGAAAAAATCATCCCCGTAAGCTGATGGTAAATGATGAAAGGCGATTGCCTCTATTATCTGCGAAGGCAAACCCCAAAGCTCCATGAGATATGCACCCACCTCGGCATGTGTTATACCCAGGATATCCTCTTCCAACGAATAAATAGGTATACCCTGTTCATGACCTCGAATGACGATTTCCCTGTATTTATCCTTAAAGTTTGATGCAAGGATGAGCTTTCCGCAATCATGGAGCAGCCCCGCGATATAGGCATTATCGATGATCTTCTGATCCCTTGATTCCGCCTTTGCTATGGCCTTTGCAAGATTCCCTGTCATCATATTATGCGCCCATAATCTCTCTAAAAATTTATGGGGCATGTCCAGTTTATTGAACTTCTTAAATATATGAGAGACAAGGACAAGTGATTTTATTATGTTAAGTCCAAGCAATACTGCTGCATGTTCAGGGCTTGATATGTGACGCGGAAGAGAAAAATAGGCCGAATTCACCAGTTGCAGTATCTTCGATGTAAGGGCCACATCTTTAGAGATAATCTTCCCGACCTTCTGAATAGATGCATCACGAGATTGCAGCTCTTTTACTATTTCAAAATAGATAGCAGGCATGCTTGGCAGCGAATCAATCTGCTTCAGGGTCTTTTTCATGGAATCATTTCTTAAAAAGTCCGAAAGCTTGCATGTCCTTAAGATTGTGGATTTTAACGTCACCGGGTCACAGGGCTTATTAAGGAAACGGTGTGAAACATTAACCGATTTTATAGAGAGGTCCACATCAGGCTCACCGGATAAAATAATCCTCACCGTATCAGGATAAAGATCTTTTACCCTTGATAAGAGTTCAAGCCCGTTCATATGAGGCATACTGATATCAGTTACAACAACATCATAGTTGCCTTTTGAAAGCATTGAAAGGGCCTCTTCCCCGCTTGTGGCAAAGGCAGCCTCAAACGAGTTCTTTTCTGTCCTGAGCATACGGCTTAAACCCTGAAGCAGCATAGGCTCATCATCAACAAAAAGGACCCGTCTTGCTGTGTTATGTTCACTGCTATTCATAACTGCCCCTCAAGGGGATACGCACTACCATGGTAGTACCTTTACCCATTTCCGTTTCAAAATCGATTGTCCCGCCATGCTTCTTTGCAACTATTGAATGAGAGATGGCAAGACCCTGCCCTGTCCCCTTTCCAACCTCCTTGGTGGTAAAAAATGGATTAAATATTTTAGACCTGACCTCCTCAGGAATACCGGTGCCTGTATCGCTTATACGTATCTCTGCCCATGAATCATCATGCCCGGTAGTTATCCTTATCGTGCCTTTGCCTGTCCCATCTTTTCCTGATGCGTCCTTTATTGCATCTACTGCATTTATTATCATATTAAGAATAACCTGGTTTATCTCGCCAAGCCTGCAGGGGACAAGGGGGAGTGTAGCATCCAGATCGGTCACCACATCTGCAACATACTTCCATTCGTTTTTTGCAACAGTCACGACATTTTTAATCGCCGCATTCAGGTCTGAGGCCTGTTTCTCCTCCTTCCCAGGGTGACAGAACTGTTTCATGGCCTGCACTATTTCAGAAACACGCTGAAGCCCGTTTATGGACTGTTCGATGGCCCTTGGTATTTCATCAATAAGGTAGTCAGAGTCAGTGCTTTTCATTATTTCTTCAATCTCACTAACCGCTGCCTCTTTGCTTAAGCCTATTGCCGGCAACTTTACATATGCCAGGGCGCTGTTAAGCAGATTCAGGATATCCCCGAATGAATCCTTAAGAAACTGGATGTTGTCCCCAATATACTGGATAGGGGTATTTATTTCATGGGCTATGCCTGCTGCAAGCTGACCAATTGATTCAAGCCTGAGTGTCTTGTTTAACTGGTCCTCACTTTTTTTCGGGCCGGAGATGTCCCGCACAATGCCTCTAAAACCTGTTTTTCTATCCTGTAAATCAATGTTAAGAGATATTGATGTATTGATCTGCCTGCTCTGGCCGTCCTTTCCTTTTATCTGGAATTCAAACCCGCTCTGAGGATTTCCTGTTTCATATATAGATTTCAAAGCCGATTTAACCTTTTCCACATCCTCTTTGTCCAGAAACTGAAATATACTTTTATCAATCAATTCCCCGTTTCCATACCCCATCATCTCGCATAAATGATTATTATAAAATGAGAATTTACCTCTATTATCTATCTCAAAATAGGCCTGACCTATCTCTTTAAAAAATTGCCTGAACCGCTCCTCAATCTTACGTGATAGTAATGCGGCCTGCCTGCCCAATTCCTCTTTTGCAGAATGCGTATTAATATTTTTATCGTTTTGCAGTTCAACCTTTTCTATTGCCATGAGATTATTCACACCTGTTATAGTCATGCCGTTTATTTAGATATAACCTGATCAGCAATGGCAAAATATGCGCCCTTTGGCTCCTTAAGGCTTGCCATTGCAAGATTTACTGTTATCTTTTTTCCGTTTCTGTTTTCAAAGCACACCTCGGATTTTAAAAAACCCTTGCTCTCTCCGCTCTTAAGCTTCTTACTGAAATTGATAATAATCTTTATTGATTCAGGATGGATGATCTCCTCGATCCCCAGGCCTATGAGTTTATCTATATCTGTGCCGCAGAGTTCTGCCCAGGCATTGTTGCCGCTCCATATATACATGTCTTTAATAACCGCGGCAGGCATGGGCATCTGGTGTATAAATGAGATGTTTCTTGTGTAATGCTCAAAAAAATACTGACACCCTGAACAGACCCCCGGGCATTTTGCACTGTTGCCCTTTATGGTAAAGCACTCATTTATCTGATATCTCTGCACCTCACAGTTTCTGCAGTTTTCACCATGTTTATCTTTCTGCCAGTATTCCCAGCAGTTAAGGTATTGTTTAAAGGGGTGTGAAAATACCCCTCCAAGTCCTTCCACAAGCGCCTGCGGGATTGGTCTATTAATGGATTCAAGAAAGATTATCAGGTCCTGGGTTGATACCAGGAATTTATTGCCCGACCGCTTTGCAGGAAGGCCCTTGCTGGTGATCCAGTATGATGCCGTACTCCTTGCGACCTCGCAAATTTCCGAAATATTCAATACCGATAGCATTTGTGTGTCTGGGATCATAGGTATCTTGCTCTCCTCTCTCTCCATATCGGCGGGTTTTGGAAATTCTTTAGAAATTGTTATCTATTTTGGAATTCTTTTTGGAAGTTAGAAAGGTTGTATCTAAAAAAGGGGGTTAAAGAAGCAGGTATTATTAATTTTAAATTACTTATTATAAATATTAATATATCTACATATAAGAGGGCAGAAATAGTGCAATCTGCGGGAAAAGGGTTAAAAGTGCAATAGCAACAACTGCGGAAATGAGAAATGGCCATATGCCCCTGAAAATGGTTGTTATGGGTACATCAGGGGCAGCGCTTTTAAGTACAAAGACATTTAATCCAACCGGGGGAGTGATAAGCCCCATTTCCAGAACTATTACCATGAGTACACCAAACCAGATAGGATCAAACTGCATTGCTTCAATTACAGGAAAAATAATCGGGACTGTAAGGATCATGATCGCATAACAGTCCATTACACAGCCAAGTAGAATGAAAACGATAATAATAGCATAAAGAATGACTATTTCAGGAAGGGCAAGTCCTGCAACAAAATCTGCCAGGCCCATGGGAAGCCTGGCAAGACCCAGAAAGGTTGAAAATATATTAGCGCCTATAATAATAAGAAAAATCATGGCAGTTGTCCTGCCTGAATCCATCAGGCATTCCACCAGTTTTTTCCAGGTCATTTTTCTTTTTAAAACAGATATTAATAAAGCTCCAAAGGCCCCTACTCCTGCTGCTTCATTAGGTGTAAAAACACCCATATATATGCCTCCCATAACAATAATGAAAAGCAGCAGCATTCCCCATGTTCCTGAAAGAGATTTCATCTTCATTCCAAAGGATGTGTTCTGCCCTCTCGGGCCCATCTTCGGATTAATTGAGCACAGGATAAAAACAGTGGCTATAAAGAGAAGAGCAAGAAGTATCCCCGGAATAAAACCTGCCATAAAAAGCTTGCCTATTGATACCTCGGTCAGGAGACCATAGATAATAAACCCTATGCTTGGCGGAATCAGTATGCCCAGGGTTCCACCTGCGGCAACGCAGCCTGTGGACAACCGGTTGTCGTATTGGTATTTTTTCATCTCGGGGATGGCCGTCATACCCATCGTTGCCCCTGTTGCAAGTGAAGAACCGCATATAGCTGCAAAACCGGCACAGGCAAGGATGGTTGCCATGGCAAGTCCACCTTTCAGGTGCCCCATCCAGGTATATACCGTTTTATATATGTCTGTACTGATTCCGGAGACAAAGGCAAACTGCCCCATTAGCACAAAGAGAGGTATAACACTCAGTGTATATGAAGAACCCTCTGCCAGGGGTGTTATACCGAGTATTCCCATTGCGCTGTGTAACCCGATCAGATACCACATGCCCAGAAACCCCACAATGGACATGGCAATGCCGATATACATCCTTAGAGCCAGAAGCAGGAACATGATAAGAATGCCTATTATACCGGTCATTTCGGGGCTCATTAATAACTGCCCCCCTTTTTGCTTTTCAAATAAAAGACAATATCCTTTACAAATTCAATGCACAAAACAGCGCAACCAAGGACAAGAAAAAAAACAAAGGGGTAACTTGGCACAGCAAGATTTGGTGATGATTCTCTTGTCCCCATCATTTCGACCGCTTTTTCAAAACCCATCCAGACAATCAGTATCATGATAGCCAGACAGGCCAGGTGATTTAATATTTCAATAAAAATCTTAAATTTTTCAGGAAAATACATCATGAAAAGGTCAACAGAGATGTGGGATTTTTTGGTTTGGGTATAGCCTAAAAAGGAAAAGATCAGAATAAGAATCATAAACTCTGTGAGTTCATAAGCCCCCAGGACCGGCTTATTAAAGATACACCTTCCTGCCACGTCCATGATAGTAAGACACATCATGAGAAAAAGTGACAGAGCGCCGAAATAGGCGAGATAAGTGCTCAAGCGCTGGAGAATTTTTATAAAGTTTTTCACTCGACCCCTAGAATCCTTGACCACTTGAACCCTGATTATTCATTAATAAACTTAATCGCCACATCAAGTATTGCCTTTCCCGGTAAATTTTTATTATTCATTTCCTCTACCCACTCTTCTCTTAAGGGCATAGACAGTGCCTGAAGTTTTTTTATGTCTTCAGAAGGAAGTTGAATTGTCTGCATTCCATCTTCAAGGCATTGTTCTCTCTCAACCAATCTCATTTCATCATACGCTTTTCCTGCATCCCTGGACATTACAATACCTGTCGTCTGATCGATGATTTTTTTAATGTCATCAGGTAAAGAATCATATTTTCTCTTATTCATAACTATCATCATGGTCATTGTATAGAAATCTGTTTCGGTGGAATACTTAAGAAGTTCGGCCAGTTTAAAAACATGCAAACCATTCCAGTCGAGGACAGTTCCATCAACAACCCCTCTTTCGAGTGCTGAATAACTTTCAGAAATTGGCATTGTAACCGGCACCGCACCAAATGCCTTGAGTGCCTTTGTGACATGGGGACTGGCAGTCCTGAACTTCATACCCTGAAAATCTTCAAGATTTTTTATGGGTTTTTTCACTGTATTAAAATGGCCCGATGGATGACAAAACAGGGCAAGTACT
>JAFGFM010000001.1 GCA_016931115.1 Deltaproteobacteria bacterium | reverse complement strand
ACATCATATATCCTGCCGTTTTCATCGATCATAAACCCTACAATAACCGTGCCCTCTATCCCCATTCTCTTTGCTGCAACCGGGTATCTGAGATTCTGCGCGATCCAGTCATACAATGATCCGCTGCCGCCCGGGAATCCTGGATTGACATCAAATGCAGATTCAACAGGGCCGTCTGTTCCAATACCCTCCGAATTTTCTGTATCATCGGTGTGTTCAGAGCTTTCCACAGGATTATCAACCTCTTTAATCTCTTCCACCTTTTCTGTTATTTCAGGTTCTACAATCTCTTCCTTTACCACCTCGGGCTCCACATATTTTTCAACCTCCGGCTGTTTAACCGCAACCTTTTTGGGTGGCGCATATGCCCTTTCAATGGATGGGGGTTCAGTCAGTTCATTATAATTGATAATCCTGATCTCTCTTGTTGTATGTGTCTGCTTTTTATTAATACTTGAGTAATTTAAAATTACCATAAAAATCAGGAATACCATGATTACTGTCAGCGCAGCGATGGTAAGATATCGGTTATAAATACCCCTTAAAACATAGGCACCATACCTTTTATTCCTCTGCTCAAAGATGATTTCGTCCCAGTTTTTCTGTTCGGATTCCATTTTTATATCTCTGCCCCGCCCGCATAGTTACTCAGGATATTTTTATCCTCTTCTTCAATCTCAACCAGCGCATATCTTTTTATATTCGTAATCTCAAGTTCATCAAGTACAATAACCAGGTTTTCATATGTTGATTTGTCTCCGGGTTTGATAAGTACGACCATTCTGTCAATAACCCTGTTTTGCTCAAGAAGCATACCCCTCAGCCCTTCATGGGAATAATCGGTCTCCTGAACAGATGGTTCAGTAAGGCCTATGTACCAGTATATCCTGTTTGATCCCCCCAGCACTAAACTTAGTACGTGTTTTTCATTGATCTTTGGCTGGACAGCATTTGCATCTCTTTTTTCAGGTATCTTTATTTCCATTACCTGGGGCTTGTTGAATGTAGTGGTAAGCATAAAAAATGTCAGCAGCAGAAAGGCAAGGTCCACCAGGGGTGTCATATCCACTCTGGGCATCACTTTTTCTTTCTTCTTTAATATCCCTCTGCTGTTTTTTTGTTCTGTTTTGAATTCACCCAAAATAATTGCCTTTTTGACCTAATCTGTTTTGCTTTTCGTATCTGTTATTAGTGAAAAGGTATTTACCTCTATATCCTGAAGGGTATCCATTATCCGCTTTATGACAGGATACGGGGTAAGCCTGTCACCCTTAATCACTACACTGGCCATGGGGTTGGATAACATTGCATATGATATCCAGTCGCCCAGTTCATTATGATCTTTACCTGCAGGTATGCCTGTCATGATAATCCCTTTACGTTCTGAATCAGACAACCTGAGATACTCTTTTAAACCGGAAACAGGTATGCCAATCCCGGGCAGATTTGAAAAGACATCTATCTCATCTGCTGTAAGCCCCAGGTCCCATCCGTTGTTTATTACCTGTCCCAGCCCCTTCAGGTTTCTCTTTCCATCTATCTTTATATAGATAATCCCCTCTTTTGAAACCATGATGGTGATCAGATTTGCTTCAGGGAGTTTGGCCATGGCGGTAGAGGCAGGCACGGTAATCTGAACAGGGTCAGGGGGTGCAAACTGGGTTATGATCATGAAAAAAGCGACAAGAAGAAACCCCATATCAACCATAGGGGTCATATCGATTCCAGGCCTGCCTTTTCTGATTTTATTTATTGCCATGCGGAACCCCGGTTATTCAACGCTGCTGTTGAAGGTGCGGACAATCATCTGCCCGGCCTCGGCTGTATGGTACATTATATGGTCTATTCGTGTAGTGACATAACTGTAGAAGATTATAGCCAGCATGGATGTGATCATGCCCAGGGCCGTGCTCATTAATGCCTCTGATATTCCTGTTGCAAGACCAAGGGCATCAGGTGCGCCTGAATGGGCAAGGGCTGCAAAGGCCTTGACCATCCCTATTACAGTTCCAAGAAGCCCTGTGAGGGTTGAAAGTGAAGCAATGGTGGAAAGTATTATGATATTTTTTTCAAGCATGGGGAGTTCCATGTCGGCTGCATCCTCAAGCTCTTTCTGGAGGGAGAGGTTTTTTTTGTCAAAGTCGAGTTCTTTGCGGTTTTCAAGCTCCTGAAATTTATCAAGACCTGCCCTTATAACACTTGCTATTGACCCCTGCTGCAGGTCACACTCTTTTATTGCAGTATCAATATCATGAGCAGATATAAGCATTTTCACCCTCACTACAAATTGTGCCGGGTTCCCATTTCCCCTGGCCTTTTTAAGGGTCCATATTCTCTCGATCAAAAAGGTCAGCACCACAAGAAAATAGGTTATGATGACTGGCACTGTGTCCCCGCCTTTATACATCATCCCCAGTATATCCCCTGAAAGAGGGTGATTTAACGGGTTATTATCCACAAAATGGGAAGGGTCTCCCAGGATATATTTATAGACCATAATGCCAACGACAAGCTCAACAGGGATCACAATTGTCGCAAAAAATGTGCTGGTCTTTTGAAAAGAGGGCATTGATTTTTCCAGTGTATTTAGAACTCCCATTTTAATTGTATCTCCTTCTCCATGTTAACTGATTAATTTCCGATGTCATCTGCGATTGAAAGTAAATACATGTTCTTCACCGTCAATTGAAACCTTAATCTTAATATCCCCTGTTATCCTGCGAGGAATTTCATTTGTTCGACAGGATATTAATACGCTTATGCTTTCACGGGGCATTATGGTCTTTTGGTTTAAATAAAGGTCAGATGAAATTTCCCTCAGTATTTTAAATTTTCTCATATTTTCCTCAAGCGTCAAAGATCGAGACATAGAATAGCCTTCAGGAACATTAGCAAAAATAGCAGGTAAAGAACTATAATCATTACCCCGAGTTAAATAAACCGCATCATTTAACATTCTTCTCATGTATTTATACTCAATTTCGTTCATGAATTCCCTTGAAGACAGCATATCCAGTTTTTAAAAGTCCGTTTTTTATCATTCCCTTCAAATATCACTGTGATGTTTTCATAGCCTATTGTTATTAGCTCCTCTCCGCCGTTTTCTATAATTAAATTAAATATGTCGTTGGCATTCATATAGGATATTTCTTTATAGGGTGAGATTGAAACAATGTGCATTTTTACCGAGACAACCGCGCCATAGGGGTCTGTTTTCTGATCCGGCAATGCAACGGCCGTTAATTCCATCTTATGGGTTGTGGCGCATCCATGTAAAAACAATATTGACAATATCAGTAAAAACATAAAATTGATTTTCATAATTAACCCCTGTAAATAATGACAGACTCGTAAAAATCTGCTTCACCACATTACCAGCAACCTGTGAGTACCAAAGTCTTTTACCGCCCCAATGAACCGTCACATGATAAAAATTAACTGTAGGGGTCGACCTGCGTGTCGGCCCGCCAATGTAGCTTATGGGTAAATACCGGGCAGACACACTGGTCTGCCCCTACGGTTATTTTTCTGCTACCTTTTCCGCCATAGCCTCGTGCGAAGGCAGGTTAGCGCGTAGCGCGTAGGTTGGGTTAAGCGAAGCAACCCAACAAAAACTAAAATGATGTTGGGTTATCAACCCAACTACCTGTCTTATACCATATACCGTAAACCTTAAACCGTTTTTAGACAGGAATGACCCTCTGTTATTCCTTCGCCCCAACACTCTCAAGAACACCTGATGCCTCTTTCCATCTGTTTCTTTCAGCCAGCATAAGTGCTGAATACTCTTTTCCCCCGATAGCCACCATGAGATTTATATCAGACCCCCATTCACAGAAAAGCCTTACTATCTCCGTGTGTCCATTCTGAGATGCAATCATTAAAATAGAAACATCAATGTCTTTGTTTATAATATCTACATGAGCGCCATTTTCAATAAGGAGCATGGCAATTGGGCTATGTCTTCTTGTAACTGCTATCCAGAGGGCTGTTGTGCCGTTTTGGGCCTTCTTATTTATCTTTGCACCATTTTCCAGAAGGAATTTTACCAGTTCAAAATCCCCCATATTTGCCGCAATCATAAGGGGTGTTGTTCCGTCACGAAGCCTCGTATTCACTTTAGCGCCATATTCTATTAGCAGTTT
>JAFGFM010000035.1 GCA_016931115.1 Deltaproteobacteria bacterium | reverse complement strand
CGGACGGAAGTAGATCAAATACGTTACTGACAAACAGGGCTTTTTGCTTGTATTCAACTGGGTCTTTCTTGAAGGGTATCTTCATTGAACGATTCCTTTTATGTTGTGAATTGTAAATGAAGATAACCATATAATGCACAAAATGTCAATATGTAAATTGGTTTAACTATTTGATATCATTATTGTTTAATGCTGATTGACCCTGTATTTATTTATACTTACCTTTTTCGCGTTATCATTCCTCTCTATTTTTTTTTACTAAATAAGGCGTGACTACCTATTCTCGGACAGCCTCCTAGCGGGGCGTGGCTTGAAAAAAGAGGGCACGACGCCGACGCTAAAGCTATGGCGGGGCAGGCAGGCGCTGTGCCCCTACAGTTTTTGGAACTCTCCCATTAAAACCTTTGTGTTTTTGTGTGAAATTTATGATGATCTCCTGACATTGATAAGAATGCCATAATAGAAGCCTCTGTAGCAGCCCATGCCCATGATTTTATCATGGCGCAACCGGAGCAATACGATACTGTAGTAGGTGACAGGGGGACACTGCTTTCCGGCGGACAGAAACAGCGGATCTCCATTGCGAGGGCAATTCTTACGAATCCCTCCATACTGCTACTGGACGAGGTGGCTTCTGCCCTTGATGCTGAAAGTGAAGAGCTTATTCAGAAATCAATCGAATCCATGAAAGGCAAGTGCACCATTTTTGTTATTGCCCACAGGCTTAGCACAATAAGAAATGCCGACAGGATATTTGTCCTTGAAAAAGGAGAGATTGTTGAGTCAGGGACACATAAGGATCTGATGGAGCTTAATGGAAGATTTCGCCAGCTGCATGACATGCAGTACCAGATCTAGGGAATGGGGAGTATTAGCGAGGCGATAGTCCCCCTCACGGGAACGTGGTTTGAAAGAGGGCACAGTCGCTGTGCCCCTACATTTATTAATGCTCACCCACTTTGTGGCTTTGCGTCTTTGTGTGAACTTTATGATGACCCCCTCGCTAGTGCGTGATGTGGAAAGAGGGCACAGGCACTGTTCCCCTACAGTAGTTTTTGAAACTCTCCCACAGGATTGTAGATTGAAACCCAATGTACGGGCGAATAATTATTCGCCCTATCGTCACATATCATTCCCTTTACTCTCAAGCCTTTTGGTGTTATCTTCTCTGCTCATTTTAATAATCTGTGAAGGAGAAAAAATTATGGAAAATGAGCTTAAAGAAAAATTAGATACACTCAATGAAATCCTTGTCATGCTTCGGAGTCATCTTTGACCTGGATTCCAAGATACTGGAGCTTGAACGGTTCGATGCAATAATGTCAAAACCGGGTTTCTGGGATAAGCCCCAGGACGAAGTCTCACGCATATCACAGGAACGCTCGAATCTGAAGGATACCATAGAAAATTGGGAGGGATTGAAAAAGGAAACAGAGGATCTGACCATGCTTGTTGAGATGGCCTCTGAAGATGATGATAAGGAGTCGATTGAAGAGTTTAAACAGGACATAACCGGTCTGGAGAAAAGGGTAAAAAGTCTCGATCTTCAGTGCCTTATGAGTGATCCTGATGACAGAAGAAACAGCATAGTATCAATTAATGCAGGAGCAGGGGGCACAGAGTCTCAGGACTGGGTCGAAATGCTCTACCGGATGTATTTGAGATGGTGTGAATCAAAGGGGTATAAGACCGAGGTAATTGATTACATGCCAGGCGATGAGGCAGGTATCAAGAGTGTCACATTTTCTGCATCAGGCCCCTATTCATACGGGTTTATGAAGGCTGAACACGGTGTTCACCGCATGGTCAGGATATCGCCATTTGATGCGACTGGCCGCAGGCATACCACCTTTGCATCTGTTTCAGTTATCCCGGAGGTGGACACGGATATAGATATCAAGATAGATGAAAAGGATCTGCGTATAGATGCATTCAGGGCAAGCGGCCCTGGCGGACAGCATGTTAACAAGACAAGTTCAGCCATCAGGATAACCCATCTCCCGACAAATACTGTGGCACAGTGCCAGAATGAAAAATCCCAGCACAGGAACAAAGAGATGGCAATGATGGTCCTTAAGGCAAGGTTGTATGACCTTGAGAAGGGCAAGCAGGATCAAAAAAAGCACGAGATGCACCAGAACCAGAAGGATATTGCCTGGGGAAGCCAGATAAGGTCATATGTGTTCAACCCCTACAGGATGGTAAAAGATCACAGGACAAATGAAGAGGTCGGTAACCTTGAAAAGGTCATGGATGGTGATATTGATAATTTTATAGATGCCTATCTGAGGATGAAAAGATAGGGTACTATGGCAGCAATATTTGATGAAATAGTTATAAAGGGCATGAGAATCAGGAATCGTCTTGTAAGGTCTGCTACATGGGAAGGGATGTGTGACCCTGATGGCAGGCCAACTGAAAAGTTGATCACTCTGTACAGCAAACTTGCCCTGGGCGGTATTGGGCTCATGACAACAGGTTATGCATTTGTAACGCCTGAGGGTAAGCAGCTTGCAGGAAAACTTGGAATCAATACAGATGCATTTAAAGGGGATTATAAAAGGCTTGTTAATACTGTTCACGATTCAGGCGGAGCTATTGCCATCCAGCTTGTGCATGCAGGCGGCCAGGCCATACCTGATAATGCAGGGGGTGAACTGGTTGCGCCATCAGCGGTAATGGTGGCCCATTACCAGGCAAAACCTAAAGAACTCTCCCTGAAACAAATTCTGGAAATAATAAATGCATTTGGTGAAGGCGCATACCGGGCAAGGGAATATGGCTTTGATGCGGTGCAGCTTCATGCTGCACACGGTTATCTTTTAAACCAGTTCCTGTCGCCACATACAAACCTGAGAAAGGATGAATATGGCGGAGATATAGAAAACCGGAGCCGGTTTGTCATGGAGGTCTATAAAAAGGTAAGGACAAAGGTGGGCGATGATTTTCCTGTAATGATCAAGATGAATTGCGCGGATAATATGGATGGAGGTCTCCAGATCGATGATGGTTTATATGTGGCAAAAAGGCTCTCTGATGCTGGCATTGACGCCATAGAGGTATCATCGGGCAACAGCGCATCTGGTATAAAAAACGGCCCATTAAGGATGAGGGTAAACAGGCCTGAAAAAGAGGGATGGAACATGCCATATGCCTTGAAAGTCAAGGCATCTGTCAATTGCCCTGTCATGGTTGTGGGTGGTTTCAGGTCATATGAGGTGTGTGAAAAGGCTGTAAAAGATGATGGGATCGACTACATTACCATGTCAAGACCGCTAATCAGGGAACCTGACCTTGCATCAAGGTGGAAAAGGGGTGACACCACAAAGGCCAGATGCATATCCTGCAACAGGTGCTTTAAACCGGGCGCTGAAGAGGGCGGTATCTATTGTGTCGCAGAAAAAGATGAAAGGGATAAACAGCATTAAAAGGTTTTAGAATATTCATATGTATTCTATTTTAAGTTAATCGCTTGACAGACTATTAACTATAAAATACAATGCACCAATGAAAAAACGATTAGGAAGACTTGAGACACAATTTTTTGCATATATACAGATGCGAAAGCTGCGGGTTTTAAAACCTGGTGATATTGCTTCTGCACTTGAACTATCCCCTGATCAGGAGCGAAACCTCTTTAGTCGCCTTGCAATGGCTGGGATGATAGCAAGGGTACAGCGCGGCCTTTATCTTGTACCGGAAAGGTTACCCCTGGGTGGAAAATGGAGCCCTGATCAAACACTGGTTATCAAAACCCTTATGGATGCCTATAAGGGCGGATACCAGGTATGCGGTCCAAATGCCTTTAATCGCTATGGTTTTGATGAACAGGTACCAGTAAGGATTTATGCCTATAACAACTGCCTTTCAGGTGAACGAAATGTAGGCGCAGTTTCTCTTTCACTCATCAAGGTGGATGAAAAGAGGCTTGGAGATACAGAAGAGTTTAAGACTGCCGAAGGTTTAACAATAGTATATTCCTCAAGGATTCGTACCCTGGTTGATGCAGTGTATGACTGGTCGAGATTCAACTCTCTGCCCCGTGCATACGGGTGGATAAAGAATGAGCTAAATTCAGGGCGTATTGATGCTAAGAACCTCATTAATTTGACCCTTCGCTATGGCGATACCGGCACCATAAGGAGAATAGCCCTGCTCCTTGATATGGAGGGGACAGAAGAAAGCCTTCTTAAAAGGTTACAGAGGCAGCTAAAACCTACAACTTCCCTGATTCCATGGATACCTTTAAGGCCGAAACGCGGCAGAATCAACCGACGCTGGGGGGTTACCTTAAATGAATAATCATAAAACAGGAACTATTGTCCAGGTTCACAGGGATGTTCCTCTCTTCAGAGAGGCGGTTAACTATACTGCTGCTGAGACACTTTTCTCGCAAAGGTTGATAGAAAAGGATTATTTCTGCACCCTGCTCCTCCATTATTTGGCAACAACAGATGATACCATTGTATTTTAAGGGGGGACATGCCTTGCAAAAGTGCATGCAGGATTTTACAGGTTAAGCGAAGACCTCGATTTTGCAATATCAGCCCCTTTAGTGTTGTCACGTTCAAAACGAAGCAAAATGGCAGACCCTTTAAAAAATGCAATAAACAACCTTACCAATGAATTGGATATGTTCAGGCTGGTTCAGCCACTTACAGGTGCTAACAATTCCATGCAATATATTGCTGTTGTAGGTTATCAGTCTCTGCTGGGCGGGTATGAGGAGATCATCAAGATTGAGTTGGGTTTACGTGAACCGCTCATTATGCCTCCTGTAAAAGGTAATTTAAAAACCATTCTTCTTAACCCTGTTTCCGGTAATGCCATGATGCAGCCTTTCTATTTCCAGTGTATTTCCTATGAAGAGGGAATGGCTGAAAAATTTCGGGCTGCCCTGTCGCGCAGAGAACCCGCTATCAGGGATTTTTATGATATAGATTATGCCATACGTAAGAAAAACTTTATCCCTGATGATGTGACATTTCTTGACCTTGTTTCAAAAAAGGTTGCTGTACCAGATAATGCGCCTGTAAATGTCACTGATCAGCATTATGACTCTCTA
Source organism: Deltaproteobacteria bacterium (assembly GCA_016931115.1). Taxonomy (GTDB): domain Bacteria; phylum Desulfobacterota; class DSM-4660; order Desulfatiglandales; family HGW-15; genus JAAZBV01. Next base: position 32,432 of record JAFGFM010000035.1, on the reverse strand, counting down.
AAAAAACAGCTTGATACAGAATTAAAGCCTGTATTGCGAGGTGATGATTATAAGGGGTTTGACCTTGAAAGGGTTTTTAAGGTAGTTAGAGCCGTAGCAGACAGACTTGAAAATATTTCATCTTTTACTATTTGATTTTTCCTGTTCCAACAGTCCGTGGAGACATATGCCTTGACGCTCTGCAGATAATTCATTCAATACATTATTCATCGTTAGGCTAATTCAATGCAGAGCGTATAAAAACAGGTTCCTGCCGAACACAGGAACCAGATAATATGTTTTAAGAGATTGCAGGGATAGACCTGCTTGCTGCGCCATAGCCCTGCGACGGCGGGCGTGTCTACCCTGTTTTACTAACCTTTCATCAATATTCCTGTAATCTTATCCGCATATGCCTTGCTGATAGAATCATCTGTCACGATCTCTATATCATCAGGGCCTGAAACCCCTAACCCGATTTCCACCGCCTGTTTCATCTGATCCTGTTCAAATATATTTTTACCCATAAACTTCCGTCTGTTTATAAAAAAATCATGACTCAAAACCTCCTTTCAGGCATCAATTTTGCATTTCCCCGGTAAGTATATACTTTTTTGGCATAGTAAAAAAGTGGGGATATGGATCGTTTAGTAAAAATATTACTTAAAACAAATTAACTTGAACTAATTCAGGGTAAAAATCGTTTGACAATAATCACTGAAAGATGTAATTTATCAAAAATCCAAACAATTACAGGATATTCACCTATGAAAAAGATAAAAATACAGTTATTCAAAATATCGTTGTTCTTTTTTGTCACAGCCATACTCTATTCCCCCCTTTCCATAGCCGCTGAAAAAATGACTCACACCGTCATTAAAGGTGATACTCTATGGGATATTTGTGAGCGTTACTACGGTGACAACAGCGTGTGGCCAAAATTGTGGGAGATGAACAGTTTTATTACAAACCCGCACCTGCTTATTCCAGGTGATGTAATTACCCTATATGAGATCTCTGAGCTTATTGCCCAACCGGAAAAAACCGTGCCTGAGGTTGCGAAGGCTGAAGAACCGTCACCTTTCACTGGTATTGACATCCACGGGATAATAAACACCAATAAAATGGGCTTTTACTCGTCTGAAAAAATAGACACATGGGGTACACTCTTTGCCAGCTCAGATAAGAATATTATTCTGAGCAAGGATGATACTGTATATGTAATTTTTGAGAATACTAAAAAGATCAATACAGGTGATGAGTTCAGCATCGGGAAGGTATCACAGCGTGTAATACACCCTGTAACAAAAGAAAAGTCAGGTTATGTTTTTGATGTCTCCGGTAAACTTGTTATTGAGAAAAAAACCGGTTTTACATTGAAGGAAGAGGTATTAAGGGAGAAGGAGAACGTTTACCAGGCAAAGATAACAGAGGCCCACACTCCTATCAATATAGATGATATCATATTACCTTTGAGGGTTATTCCCGGTTGTATACTTCCTGAATCAAACAGTGGGGATATCCTTGCAAATATCGTTGCGGCAGAACACAACCTGACCCTGATACATCAATATAATTTAATATATATGGATAAAGGCAGCAATGCCGGTATAAAAAATGGTAACGTCTTTGAGATAGTAGAATCCAATATTGTGAAAGACCCAAAGCCTGAAAAGATACTTAAGGTCTGGGAAGAGATGGTCATCCTTCCTGACCGCCATTTTGGCATTGCAATGGTAATTGATACATACCCTGATACTGCAACAGCAATTGTTCTTGTTGCACCTGAACAGATTGAAACAGGCGCATACATGAAAAGCGTATCATGGACAGAGATACCTGATTATATCTCAGCAAAGGCAAACTGCTCTGCCCAATAAAAAGGTCTCTTAAAGAAAAAGCTTGACTACTAAATACAGCTCTGTTGTATATTCCCGCCGTATTCAATACTAACCGGGTTGGCACAGATGTCCTTATGGTCGAATAAAAAATGCTACTGGATTGCCCTGTCCGGGGTAAAAGGTATAGGGAATGTAACTTTTAAGAATCTTTTATCAAAGTTTGGTGATCCTGAGCGAATTATCAGGGCATCCAAATCGGAGTTATCCGATGTGAATGGCCTCAGGAAAGAGACTGTTCAGGATATAGTAAACCAGCGTTTTGAAATTGACCCTGAAGCGGAAATAAAAAAGGCCGGGGCATGCGGCGCAAGGATTGTTACATTCCATGACCCTGAGTATCCTGCGCCACTGAAAGAGATACATGACCCGCCCATGATCCTTTATATGAAAGGCGCATGTATCCCTCAAAGCAAAAGCTTTATAGCGATTGTCGGGTCGAGGAATGCTACACATTATGGATTAAAGGTGGCAGAGGAATTTGGTCAGGGGCTTGCGAGGCGAGGCCTTGGCATTGTAAGCGGCATGGCCCTCGGTATTGATGCATGGTCACATTGGGGTTGTATTGCAGGAAAGGGTTTTACAGTTGCAGTGCTTGGAAACGGTATAGATATAGTATACCCGTTAGCCAACAGAAAGCTATATGATAAAGTATGTGAAAGCGGGACCATTGTGTCTGAATTCCCAATGGGGACATCACCTTCTCCACCCAATTTCCCGCAGAGAAACAGGATCATAAGCGGTCTATCAAAGGGAGTGCTGGTTGTTGAGGCCACAAAAAACAGCGGTTCACTGATAACAGCCTCCATTGCACTTGACCAGGGCAAGGATGTATTTGCTGTTCCGGGGAGCATAGAATCTTATAAGAGCAGGGGATGCCATTTTTTGATAAAACATGGGGCCATGCTTGTTGAAAATGCGGATGACATCATGGAATCTCTTGGCATGAATTATCCCGGAATTCCCAAGGGTGATACCATGATAAAAAGGATTTTGCCTGAGATGAATGATATTGAAAAAACCATCTTTGACATAATCGGTGATTACCCGATGCACATTGATGAGATCCAGAAGCAGGGCAATATCGTCTCAGGCGAGCTTTCAGGTACCCTTACTAAACTGGAGCTCAAGGGTATCATAAAACAGTTGCCCGGAAAGATGTTTGTGAAGTAACTTGTTTAATCTATAAAACAATATTCAGAGACTGGAATCATATTAAGAATGATAGAAGATAAAAAAGAAAAGAGTTCTAAGACAGCAAGCCGGAAAACCCAGACAGGTAAACAGCTTGTTATTGTTGAGTCTCCGGCCAAGGCGCGCACCATAAATAAATACCTGGGCAAGGACTATATTGTAATGGCATCGGTAGGGCATGTGAGGGATCTCCCCGGCAAAAATCCGAAAGGTGTCAAAAACCCTGTGCCCGGTGTTGATCTTGAGAATGACTTTGCGCCGACCTATCAGATAATCAAGGGTAAGGGTACAACAGTAAAGGAGCTTAAGACTGCTGCAAAAGGGGCATCAGGCATATGGCTTGCCACAGACCTTGACCGTGAAGGGGAGGCCATAGCATGGCACCTCGCAGAGGCCCTTGATATTGATATCAAAACCGCCAAACGTGTTGTGTTTAATGCCATCACCAAACAGGAGATAGAAAAGGCATTCAGTCAACCTCAGCATATTGACATGGATAAGGTCAATGCACAGCAGGCAAGGAGGATACTTGACAGGATCGTTGGATACCAGGTCTCTCCGCTCCTCTGGAAAAAGGTGGCAGGGGGTTTAAGCGCAGGCAGGGTGCAGTCTGTAGCAGTAAGGCTGCTCGTTGAGAGAGAAAGGGAGATAGAGTCATTCATACCAGAGGAATACTGGAAGATAACAGGATACTTCACCTCTGACCTTGCATCATGCGTAAAACTTGGAGATGAACTGAGGGCATGGTTTGAAAAGTCATTGCCAAAGGCAAAGGGGCGATTAACAGGCAGGACACTTGATGAGAAGAATAAATGGCTCTGTGACCATGCAGGTTTTACAGCGGAACTGACAGAGGTAAACGGTAATAAATTTAAACCGCAAAATTTCCAGGAAGCGCTTGATACAGCTAAAAGAACAGGTTTTATACTTGATAAAAAGATAGAGGAAGAGGAGCAGGATAAAAACAGCCGGAGCGGTTTGTTTGTGATGCTTAAGGGTCATGCGGAAAAAGGCCCTGAGTGGCGCATTAAATCTATCCAGACAAAACGTACAAAGAACAGGGCCAACGCACCATATATTACCAGCACCCTTCAGCAGGCAGCCGTAAATCAACTGGGTTTTACAACACAGGCTACTATGCGCACAGCACAGGCACTTTATGAGGGTGTGGAAATAAGCGGTATGGGTTCTGTAGGCCTTATCACCTATATGAGAACCGATTCAACTCATATTTCTCCTGATGCCATCTCAATGGCAAGGGAATTCATAGCAAAGAATTATGGGGAAAAATATCTCCCTCAAAAACCTAACTATTTTGCCTCTTCAAACAAATCGGCCCAGGAGGCGCATGAGGCGATCAGGCCTACAGATGTAACACTCACCCCTGACAGGGTAAGATCATCACTTACTGATCAACAATACAAGCTTTACAGGATCATATGGGATAGGTTTGTTTCATGTCAGATGAACGAGGCGGAATGGGATTATACATCAGTCCTGATTTCAGGTATTGATAACGGAGATGAATTCATATTCAAAGCATCAGGAAGGGTGCTTATCTTTGACGGTTATTACAGGGTTATTGGTGTGCCCAGCTCATCTGATGAGGCTACCCTGCCTGCGTTAAAAAACAGTCAGCAGGTTGCAGCATTACATATTGAACCCATGCAGTATTTTACATCACCCCCGCCCAGGTATACTGAGGCGTCACTTGTGAAGAAGCTTGAGGCAGAGGGTATTGGCAGGCCAAGCACCTATGCCCAGATAATACAGGTCATACAGAACAGGAAATATTCTGAAAAGATAAAGAATCGTTTCTATGCAACAGACCTGGGCAAGGTTGTTACTGATAAGCTTGTTGATGCATTCGCTGACATCCTGCAGGTAGGATATACCAGGGACATGGAACAGAAGCTTGATGACATAGCTGATAAGCATGCTGACTGGGTGCAGATGCTCAGGGATTTTTATGGCCCCTTTAAGACCGACCTTGAAAAGGCATACAGTGATATGGAGCATGCAAAGGCTGAGACAGAACCTGCGCCCCATAAATGCCCCCAGTGCGGGAGCGGGACAGTATACCGCTTTGGTAAAAACGGGCGATTCTTAAGCTGTGCAAGCTACCCGAACTGTAAATATGCCGCGCCCATAGACCGGAACGGGGCGCCCTCTGTGCCGGAGCAGACTGACATAGCCTGCCCAAAATGTGGAGAGCCGATGCTCATGAAAAAGGGGCGTTTCGGGCCATTTATCAGCTGTAAAAGATACCCTGAATGTGATGGCATCCTTAACATGGATAAGAAGGGTTTTATCACATTGCCAAAGGCACCGCCGCTTCTCACAGACCTCAAGTGCCCCAAGTGTGAGTCAAATCTCAATATAAGGAGAAGCGCCAGAGGCCCCTGGCTCAGCTGCTCAAAGTTTCCTAAATGCAGGGGCAGGATGGGATGGGCCCCCCTTGATGAAAAGACAAAGAAGCAGTGGGAAAAGGCCCTTGATGAGCATGAAAAAAGAAATCCTCTGCCAGTGATAAAAAACCTGCAAGGTCAAGAGATAGGAGAAAACTATATACCGAAAATGGAAAATGCCATGCAGGAAGAGGGCAGCCAGGATCAGGATTTATAAGAGATATTTAAATTGGACATGGAATATATAAAAGAGGCGGCAAAAAAGATGGCTGCTGAATCAAGCGGTAGCCATGACTGGTATCACACCAAAAGGGTCTATGACCTCTGCATGAGGATCGGTAAGGTTGAGGGGGCAGACCTTGATATACTGGGGATCGCGGCCTACCTGCACGATATTGGTCGGCCATTTCAGGACAGGGCAAAGGGCAGGATATGTCACGCTGAAAAGGGGGCTGAACTCGCAGCAGAGATCCTGAAAAAGCTCACTATACCTGATGCAGGCAGAAAGAATATTATACATGCCATAAGGACACACAGGTTCAGGGGTAAAAATATCCCTGAAACCATTGAGGCAAAGGTGCTGTTTGATGCAGACAAGCTTGACTCAATTGGTGCTGTTGGTATAGGCCGGGCATTCCTCTTTGCAGGCGAGGTTGGAGCAACCCTGCACAACCCCGATATAACCCCTGAAGAGAGCGAATCCTACTCTAAAAATGATACCTGTTACCGTGAGTACAGGGTTAAACTCGTAAAGGTAAAAGATCGTATTCTTACTAAAGAGGGTCTCAGGATCGCCCTTGAAAGACACGCCTTTATGGAGAGCTTTTTTGAGAGATTTCTCAAGGAATGCAGCGGCGCTGACTAGTTCCGGGCTTAATAGATATACAGGTTTATTAAATAACATTGAGTAAATATGAATAGAAATATGCACCTTGCACACTATTACAGGTACCACTGGGAAGACGCTGATCTTATAGTCGTTACCGGTGAGGCGGAACAGATATGGGAAGGCTACATGGCCTATTGCGGCAGGTATGAAATAGCTGTCCCGGAAAAGGGTAAAACCACCATGCTTTTTCGCATGTTAGCTGCGGCAGGGCTTGCAGCAGTATCACTCCCTGAAACCGAATACTGGGGATGGTCAGTAACATTCCCGCGATTAAGCACCGGGCTCTTCTGCGGAGTGGAGCCAAACGGCATGATGTGCGGGACCCTGCTTAAGAGCGATCCTGAAAGGAACCTTGTGGCTGTCCAGAGACAGGCAAAGAATTCGCCTGTTACGCAGAGCCGCTTTTCATTATTTACACATGACCCTGTTGAGGCGGTTGAGCATTACTTTGCTGAATCAGAGCAGACCCTTATACGCATTGCTGTTGATGACAAAGGTAAAGGTGTACTTTTAAGACCTTTACCTGGCGGCAGGTTTGAAAAAATAGAGGGGTTAACTGACAGCGAATTGATATCACGCTGCTTTGGCCTTGCTGCAGATAATAAAATCACCCTGCTCCAGGAGATGCTCCTTTTTTATGAATGCCCCTGCAATATGCAGATGATTACAAAAATGATTCAATCACTTCCTGACGATCAGCAGAATGAGCTCTGGGGCAACCTCGATCACCTTGAGGTCTCATGCCCAAGGTGCAGCAGAAAATATCTTATCAGCCGGTGATTTCAGCACAGGGGTTTTATGATCAAGGCGCTTTTAATTCAGCTTCCTGTACCACAGCTTAATTTCGGCCGCAGGACAGGTAATATCCCATTTGCCGCAGCTTGCCTGCAACAGGCAGCGGATCATATACCGGGTACAGAGATCATTGTTTATCCGCAGATAAGCGCCTCATATATGGGTGACACAGCGCTAATCGATAGTATCCTTGCCATAAGGGCTGATATCATTGGCTTTACCTCATATGTATGGAACATAAAACGCATACTGCACCTGGTTAAGGAGATAAAAAAAAGCTATTCACCAAAGGTGGTGCTTGGAGGCCCTGAGGTGACAGCAGATAACGCCATGCTTGTAAATAACAGCCTTATAGATTTTTGTGTATATGGTGAAGGTGAAAGGATATTTGCACAGCTCCTTACTGAGCCAGAGGTGTGGCTCAAAAAAAGGGGGCAGGCTGATGCAGGCAAAATATTCAGCTCATCCAGATCCCCATATCTTTCAGGCATACTTAATCCCTCCATAGAAAACAGCATGCTGCTTGAGACCATGCGGGGCTGCACATATGCATGCTCATATTGCTACTATGGCAAGGCGAGGAAAAGAGCTCTTTTCAAGGCGGACACTCTCGTTACAGAGGGGTTTGAATGGGCTGTTTCAAATGATGTAAAGGAGGTATATTTCCTTGACCCATCATTTAACGCAAGGCCTGACCTTCCTTCACTTTTAAAAAGACTAGCCAAAATAAACAAAGAGCACAACATGACCCTGATAAGCGAGATCAGGGGAGACTCAGTGGATGATGGGCTTGCGGCCCTTCTTGCAGATGCCGGGTTCAAATGGTTTGAAATAGGTCTTCAGAGTACAAATACAAATGCCCTCCGCCTTATGAACAGAAAGACCGATCTGAATCGTTTTATAAAGGGGATAGAGGCTTTGAAGAATAGGGGTATCACCACAGAGATAGACCTTATACTTGGCCTCCCCGGTGATGACATGGAAGGGTTCAAAAATACCCTCAAGTTTATTATTGATAATAACCTTGGTGATGATATTCAGCTCTTCCCACTCTCCATTCTGCCTGGAACAGGGTTCAGGCGGGATGCAGAGAGGCTTGGGATTACCTATGATAAAATTCCGCCCTACACGGTACTGTCAACAAACACCTTTACAGAGGATGAGATGCTGGATGCCTTTATTGAGGCTGAAAAGAGGCTTGAGGTATCCTTTTACCCAATGCCTGATATTGACCTCTCATTCAGGGGTGAAGAGGCCCTCCCCATTGAAAGAATGGCCGATGTAAAGGTGCGCATTGATGATGCATATCTATATTGCAAGGTATGGCTTCACAGGAACCGTACCATGGATGAGCTGAAAAGGGCTGCGCGAGGTGTTACCCACCCATATCAGCTTATGGTTCCGCCATCTGTTGATGATCATGATTATGTATTAAGGGCCTTGTCCCTGTTTACAGAGATGAACCCTCACACACCCTGTGAGCTTGTTTTTTTTGATCCGCCTTATATGACTGAAGTGCCCCGGCTACTGGAGGCTTCTCATATTGACAGGCCCCATTATCTTGACGGCCATTTGCGCCCCCTTTATTACAAGGGTGGGAACCGCGCTATTCTCTTCACTGTCGTAAGCTCAGGAGCTGATTCCGGGTTATCAGGGGAAATGCAGAGGCATGTATACTGGTGGCAGGCCATATCTCTCCCGGATAAAGAGATAATCAACAGGCTTGAATCTCAGGGTTTTGATGGCATACTGATAGATTCGGGTATAGAGAGGCATCATATACAAAGCTTTCAGGATAAGATGGCTGATGAGGCGGGTGATCTTATCCATATAACCTTTTCGAGGCTTGATCTAAACAGGCGCTGGCTGATTAAGACAATGCCGGGTGATTACTGCCCGGATATCTTGCCAATAATTTGACACTCGCTTAGTGGAATATCCTTTTTAATACAATTACCTATGAAAAGAATTGGCAATTTGCTAAATATTACATATTATTGTTGATCTTAATATTTAGATAAAAAATAGACATACAGCCATTCAGGAGGAATAGATGGAAGAAAAGGCACTACTTACAATCAACGGGAAGAATTATGAACTCCCGATAATTACCGGGTCAGAAGGAGAACAGGCTATTGATATTTCCACACTGAGAAAATTGACAGGGCTTATCACCTTTGATCCTGGCTATGCAAACACAGGAAGCTGTATAAGCACAATAACCTTTATGGACGGTGAAAAGGGGGTTTTGAGATACAGGGGTATACCTATAGAACAGCTTGCTGATAAGTCAACATTTGTAGAGACATCCTATCTCCTGATAAATGGCAAATTGCCCTCTCAAAAGGAGCTGAACGGTTTTTCTGTAATGCTTAATGACACCAGCCTGGTGCATGAAGACATGAGGCATTTTTTCTCCAATTTCCCGAGAAGCTCTCATCCCATGGGCATACTCTCATCAATGGTTAATGCACTCAGGGCCTTTTATCCTGAAATACCGGAAAGGTCTGAGCAGGAAGAGCTGAATCTTACAGTTACAAGGCTGCTTTCAAAGATACGCACAATGGCTGCCATGTCATACAGGATTTCAAGGGGACACAGTGTTGTCTACCCGAGGCATGATTATTCATATGCGGCCAATTTTTTAAATATGATGTTTGAAACACCTGTGAGGCCCTATGAAATTGACCCTGACCTGGTAAAGGCCATGAACGTTTTCTGGATACTGCATGCGGATCATGAACAGAATTGTTCAACCGCAGCCGTACGCCTTGTAGGAAGCGCCCGTGTAAACCTGTATGCAGCCATATCAGCAGGGATATGCGCGCTCTGGGGGCCTCTGCATGGAGGCGCAAACCAGGCGGTAATAGAGATGCTTGATGAAATAAGGCAAAACGGGTCGAATGTTGGCACCTATGTTGCAAGGGCAAGGGATAAAAACGATCCTTTCCGACTCATGGGATTCGGGCACAGGGTCTACAAGACACATGATCCGAGGGCGATCATCATGAAAAAGTGGTGCTACAAGGTAATAGAAAAACTAAATATCAGTGACCCGCTGCTGGATATCGCCATGGAGCTTGAGGAGGTTGCCCTGAAAGACCCTTACTTTATTGACCATAACCTGTACCCCAATATAGACTTTTATTCAGGTATTCTGCTCAGGTCGATCTCCATACCAATCAATATGTTCACGGTTCTGTTTGCCATTGGCAGGCTCCCGGGATGGATCGCCCAGTGGAAAGAGAGCATGGAAGACCCTGAGTGGAAGATCCAGAGACCGAGGCAGGTATATATCGGTCTTAATGAGAGGGATTATATCCCCATGTCTGAAAGAAAAGATAAATAATTATCTAAGACAGGACAGGACACCTTATGGCAGATACAAAAAAGGATGAAATAGCGCAATTAAAGAAGGACTTTATCAAACTTTTAGAGTCCAGGAGAGAGGAAAGGGAGCTGATGATAGAGCTCCTTAATTCATTCAATCTCCTGGCAGCAGGCCAGGAAGAGATATCTGTAAAGATCAGGGGAATAAAGGAGAGAATAATCCCTGAAGGGGAGATAAGGCTTGATGATATTATAGCCCTTAACCGTGACCTCAAGGACTCACTTCTTGCAAAGGAGCGTGAAAGCGGGGGTGAACAGATAAATGAAATAGAGCTGCTTTCAGAGAGGTTTATTGAGTCATGCAGGGCTATAAAAAGGATCATGGCAGCAATCCTTGAGGATTTTTATCCTGTGTCTGATGATATGAAAAAGGCAGCCGACTCCATCAAGCTTGAATGTAAAGGCATACCTGCTGAAATAGATATCAAGAAACCTTCAGATAAGCTTCTGGATTTTATCGGTAAGATAAAGATCAAGATATCAAAGGATTTTACCGAGATAAACAATACCTTCATCAATCTGCTCGGTCAGGTAAAGGAGCTTGAAAAGAGCCTTGTCACAGATTTCAGTGGTGATTCAAATATTAAGGATATGGAAAATTTTGAATCTGACATCAACCGGCAGGTAGGTAATATCACAGAATCATTTGATTCATATTCAACAATAGAGGAGATCAAAGAGGCGGTTATAGGAAAACTTGTCAAGATTAAAGACCTTGTATCCCTGAAGAAAAAGCAGGAACTGGAAAAGACAGCCGCAGCAAAGGAGAGTATAGAAAGGCTTAACCAGAGGATCAACCTGGTAGAAAAAAAGGCACAGCAGATATCGGTTAAGGCAAAGGAGTATCAGAAGGCAGCCATGAGGGACGCTCTTACAGGGCTCTTCACGCGCGGGGCCTTTGATGTAAAGATAAAAGAGACCTTTGAGAACTATAAGACCCGGAAAAAGGAATTTGCATTAATAGTATTTGATGTGGATAAATTTAAAGATATCAATGACAAGCTCGGCCATATCGCCGGTGACAAGGTGCTTAAAAAGATATCCGAATGCCTTGAGGAAAGCTTCAGAAAGGATGACTTCATAGCCAGGTATGGCGGTGATGAGTTTACAGTAATAATCGAAGATCTTACAGAAGAGATGGCCAGGCAAAAGATAGAGGTATTCAACAAAAACCTGAAAAAAAGACGGTTTGTCTCACAGAAACACGGGGAGATAAGCCTCTCTGTCAGCGCAGGTATAGCAATGATAATGGAGAACGACACAATAGAGTCTTTTATAGACAGGGCCGACAGTGCCATGTATGAATTAAAGGAAAGCCAGAAAGGATTATCAACTAAATAAGAGGAATAAAATCTTATGGGAACAGACAACCTTGTTTTTCTTGAACTGATCGAATGGTTTGATGAGACAGGCAATGAGCTCACACACAGAATACCGGAAAAGGGTTCAGGCGAACTGAAATTCGGGGCCCAGCTTATTGTGCGTGAGAGTCAGGCCGCTGTATTGTTTTACAAGGGCAAGGCAGTGGATGCATTCGGCCCGGGAAGACACACCCTTAAGACAGGCAATATCCCTGTACTTACAAAGCTGCTCTCTGCACCGTGGGGCATGAACAGTCCGCTCAGGGCTGAGGTCTACATGGTAAACCTCAAGGTCTTTACCAACCTGAAATGGGGCACAAGGGACCCTGTTGCATTCAGGGATACAGCGCTGGGTCTTATACGATTAAGGGCCCACGGCATATTCAATATCAGGATTGTTCAGCCGGTGCTTTTTATAAACAGCCTCGTAGGCACAATGGGGATGTACAGTGCGGATGAGATCGGTGATTACCTGAAAAAGGTGATTGTCTCCCGTTTTAATGATCACCTGGGTGAGCACCTTGACAGCATAATAAACCTTACAGGCAGGTATGATGAACTGGCTGACGGCCTTCAAAAACGGCTTCAGGAGGACTTTTCCAGATTCGGCCTGGCCCTGAGCCAGATATTTATCACATCAATCACGCCACCGCCAGAGGTACAGAAGGCCATTGATGACAAGAGCAGGCTGGAGGTCTTTGATGACCTTGACAGGCTTGTCAAGATGAAGGCGGCAATGGCCATTGAAAAGGCATCGGAAAACACAGGAGACGCAGGCTCAGGCATGGGCATGGGTCTGGGCCTCATGATGCCTGCCATGTTTGCAGAGATGTTAAAGCCAGGGCAAAAGAACCATCAGGGGGATGCACAGAAGGAGAGTAAATGCCCTGACTGCGGAAACTCAATCCCGAATGAATCAAAATTTTGCCCCTTATGCGGGCACCAGCAGGTTGTGTTCAGCCAGTGCGCCAACTGCGGCAAGAATCTACCGCCAAACGCAAGGTTTTGCTCCAGATGCGGCCATCCGGCAGATGAAAAACCTGCTACAAGGCTGTGTAAAAAATGCTCCACTGAAAATTTACCGGGGGCAACCTTCTGCAATCAATGCGGTGAAAAACTGGGCGACTGATGGGATTTGTCATAGAACAGGAGTGCCCGCAGTGCGGCGCTCCCCTTGAGCTTTCAGAGCGAGACAGAATTTTGACCTGCCCTCATTGCGATGTGCAGAGTTACATGTTTGCACATGGTTACTTCCGGTATATACTTCCCCATAAGGCAGCTGAAAAGGAGATCATCCATATCCCTTATCTCAGGTTCAGGGGCAACATCTTTTTTTGTACCAATGCGTCTGTTGATCACAGGGTAATTGATATCACACAGGCAGGGGTAAACCTTGCCGGTATACCAATTTCCCTTGGTTTCAGGCCACAGGCCATGAAGGCGAGGTTTGCGCGGGGTGATACAGCAGGCAGGTTCATGAAATTCACCCTCAAGGCCGCAGATATCCTCACAAAGGCAGCAAGGCTCACTTCTTATGAGGGGAGTGATGTGCTGCTCCACAGGGCATTCATTGGTGAGACAATGAGTATTTTTTATCTGCCTGTATATATAGAGAATGGGAAACTCCATGATGCCATTCTTAAAAGAGCCCTGGCAGAATCCTTTGTTTCTGAAGAGGATATAGACTCAAGGATAGCTGATAAAACCCCTGAATCCGTCTCCTTTATCCCAATGCTCTGTCCTGAGTGCGGTTCAGACATGAAGGGAGAAAGGGAGAGCGTCGTACTCCTTTGTGACAATTGCCTTAAGGGATGGGATGTAAAGAATGGTAAATTTTCTGAGATAGAGGTAATCTTCTCTGCAAAACAGTCTAATGACACTATTTTTATCCCCTTCTGGAAGATTACTGCGCAGGCAAAGGGTGTAGATATAGATACCTTTGGCGATTTTGTGAGAGTGACCAATCAGCCCTTTATAATAGATAAAAGGCGCGGTTCAAGAGCCATGAGCTATATCTCTCCTGCCTTTAAGATCAGGCCAAAGATGTTCCTTAATCTTGCCCGCCAGTTTACAATAATGCAGATGGCTGATTATGACCCTGTGGATATCATCCCATCAAAGGGTATACACCCGGTTACGCTTCCCCTGATGGAGGCTGTTCAGGCCCTTAAGATTATTCTTGCCGCATCAGCGGTTATGAAAAAAAATATCCTGCCTCTGCTGCCGCAAACCAGTTTTGAAATCAATGAAAAGTGCCTTATCTATCTGCCTTTTAAAAAGAGCCGTTTTGACATGATAAATGAAGAGACTGGTATCAGCATTAACAGGCAATCCCTTGAATTCGGGATGACACTCTGATAAGAGATGGTTATCATGAAAAACAGTAAGACAGATTTGAATCTGAAACAAAAACTCGAAGAGCTCTATTCCCACTACAACAAAAGGGAGTTCGTGCACCCTGACCCGCTTGAATTCCTTTATGATTATGATGATATCCGTGACAGGGAGATAGTTGGAATCATTGCCTCATCCCTTGCATATGGCAGGGTGGCACAGATACTTAAGAGTGTATCGACTATATTAAATATCATCTCTCCCTCTCCATACAACTATCTTATGGAAACAACAGAAAAGAGATTAAGAGAGAGTTTTAACGGCTTCAAACACCGCTTTACCACAGGGGATGATGTATCAGGCATGCTCAGGGCTATTAAAAAAATTATTAAAACAGATGGCTCTCTTTTAAATGCCTTTTTATCAGGGTACATGGAATCAAATGAAAATATCCTGCCCGGCCTTTCCCGTTTTGTAAAGAGACTCACCCATGAGTCAGGGGGCATTAAAAACAGCCTTATCCCCATACCTGACAGAGGCAGCGCATGTAAAAGGCTGAATCTTTTTTTGAGGTGGATGGTAAGAAGGGATGCTGTAGACCCCGGTGGGTGGGATATGATATCCCCCTCAAAACTGATTATACCTCTTGATACCCATATGTATAATATCGGGTCAGGCATGAAGATGACCGTGCGTAAACAGGCAAATATGGTTACAGCCATACAGATAACGAATGCCTTTAAAAGGATCATACCTGAAGACCCGGTAAAATATGATTTTGCACTTACACGCCTTGGTATTCGTAAGGAAGGTGACCCTGCAAGCTTTCTTGAATCTATCTGATTTTACCCCTCCCTGTAAAAATTACCGGCAAATGAGTGGGTAAAAGAGCGGGTTTTAAAATTAAAAAATTTCCATTGCCTTCCAGTTTTTGTGGGCATATAATGCTGACTTCTTTAGAATTACTTCAGCAAGACAGGGTTAGTGATAATCTTTCACAATGAATGAGGATTATTATGAGATTCAGTTCCAATGAAGTAAAAAAGGCCTACAGGCAGATAGAGCACAGGTACCGCAGCCTGGTTGAAAATTCCTTCTTCGGTCTTTTTATTGTTGATATCCTCTCAGGGAGACTCCTGTTTTCCAATAAAAGAGTGTGTGAGATATTCGGCTATACAGAAGAAGAGGGGATTGACCTCACAATATGGGACCTCATACACCCCAATGAACATGAAGCAATAGAAAAAACCCTCCAGACATGGCCTGATGACTATGAAAACGCCCCTACAAAATCCGGCCTGTTTACCGGTCTTAAAAAAGAGGGCTCCATTATAAGAATCGAGATAAATGCATCAATTGTTGCCTACGACGGTGAACTGTCAGTACAGGGCATCATTAATGATGTTACGAAGAGTACAGTTTTTGATGAAAAGCTCAAGCAGATGCAGAAAATGGAGGCAATAGGCACCCTTGCGAGCGGGATTTCCCATGATTTTAACAATATACTTTCTGCTATTATAGGCTATTCAGAGCTTGCCAATTACCAGCTCAAAAACAATAACCCTGCCTTTGACTCCATTAATGAGATTCTCAAGGCCGGCTACCGGGCAAAAGACCTTGTTGCCCAGATACTTGCATTCAGCAGGAAGAGTGAACAGGAGCTCAGGCCAATGTATCTCAAGCCTGTGATAAAAGAGGTGCTCAAGCTGTTAAAGGCATCCCTGCCATCAACAATAGAGATAAGAGAAAACCTTAAGGGGGATGCCGGTGTTGTGATGGCTGACCCGACACAGATACACCAGATAATGATGAACCTCTGCACAAATGCCTCACACGCTATGGCTGAAGAGGGGGGCATACTTGAGGTGTTGCTTTATGATATTATCTTTGATGAGAACCTGACCGTGTCACATCCTGAAATGGTTCCGGGTAAATATACAGTTTTGTCTGTAAGCGATACAGGGCAGGGCATGACACCCAATATAATAGAAAGGATTTTTGAACCCTATTTTACCACCAAGGAAAAGGGGGTGGGCACAGGCATGGGCCTTGCGGTGGTGCATGGTATTGTAAAGAGCTATGGCGGTGCAATAAATGTCCAGAGTGTGCCTGGATCAGGCACAACATTCAGGATATATTTCCCTGTGGTTAAGAGAGAGCCTGTGTCCGATCTTTTGGCCCGTGAACAGGATATCCCATGCGGCACTGAAAAGATCCTGTTTGTTGATGATGAGGCAGCCCTTACCAGGCTCTGGAAAAACATACTGGAAAACCTTGGTTACAGTGTGAGCATGATGACCGACAGCAGGGATGCCTTCAGGCTCTTTTACTCAGACCCTGATTATTTTGATCTTGTTATCTCTGATATGACAATGCCGGGCATTACAGGCGCAAAGCTTGTAAAGAGCATAAGAAATATAAGGCATGATATACCGGTTATTATCTGCACAGGTTACAGTGAAAGCATTAATGAAGAAAAGGCCGCCAATATGGGGGTAAATGCATTTATCCTGAAACCCCTTGTAACACAGGAAATTGCGTGCAAGATAAGAATGGTGCTTGATGAACATTCATCCCGGAAAAAGGTGAGGAATATCAGGTACAGGTATCTCCCATCTGCCTGATTGCTTCAAGTGCAAGGGCCAGAGTTTGATCCAGTGTTGATTTCATATTGCCCATCTCTTCAACAATCTTCACGCAGGGGCCAAGAGGGTGCCAGTTTTGAATGGGGCTTTTTCTGAAGAGTGCAATTGTATTTATACCCATCATGGCCGCAAGGTGTGTCACACCGCTGTCATGACCAATATAAAGGCATGTGTTATCAAGTATGGAGAGCAGGCCTTCCCTGTTATGTGAGACATAAACCTCTGTCATTTTATCAAAGGCGTTAAGTATTTCCTGTTCAGCCGGGCCGATCAAAACATTTATGTCAAAAGGTTCAGACAGGTTTTTATCCCTTATGCCCCTTATCAGCTCCAGCCAGAATTCAGGTGAGTAATTTTTTGTCTTTGACCCTGAGCCGGGGTGAAGCACTATCCCTTTTCCTTTACCTCTTTTTTGACCCATAAGGGGTTTTTTTAATACCTCAGAAAATGCAGCATGGGGGTTGATATTGATACCTGCTGATTGAATGGCTTTTGCCATATAAAGGGCAACATGGGTCTTATTACCTGTACCGGGGAAAGGGGGAAATATATCTATCTTTGCGCCTGTAAACAGGTGGAAGAGGTTATCAAGAACAATATTATCCCTGTCATTTAAAAAACCTGTAACCTGGTCAGGCATAATGTTCAGCGTATCAAATTGGGCTTGAGCATTGTAGAGCCTGTGCCATTCCCCCCTTTCAAGATCAATGCACCTCTCTACCCATGGTTCAAGGTATTCTATAGCAGGTGACCTGCCCGCAATAATTATCTCATGCTCACCCCTCATGGCATTTATGGAGGGCATAAGCATCAGTGTATCGCCCAGGGCGCCAGCCCTTATAATAAGGATTTTCATATCTGCATATTTTTCAAAATCGGGGAATCCATTTTCCATTTATTTTCCAGCCTCTTTTCTATCCCCCTCAACTACCTGTGTCAATCTTAATGGCTGAACCTGCTGTTTCCTGTGGATCTATTCAGACCATTAAACTTTCTTCCGGTACACTGTATAAACACCATATATCAGTGCCAACTGCAATAAACCTATTTCCCGTGTTGCATCAACCTGATATTTCTGATAGAAAACCATTCGTTGTGTCAAATGGGAATTTGGAATGATTTTAATCTGCAGCCATATCGCCTGTATGGTGAGGATTAAAATTATGAAACGAATGGTAAATTTGTTGTAGAGACGGGTTTTATCCGCCGGCACCAGGACGGCTATGGCGGGACGAGGACCCGTCTCTACGTAATAGATATCTGGCGCAAAATTCAGGTATTAATAAGGGGGCTATTTTTTGCCGAGTATTACAGAAATCCTAATCATTATCGCGATAATCCTGGCTATTTTCGTGCTCCCCAAAAGATTTAAAAAAAGTTCTGAACCTGTAAAAAAGGCGAACTTTAAACAGGACTCCATGCTCACAGGCTGGCAGCGCATGGCGATCCTCCTCTCCATACTCTGGCTCTCATTCCTGGCGCTCTTCCTTAAGCCCTGGATGAACGGTTTGAATGAATGGTATATCTATATCTACGCAGGGATCGGCCCGGTTGTCCTCTACTGGGGCATCTACTGGATCTATCTCGGATTCAAAAAAAAGAAAAAATAACACCTGTCTCATATCACCTGGACTGTCTATATTATCTCCTCCCGAATACCTCCCTCAGGAGTTCTGTTATCCTTGCAGCGGGGTTCTCTCTTATCTTTTTTTCCTCCTTTTCAATCATATAAAATATTCCGTTCAAAGCGCTTTCAGCTACATATTTATCAAGATCAAAATTTAAAGGGAGCGCCTCAATAAAAGGAATATTCTTTACCCTTGTCTCTATATCCTGGTATCTTTTTGTTACACCTGTGTTTGACATGACAGAATGGACTTCAGGCTTGAAAATATTCATGAGTTCATTAAAGCTTTTTTCTTTAAAATAAAGAGATGCCTCATTATCCCTGCCGTACAGTATTTTTTTTGCATCTGAAAAGGTCATCTCTTTAAGGGCGTTAAACACTATCTTCTTTGCATGCGGTGTTGCCTTTTCTGCCGCTGTATTTATGCTCTTTTCAAAGGAGTCAAAATAAAAGCCCAGTCCAACCTTCCTTGCATTCTCCTCTATCTTTTTTAATGGGCCGGGTAGTGGAATTTTAACCTCCGGATTGTTTAAAAAGCTGCCTTCAAAAGAAAGAGAATTAACAGCATTATCTGTGCCTATCCTTAATGCCTCCTTAAGCCCCTCAATTATTCTGCCTTCTGTAAGCCCTGAAGAGGCGCTGTTTCCTGAAAGGCTGCCCCCCATGTTTTTCAGAAAATCAGATGTCTCTACTGTCAAGCATGATGGTAAATAGATAAGTGCAAGAGTGACCAGGATTAGTGGTATCAGCATCTTTCTCATAACACGCTCCTTTTTAAAGAAGATTAATTAGTGTTTGATTTTATTTTTATCGCATTTTAAAAAATAATGGAACTTTTCTTTTAAGGTGTTGTCAAACCAGACATTAAACATACTCCAACCTTCTAAACTCTTCCCCTCACAGAGTATAAACAGGAGGGGACATACTTCCCTTTTTTACAGGGTGATGGGCAGCAGGACAACTCCTCCCCGTTTTGCTGCCCATCCTCTTTATCAAAACCATATAGAATCTATGAGAATCATGAAAAATTGAATTTTTATTTTAACGTGCCCCATTTTGTGTTTTACCTCATATTTCAGGGCAATCAAAAGGATTGTATTTCAATATCTGCTTTTTTTAAGGCATTTTTGAATTTTCGGTCAAAAGTTGCTACAGATGTTCCTTTGATGCCTTTGCATACAGAAGCAACAATTGCATCTCCAAAATCACTGAAATATTTTGGCCAGTATGAGAGAACCAGTTGTAAATCCAGGTCATGTATAACCTCTATTCCCGGCATTGAAATAAAATCATTCAGGATTTCATTAATCTTTTCCAATGATGAGTTATATACCTTATCCATGACAAAAATAAACTCGGTCAATACATTTTGAGGGCATAAAATAAGATATTTATATTGAGAAGCACCGTAGAACAGAACTGATGCCATTTTTTGCTGTTCAAGGTCTCTATCCGTTATAAAAGAGATAAGTACATTGGTATCAATGATTATCTTTTTCATCTGTATCTTTCTGCCCTCATCTTTCTTGCCGTCTGGATATCTTCGCTGATGTTTCCCTTTCCTGTGCTTACACTATTTTTGTGCTTCAGAAATTTTGCCTGGACAGGGGTAATAATAACCCTGCCATTTTCTATCTTCCATTCAATAGCATCGTTGACTTTAATCTTAAGATTATCTCTTACTGTCTTAGGGATAGTGGTCTGGAATTTGGATGTTACTATTGATTCCATTTTATCTCCATGTATGTTTTACTTTATTCCTTACAAAACCAGTTTATTGTAAGGAGATAATTTAGTCAAGCCACAGGATTTTTTGAGGTATTACCCTGTTTCTTAATCCACCAGCCCGTCATTCTCCGGCTTGATCGGAGAATCCAGTTGTTTTTTCCCCTGCATCCCCTGTAAAAACATCAACGCTACAGGGCCTGCATTCTCTTCACTGTTAATGAATTTTATTCTCAGAAAAAAGCTGTAAACGTTTTACACGCTCTTCAGTTGCCGGATGAGTTGAAAACAGCCTTTGCAGTCCGCCAGAGAAGGGGTTAATGATAAACATGTGTGAATGTGCCGGGTTTCCATTTGTTAAAGGGAGTGTCTGAACACCTCTCTGGAGTTTCAAAAGGGCATTTGCAAGCGCCAGAGGCTTACCGCTTAATGCAGCAGCCCCTTCATCTGCCGCATATTCTCTCACCCTTGAGACAGCCATGCGAATCAACATGGCGCCAAGAGGGGCACCGATTAAAATAAGGATTGTCATAAGAGGATTGCCCCGCCTGTTCTGGTTCCCTGTGCCATAGCGGGCAAACTGTCCGAGCATGGCAATAGCCCCTGCAAATGTTGCTGCGATAGTTCCGGTAAGTATGTCACGATTCTTTACGTGTGACAGCTCATGCGCCATTACCCCGGTCAATTCATCATCATTAAGAATGCTTAATATCCCCTCTGTTGCAGCAACAGCAGCATGCTGGGGATTACGGCCGGTTGCAAAGGCATTGGGATTCTGTTCCGGGATAACAAAAACCTTTGGCATAGGAAGACCTGCCTTTTGAACCAATTGAGCAACAATTTTATACAGACGTGTTTCCGGCCCTGCCTGAGCGGCTGAATAGCGCTTCAGTATCAGTTTGTCACTGAACCAGTATGAGAAAAGGTTCATGGCAGCGGCTATAAGAAAGGCTAATAAACCACCCTGTCCACCCCCCACAAATCCGCCGATAATAACAAAGAGGACAGTCAGTAATGCCATCAGAAAAAATGTACGGGTTCTATTCATGGTTAATTCACATCTCTCTTATTTTATAGAGGGTTCTTTTGATCCATACTCATTAGCTGACAGGACAGATGGCCCTATTGTTTTTTCTTTACAGAACGAAAAATAGTCAAAAGGATTATTGCGCCAACAACACCCATCAGGAGTGTTTTAATATTAAACTGATTGGTGGACCCAAGCCCTAAAAATGAACCGATCAATCCACCCAAAAAAGAGCCTGCTATACCCAGGATAATAGTGATAAAGATTCCTCCAGGGTCTTTTCCAGGCATGATAAATTTTGCTAATAATCCGACAATTAATCCCAAAATGATCCAGGATAGAATCCCCATAATGAATCCTCCTTTTCTTTTAAGTATGTGTAAAGTAGTTGGTTAATAAGAAATCTCTTTTGATTATCTGGTTAAGTTGTTGACTGGTAAATTTCCCTTATTGATGTGTGAAGTATATGGAGATCAGTTTTGCATGTCAATAGAAGATCCTCCTACTATATTGCAGAGTTGAAGGGATAAAAGCGCTATCACTTTGAACCAGCCATTTTCTTTTCCACAAGCCCTATGTTGTGCTGAACCAGGTCAACCAGGGGTTCTGATCCCTTGACTATATCCAGTGCCTTGAGGTAATCCTTCAGGGCCAGTTCGTTTTTACCGGATATATAGTATGCTGTACCGCGGGTGTTCAGGGCCTGCCAGAGAGAGGGGTTGATCTTTACAGCACGGGTGCATGCGTCAACTGCCTCGTTTATTTCGCCTTTACTGGTTAAGGCTGCACACAGTGCATTATATCCAAAATAACGAAGCTGTTTTGCCTCAGGGCCGGATATGTTTTTAAGACGTGCAACATATTCGCGCGCCTTTTCAACTGCAAGATCCTTTTTCCCCTCCTGCAGCAGCGTTCGTATCCCCGTGATTTCATTGGGTTCGGAGAACCATACAACAGTCTGTGGATAGGAGCTATCCATATCCTTTATCCGGGTTCCGGTAGATTCTTCTGCTGTCGCATATAGCCCTGAAAAAACAAATAAAAGGGAAGTAATAAAAATTGATATTTTCCTGTTCATGGAAGCACCTCCTGTTAAAAAATGGTAGTTTTCAAGGAAGTATTGAAAATCCTTTTTATTTTAATATATTTTAAGAAGGGTTGGCAGGTAAGTCAAGGTTTCGCCTCTTATATTTACCAGGCAAGAAACTCAACTTTTTGGAAAGAACAAAATATTGCTTACATTCATCTTAAAAAAAGTTAACCACGAACCACAAGAACAAAAACATTAAATATTACTTTCATATTTTTAACTTTCGCGCTGTTCGCCCCTTTCGCGGTTAAAAAAATCTTTAGTCTTTGAACCGCGAACCACACGAACCACACGAACAAAACTATTTATTACTATAACAATAAAAACCTTTCGTGCTTTTCGTGGTTAAAAAAAAATCAGTTTTTTTATCACCTATACCGAAGCAAATTTTTTAGAAAGCAGATCAGCAGCATATTTCAGACCAAGATCTTCGAGGGTTTTCCTCTTCGGATAACCCGAATCCTTATCCCAGCCTTCGATCTCATAGAAATAGCTCTTCCACTGTTCTACACCCTCTTCAGTCAGGTAGAGCTCTTTGCAGTCCTTCCATTCCCAGTTTTTCCCATCGTATACAGGCTTTGTGTTGTAAAATCCGCAATAGGAGGCACCGGGTCTGTACATGTAGCCATTAAATTTTTCCATCTTTCTGTGCCTGCCCTGGAGGGCAAAAATTGCCCGTTTCAGATTCCAGGCACGTCTTCCCATTTCAAGCCCATCCTCAAAGGTGTGTTTCCTTCCGGTGATTGCGTTAAGCCAGGCTGGTTCAGCCTCCGGGGTATAGCCATAGCCTTTCGGGTGGTTTGCATCAAACAGTTTGGTATAACCCCAGTCACAGAACCCAACCGATTCCTTGTAATAGGTCCAGTAATGCATGCGCCATGCGACAAATTCCGCCTTGTGTCTTGAAAATACTCCCGTTTTGTGTGCCTGCTTACCCTCCCAGCTGAAATCAAACCAGTAGGGGTTATTGCGCGTGGTTCGTTCTGCATGGATCTTTACAAACTCTTCGCATGACCATTTGCTGTTTCCGCCGCCCCCCAGACCCATTAGACCCACTGCCGGGTTTGCAAGGTCTATATCATGGCTGTTGATGTCCCTTGAATCCATCAGGTTTCCATAGGCCCAGTCAACCCCGGGCATGGACCAGTGATCCACATAACCCCAGTTGGTCAGCCTGGCCAGGGTGTTAAAGTCATCAGTCCTTCCAAGTTTATCCGCCATGCGTGCTGTTCCCTCGGCCAGCAGGTCACCTATCCCGTAACGGTTTGCCAGGGCGATCCCGTAGATCTCCATGAACTCCTGTGTGGCGAACTTTTTCATGTTGAGAGGGGCCATGTCATATTTTGTACCGGGGCCTATAACCCCCATGTCATACATCCTCTTCATATACCACCCAAGGGCTGTATAGGCAGGTACTTCCGGCTGGATCGGGAAACCGGGATTATGATCGGTTTTAAATGTCAGGGGGCCCATGAAACAGGTCTCCATACCGTTTATGCCGAGCTGCTGGACAATGTCTGTGCCTTTAGCGTTAATCCTGAATTTTTCTGCATCGGACATCCCATTTGCATCCTGGGGTGTAAGATAAAACCATCCGGCCTCTGCGCAGCCATCCGAATCCTGGCCATGTACCCTGTCCCGGTTATGACACTTTCTTACCTGCCCGCAGCCAATACACGCTGATGATACCCCCTGGCCGGCAAAAGGGGGTGCCCCGGCCGGCCAGTTTTTGTAATACCAGTCCCTTACATCCTGCAATCCTTTTGGATCGGCTATTTTTATCCCCTTTGTTCCAAGAAAGGCAATTGCCTTGAGGTTCTTGGAGCCAAATACCCCGCCGAACCCTCCCTGCCCGGCACCGCTTCCGCCTCCGTGGACAAGGGAAGCTACCCTGGTCATGTTTTCGCCAGCTGGCCCTATGGTTACAATGGCCGGTCTCTGAAGCGTATACCTGTCTTCGATTTCCTGCCACTCCTTGCCGTATCGGATGCCGGATCTCTTCCATATCTCCTCCTGGCATTCCCACGTGGTTAAACCCCACAGCTCCTTTGCATCTTCAATGGTCACCCTGTCATCCACCACATTGATGTATACCGGGGACTCAGCCCTGCCAATGACAGCCACACCGTCCCAGCCGGCCATTTTCATAAAGGCACCGAACATGCCGCCGAAATTGCTGTGGCCGAACCACTGTATGGGATAACACTGGGGTGATAATCCTGAAACACTTGTCCTTGCTGCCCATGGCACACCTGTCCCGCTTACCGGACCGGTTATAATAGCAACCATATTATTCGGGTGAAAGGCGTCCTGGAGATCCCACTCTCCGGGTGCTACGCAATAATCCCAGAAAAGCGCAGTGGCCATTCCATGCCCTCCGCCGAACTGTTCATATTTTTCTGTGTCCAGTGCTGTTACCTGTTTACTGGTAAGATTAACCAGCAATAATTTTCCGCCAAATCCTGGTGCAGCCATAATAGTTCTCCTTTCATTAAACATGCCGCCTGGTGTCGGCACAAAAAGAGCGAAACTTATAACAATGCTATTTAATGGAATATGCTATTTTTAACATAATAAACAGATATTATCTGTTTTGCAAATAATAATAAAGACTCTATTTACAGAGGGGGTTGCGAAGCAATATTAAATGGGGTGAATCTTTTTTGTATTGAATTGAATAAGGATTGACTTGCTCTACATGGTGTAACTTGAAATTAACTTTAACTGATAACTGATCATTGTCCCTGCATCCTTTTGAGCTTGCCCGAAATAAATCGTTCTTTAAAACTATGAACCGCGAATCACACGAACCACACGAACAAAAACTATTTATTACTAAAATAATAAAACCCTTTCGTGTATTTAGTGTATTTCGTGGTAGATAATTGGCTCAGTAGTAGGTCACTTTTAACAGCGGCGCAGTGGCAAAATCAGCGTCATCTATTTCAATTAAACCTGAATCTGCCGAAAAATCGAGCAGAAACCTCAATTGCAAATCCGGCAGCCCCTGATACTGTGCCTCATCCACCAGTTCTGTAACATCTATTACCACTAAGTGGCCAACATCTGAAGGGTAGAAATTGATGAGCATTGTCAGCAGGGGGGGCTGGATCGCCCGGCTGAAATCGCCAGCCACAAGATAAGGCGGCTGAAAATCAACCAGATCGATCAGGAATGGTAAAAATTGGCCGGACTGTGAATCGCTCATCCCTGCGATAAAAACCTCCAGTGTCGCCGATTCAATGAGAGCATTCCGGGGAATTCCATCGACTTCCCGGAGCGGGAAATTGAGAAAACCGCGAAACTCTTCACCTGTCACTGGATCGATCCCTGCGAGAACACTCCCCGTATCTATAGCTGTAGAGACCGCATAGGTGTCGTCAAGAGCCAGCCCGATGTCGCCGTCAGCATCCATATCGCTTACGATTTCTGTATCGTATGTACGCAATGGGTCATTATTACTTCGGCAGCCACTAAGTGCAAACACCGCCAGCACCAGGACCGCATAAATAACGATACTTCCTGCCAGAGAAACGCCATTGTATCTTTTCATTCTGATCTGATTCCTGCTTATCATCATGGGCCTCCATTGCTTCCAGTAAATTATGGTTATATTATAAACCAGTAATAAAAAAGTGAGATGCAATAAATTGTATTTATTAAAGCCGTATCCCTCAAATGAGTGTTTTACTATTCTAGACACCTTTTTTTATAAAATAGTCACCTGATGTTAAAAAAACAGCCCTGGCTTTAACTAAAAAAGATTTTCAACCACGGAGGACACAGAAAAAGTTAACCGCGAACCACACGAACCACACGAACAAAAACTATTTATTACTAAAATAATAAAACCCTTTCGTGCTTTTCGTGTATTTCGTGGTAAATAAAATCTTAAATCTATGAACCACGAACCACACGAAAAAGAATTTAAATATTATCTATTTTATTTTTTTATTTTTACTTTTGCGTTTTTCGCCTGTCCCGCCATAGTGAGAGTGTCTTTTACGACGGCGGACGTGGTTCGCGGTTAAATAGAAATCTTTGTTTTTAAATTGCTGACAGTCTACAGTCTATACCCTCTCACCTCTTACCCATCACCTATTACCTATGACCCATTACCTGTTTTTATCATTCCCAGTTCTATCCCCTTTATCAGCTTTTATTTTCCAGGTATGGATTAAACAGATACCGGAGTTCTTCCAGGGATTCATCAATAACAGATGGAATTGTTCCTGTGAACATATCCAATAATATAATGGCATTAACCAGTGCATCAGTTTTACTTGCAACTCGCAGGCGTTCTGCAATTGCAGTATTTATCACATGCATATTATTGTAGATCTTTTCAAGGCCATGCAGTTCAAAATCAGCCTTTTTCCCCTCTTTTTGTACAAAATACTGGGCCAGCATATACATGGATACAGCACGGTATATGGTCTCTGCTTCACTGGACAAAGGCAGATGAAAACGTAACATGGGTTTAAAAAATTTTGTATGGGGACAACCACTGGCACTAATCACAATTCCTACAAGAGAGCTGAGACCTTTCTGGGCTGTGATTGAGCGGGAAACGGTCCTCTCATCCATCACCACCTCCAGCCTGACCTTATCATATGATAAAATGCGATCGAAACGATCAACGATATCAATGAAGTGCACCATTAATGGGCATTCAGGATGGGTACGACTATCCAGCGGGCAGTTCGGGCACTGGTGGAAATCAAGCGTAACCCACTGAGGAGGATTTTCCGGAATGTCAGCAACCAGCTCAAGACTCTGTGCATCTAATTCAAGATCAAATACCTCCTGAGTCTCATTTGGAAACTTAAAGCAATACTTAATAGATATATTTTCCAAAATATTGTCCTTTGATCAGGCTTAAGCTGATGTGCTGAGCCTCAGAAGAAATGGATAAAAAACCGGAAATCTTTTTCCTGTTGAGTTTCCTGGCTTCCTGTATTCCCCTCTATTATTTGTGATCATGAGTAAAGCCCCAGCAACTGCAAGGCTGGTAGCGACAGGATGTGGTACTGTTCCATAATAGATGATAGAACTAAAAATAACAGTGGCTAAAAAACCGGATACAGTTGTAAAAATGCAGACATTATATAGATCTTTCCTGGCCTGTATTATCAGGCCAATCGTTCCGACGAAAAGACCAAGCCAGAAAATAATATATACTGTCTGTTCAGGAATCTGGGTTCTTGCTGTGAACAGGAGCATGGAACAGATTACAGATGAAAAATAACTGATAACAATTATTAGCCAGTTAACCAGATCAACCATATTAATCCATGAAAAGAAGTTCAAAATCCCTGGGACCAATAATTTTGGCACCTTGATACGCCTTAAGTACCAGAAGGTCTTTGTCTCCGGTTACAAGAAAATCGCTTTCTGTTTCCGCAGCACAGACAAGGATGATATCATCATCCGGATCACGACATATAGAAGGAGGCACTCCCGCAGGGTGATATACCACATCCGCAGCTTCAGTAAGTATGGAGACAAAGAGTTTGATATCCCTGGATGAAAGGGAGAACTTGTTTTTTAACAGCCGTTTTGTTTCGAGTAAGACCGGTTCACAGAGTATGAATGAAAAATCCTTTTGTCGTGCCCGTTTCAGGATGCGGGCGCATGTACCGTCGGTAAGAAACGCAGAAAGCAGAACGTTTGTGTCCAGGATCGTTTTCACGAGATCTCTCTCAACATATCTTCCTCGGTAACTATGCCCTTTGCTTTGGCTTTTGTATAAAACAGTTCCTGCGCCTTGCGCAGTTTAGCGTCCCAGATATACCGTACAAGAGAATCCTTTAAAATATCGCTTTTGTTACGGCCTGTTTCACAGGCAAAGTCACTCAAATCCTTTGCCAGATTTTCGGGCAAACTCACAGAAAGAACTGTTCTCATCCCGAACACCTCCTTTTTGTTTTTTGTATTACAATACACTACACACAAAAAATGTCAAGAGACCGGGAATGTATGATTCGGTAATAATAACACTTTCCGCTTTCAGCCGGTTCACTCTTCAGTCCGTAAGTAGCTAGCCTTTAGTCTATAGTCTATAGCCTAATTTTTTATCACAATCCTATCCCCCGGCTTACATCCAAGCAGATCAACCGCGCTCTCCACATTTCTGGCAATCCTTAGAAAACCATCGGGAGTAATAAAAGCTACCCATTCTCCTTGTTGTACATCATCATAAGTGGTTGCCATTATTACCTTGAAACTTTTATCTTCGAATTGAACCGTGAACATGTTCCCTTTTGTGATCCCAAGCCTTTCCAGGTCAGGATACATAAAGTCAGTATCAATATTTCCCCATTCAGGATTAATGGCTCTTACCATGCCGGATGCAGAGCTGCTATCATGTATGGCGCTATCTGTTTCGATCGCGAGCAATGTGGTGCAAGTAACCAGAAAGATGCCAACCACAAGCACAAGCGTAAGACCTCTTTTCATTTTTGCCTCCATTGATTCCGTGTGTTTAGATCCGGGAAATATTTTTTGAAAAGAATGTAAAGGATCATTTTCGTAAACTTTATAATGAGCATAGGGGTATTCCATGATCATGTCAAGAAGCTACACAGGGTATAAACCTGAATTTCTTTATTGTATCCAGCACCAGGTCATGGAAAACATGCACGCTTATGTTGTAAGAGATCACTTATTTAAATCCACTGCTAAGAAAATAATATCTGATTTCTCCTTTAATTATCCCAAAAAAAAGCAAGGCGATTAAAGATAATAACCTTTAACCGCCCTGGTATCAGTGTATTACATAGTTACTCAGCTGCTTATGGAGTACCTCTAACGTCATGTTTCTATACGCTATTTATATTCCGGCCAATCAAGTGTATCATCGGCATCCAGACCCCAGGATTTAAATGACTGCCTGTAGAAATCGGGTCTTGGAAAGTTTGGCCGAATGTAGGGATGATGATGACGATAGGCAAAATATCCTTTTTCACCCTTTCTCAACCCGGAAATAAGGCTCTCCATCCTGGCACCCGGGGCAGAGAACATCATCTCGTCTTCCGTTCCTAATCCCCTTTCATACTCTCCCGGGTCAGGCAGTACAACCCAGTAGTTACCATCCTGTATGGGATTGACCACGGAATATGAACAGGAAGGGGGAAGAAAACAGCTCTTTATTTGAGAGCTATCCTTTCTGTCCATGGAGAGGATAAGTGACCTCAACTGGGCGTTGTTGGACCAGATGATAACCACATCGGGTATAAAACTCGCGGTTTTCAACGGGGCTGTGACAATACCAACATATTTCCCATATGGAAAGCAGTCATAGTCCTGGCTCTGCTGGTTCGGAGGCACATTTCCATAGGCAAGGGGGGCTGCCGGACACCAGTGATCTTCCTTCAGCATGGCGATCGTGACCCCGTCCCTGCGGGAGAGGGCAAATGCCTGACACTGGGCAAAATGATATCCACGCTCCTTTTTTGGCCTGAATGCCCCTACAGGGATATCGGATTCACTTACAAGCATCTTGGCTGCAATAGGAGATGTTCGAAGCATCAGGTGATATTCGAGATCCTCACCGTATTTATTGAATTTCTCTAAAGGGGTCATAGCCTGTTCCTCCTGCTGCGCAGGTGTGGCTTCGTTTTTAGTTGCGGAACTTGCAAGGCTGGATGCCCCTAAAACTGCCGCACCGGCTCCTACCAATCCCAATACTTCACGTCGTGTAAATCTGGTTTCCATAAAAAGTCCTCCTTTGATTTAGAATTATTTTTCACCTTCTTTTCTTGCTCCCACTACTACAGTGGTAACATCCTTTATTGACGCTCCGCCTTTTATTTCCGAAAATAATGACCAATGTTGAAGCAATAAAATTATTTAGTACGCCAGAGGCGGGCAAAGGTTTAATTCCCGGCTGCCTTGCAGCGGGGAGGTTCATTCCAGGAGCAGGTTCAAAACTGGCTGCAGAGAGACCTTTTTATCCGGGATGGTTGGTTCTTCTTCAAACAGGGTAAACAAGTCCTTTGATCTTGTGGCCCCGCATCCGGTACACTGGGTATCATACCAGCTTATAGCACCGCCGCACTGCGGGCAACTCCAGCGCTCTTCTTCGTATATAGCCCATTCCTGAAGGCCCATTTCATGAATTTTTGCAAGGTTTGGCAGATATTCGTCACGGTGCGGATAGTTGCCCTGGTTGATTAAATTGGTAATACGATAGCAGGGTAACTGTGTGCACTCAGAACAACGATCGTTATTCTGTGTGTTTGCTGCGCATCGGCTTATGCTGCAGTTCTGGCAATGACCGGCAAGTGTACCGCCGCTCAGACAGCCGTCGCATTGTAAGGTCTCCATCATAGCGACGAAACTGTCAATACTGGCATTTACCGGTCTGGATGGATAATTCTCTGCAACTCCACCATGCTTATTGAGGTAAGCAGGGCAGGCTCCGCAATATGTCCCGCATGCGGCTGCCAGATGTGCCTTGGCCTCACCACCCTGTACTTTAATTTCTTTTGAGGCTGCCAGGCGATCCAGTGAACAGCAGGCACAGCAAACAGCTGCACCGGCAAGACCTTTAACAAACATTCTTCGACCTATTTTACTGCTATTATGTAAAGCCATATTTTTTCCTCCTCCTTTAAGAATGCTTATCTTAACGATCTTTTTATGTGGTAATGTAAATATCAGGCTATAGTCTATAGTCTTTAGTCTTTAGTCTTTAGTCTTTAGTCTTTAGTCTTTAGGCTTTAGGCTTTAGGCTTTAGGCTTTAGGCTTTAGGCTTTAGGCTTTAGCCTTTAGCCTACAGCCTACAGTCTACAGTCTACAGTCTACAACCTATCACCTATTACCTGTTACCTACAGCCTACAGTCTATAGCCTATAGCCTGAAGGTTAAACAACCGTAACTGTTCCCTCTTTCCTGGGACCACGATCTTTAGGTTCACCCAGTGGATAACCAAAAAAAGCAGCAGCATATACATCGTTACCATCAGGAATTTTAAATTTTTTCTTTACAGCAGGATCCGGAAAAAGGTCCCTGACAGTGGTATGTGTCCATCCTGACATCACCCCAAAAGAGGCGGCAGCGATAAACATATTTCCCATAGCCAGTGCACAGTCTATGCGAACGAGATCATCTGAAGCTGGACCTGAAACAAGAATCAGTACTGGTGCACCTCTGAACTCAGGTTCAGGCTTTACGATTATATTTGGCGGAACAGGTGGCGGCGCTACTTTTGGACCTCCACCGTTTATCATAAAATCAGTAAGCGCCTCTTTATACATCTTTTTGCCATCTTCAGACTTAACAACTGTAAAATGCCAGGCCTGTCTGTTCCTGCCAGTCGGTGCGTATTTCCCTGCTTCAATAATCGTTTCAAGGATATCCTCACTGAAAGGCCTGCTATCAAAGGCCTTATAACTCCGGCGGGCCAGTATCGATTTTATTGTGTCGTTATCCATCACAGTCATTAGTTTCCCTCTTTTCTGTTTTCTATATTCTATTTTCTATTTTTTATTTAGATACTTTTCCAGTGACGCCTCCGGCATGCTCAGAAAAGAACAGCCGGCAAGCGACGGACCAGACCTATTTCACAAAGGCCTCGCCCTCGGGAGTCCTTCGCCATGCAAAATACTGATCCATGACTTTAAGCGAATCTGCGCTGGGGACCGGCCCGGTGTGAGGCGTCTGGGAGAAGTACATCAGCACAGGGTTGGCGTCGCTGAAGGCGGGCCACTCCGGGAGGCCTGAGCCGTTCGGATCTCCGAATCTGGCGAAGTTCGTCCAGTAGACGGCCATGGCCTCCGAAATTGCCTTGTCTGACTTGGTGGGCTGCTGATTCGGATTCATGTTCTGAAACACATAGGACACTTCCTGCCCGTGTGGCGATCCCTGCCCTGCCTTAGGTGAATCGGCAGGATAATCCGGGTGCTGATCAAAGTAATAGTAAAACACCTTGGATTTACCCGCCTTCGACTGTAACCGCGCCCAGATCCAGGTTTGCCACCCGAAGGCTGCATCGCGCATCAGGTCGCGTGCGGTTTTGGCCACAGTACCTGTGCCCGGGGGATAGGCCGCGATGAGTTTATCGGCG
>JAFGFM010000034.1 GCA_016931115.1 Deltaproteobacteria bacterium | reverse complement strand
TGGGGGTGCCTGAAATTTTTCCATTTCATTGGCCCCATCTTTACACCCTTTGGCAGCCATACTGAAGAGGTTGAGTTGACTGTATGCTGTTTTCCTCCGAGTTCAAATTCTATCTCCGCACCGAGGTCATTTGGGCGAAAAGGGTTCCCTCCAAGATGCACCAGGAGTTCATCATAGTCATGGGCGTGTTCTCTGGGGTCTGTTTCAGGTATACCGGTTATCCAGCTAAGATTGACATATGAGTGTGACTCCGGGACAAGGGCGCTGCTCATGAGTGTCATGCTTTTGCGGTTTTTCAGCCCCTGCCCAACCTCAAAGAGATACTTTTTTGGCCCTAAAAGGGAATAATCCCTCTTGTCATTAGCGGCCTTTACAGGGAACTCTTTCTTTGCCTCCGCAACACCGCTGTCTCCCCATGCCTCCATCAGGTTACCAACCCCTATCATGATACCGGTCATAAAATGAGGCTTGATGTCCGGCTTATTACCATATACCTTTTTATAGTGCAGCGGTCCATGAGGTATTCCTTTGGGTATGAACATTGCGGCTGTCCTGTTGATTGTTACGGGTTGGCCTGCCACATAAAAGTCAATCTCGGCCCCAAGGTATTCCGGGTTATCAGGGTCACTGCCTATAAGCATTACCAGTTCATCAAATTTTCGGTGGTTCATCTCAAATACGCCAGGATTCGGCTCAGGCATGTCATAAATCCATCCGCCTTCCATATAATTGTTTGACCCTGGTATAAGATTGTCACTAATCATTGTCATACTCGGGATCTGCCGGTTCATAATCGCGGGGATTACCTCTCCATCCGGGAAACGCGCTATTAACTTTTCATAATCGATGTTTGCCATTTTATCCTCCTTGTCATTAACAGGTTATAGAGAAATATTTAACTTAAATAGCTTTAATAAACCAACAAAAAATAGATTCATTGTATATTCATGAGCCTCTTCAACTGTTTCAACCCTTTATCCCCTTTATAAAGGCTTGCCATATGGCCATCTGATGAACGATCTTTCTCCGCATAAACAATAATGTCAAATGGCCTGTATTCATTCCTCACATAGTATTCAAGGATATCATCAGCGCTCAGTGTCGGGGTGCCCATCCTTTTTACAAGGCCAAAATTAAAATCGCCCCTTGAGTTTAATGCCCTGTATATCACCTCTGTACAGCAGAGGTATGAGCCGTCATTAAAATCAAACTTGAAATCATAGTCTGAACCAAGAAGCGCAAATAAAATGGTGATGGCCTCTTTGCTCTCCTCCATCGACAGCCTGGGCCTTAAGACAACCATCCTGTTGATATGGGTATCAAGCAGGAGATCAAGGGAATTAAAGATAACACCCTCTGCAACCGCTTCTATAACATCTGCCTTGAGACCTGACTCAAGAAGGTCAGTATTAAAATCCTCTTCAAGTTTATTGATATTTATGCCTGCAAGAAGCGCTTTAGGATCACTTGCAAGCCCTGGAATTTTCCTTGCGGATCTGTCACCCACATAGGTGATGCCATGCTTGAATGATCCCGGTAAAAAGATATTGCTCATGTACCCTGCTGTATAGGTGAGTATAATATCACCCGGTCTTAGAATAGAGTGGAGTTCCTTTTTTTGTTCATCTGTAAATTGAATGGGCCGTGTAAGAGGCATCTTTATATCACTTACATTGGAAAAAAGCAGACCCCTGATTGCATAGAGATTATCCCCCACTTTATCCTTCATGGTCTCTGCCAGTGTTAAGATTACAGAATGCCTTAACCTGTTGACTGTTTTAGGAAAGAGCAGGGATTTCTTTTTGAGGATATATGTGATCCTCTCATCTGTCTGGTTGTAGAGATCGCCTATCCGGTCAATTACAGCCTGATATTCGAGGTCAGTGCTGTAGATGGTGTAAAGCACTGAAGAGGTGTCAGCCTTTTCATTATTAAACAGCACCCATGCAACCTTGATAGCCTCCATGTGATCAATAGATGTGAGGCTTGAAAGAAGCATCTCATATGTATCTGCCTTTATCTCAGACCTCGGATATGCCTCATTAAGTTTACGTTTGCCAGCCGGTTCATTAATAAATGTGGCGACAAGCATAGATGTGTAGGAGGTAAGGTGCAGACCTGCACTGTAACCGATGATGAATCCCTTTGTCTGGGTTTCAGGGGTTGTGAAATGCTCCCTGTAATCCTTGTAGCAGTCTATGATCTCCCACAGGGCGTTTCTGATCATAAGGTACCTGAAAAGGATATTTTCTATCCTGTCATGCTCTTCTGGCGGGAAATACTCCATTGTCCACACCTTTGAGTTCGCCCTCATTTCCAGCATCTCGGACTTCAAAGACTCAAGTTCATTTGATAGTTTTTTGAGCTTGGTGATATCAGATGATAATCGCAGATTCTCTTCCCTGCTATTTTTTTCTACGGTGTCTTGTTCTGAGATGGCTGGTTTATGTATATGGCTCACTTTATTATTATCTATAGATGTCCTGAATGGCTTTCCTGAACAGGTGAATGAGAGAGTAATGACAATAAACAGTGCAGAAGGCAGTATTTTATATATCGAATATCTGTTCATTTTATATTTCCGAATATAAGGGGCAGGGCCTCCTCATAGATCCTCTGCCAGAGCCCTTTACCCTCAAAGCTCTCTATGTATATCTTCATCCTGGGCTCTGTGCCTGATGGCCTTATGGCAAACCATGAACCGCCTTCAAGTGTCACCTTGACCCCGCCTATTAAGGCATTGTTACCTGGTGCCCTGGTTAAAACCTCAATGATCTTTTTACCGGCCACTCTATCTGTTTTAATATCTTGAGGTTTTAGCCCCTTTAACAACCTTTTCTGTTCATCGCTTATGGCCTCATCTTTTCTCTGGTAAAAGGGTTCACCATGCAGGGGGATGAGGATGTTTTTATATATATCGGAGGGGCATTTTCCTGTTTTTGCGAGTATCTCAGCTGCCAGAAGGGTCATGCAGAAGCCATCCTTATCTGTTGTCCATGTCGAGCCATCCATCCTTAAAAAGGTTGCGCCAGCGCTCTCTTCACCGCCAAATGCAATTTTCCCATCAAGCAGCCCCTGAACGAACCATTTAAAACCCACAGGCACTTCATATAAACCCTTGCCTGAGGCATTAACAACCCTGTCAATCATGCTGCTGCTTACAAGGGTCTTGCCTATGGTGATATCCTTATTCCAGCCCGCCCTGTTTTTAAGGAGGTACCAGATGGCAACAGAAAGATAATGGTTCGGGTTCATGAGGCCATCAGGGCATACAATACCGTGCCTGTCAAAATCAGGGTCATTTCCCCATGCAATATCATATTTGTCTGCCATGGCAATAAGACCTGCCATTGCATAGGGTGAGGAGCAGTCCATCCTGATCTCACCATCTGAATCAAGGGTCATGAAGCTGAATGTCGGGTCTGTCTTTTTATTGACCACATCTATATCAAGGCTATAGAGCTCTGCTAATGGCTGCCAGAAACCCGTGCCAGCGCCACCCATGGGGTCAGCGCCGATCCTGATGCCCGCATCCTTTATCAGTTTCATATCAACCACACTGGACAATGACCTGATAAATTGCATCATGAAATCCTGCGCATGCACATTCTCTTTTTTGCAGGCGGTTTCATATGGGACCCTTTTTATATCCCTTCCTTTATTCTTTATCAGCTCGTTAGCCCTCTCCTGTATCCAGTCTGTTGCATCCACATCAGCGGGGCCACCGCTTGGCGGATTGTACTTGAACCCCCCATCCCTTGGAGGGTTGTGTGAAGGGGTAACAACAACGCCATCTGCCTGATGGTGTTGATCCTGTTTATTATGTTCAAGTATAAGGAATGAAATCACAGGCGTTGGTGTGAACTGATCATTTTTATGGATGATGGTCTCCACATCATTTGCAGCAAACACCTCAAGGGCAGTCCTGAATGCAGGTATGGATAGTGCATGGGGGTCAAAACCCATAAAAAGCGGGCCTTTAATACCCTTTGATCTGCGGTATTCACATATAGCCTGTGATGTGGCAGCAATATGAAGTTCGTTGAATGTGCCCTTGATGGATGTTCCCCTGTGCCCTGATGTGCCGAATGAAACAGGGCCGGATAGATCAGCTGCATAGTATGCTGAAACAAGTTTATCCGGATTGATCAGAACCGATTCAGGCGCGATCTTGCCTGCAAACTCATGAATTGCAGATGCCATTATAATGTCTCCAGAAAAAATAAAGCTTTAAATACGTTAACATCAATTTTAACCAGGGAGTACACGGAGAGCACGGAGAAAATCTTTTTATTATTTTATCAATAAATAATATTTGTTTTTCTTAGCGCCCTTTGTGTCTTTGCGGTTCAATTTTAATCTGTCACTTCAACCATACAAGGACACGGAGATCACGGAGAGTAAATTTTTTAAATCCTATTCCGTGCTCTCCGTGGTTAATTATACCTAGGTAGTGTCCATCCGGAATTTGTCTCTCTCTGGATGGACACTACTTCGCAGTTACCTTGTAGGTCTTGTACCCTCCGCTAAGGTTTCTTGATTTAAAGCCGTTCTGGACAAGTATCCTGTGCCCCAGATACCCTCTCAGGCCTATGGCGCAGAAGGGGATATAGCTTTTTGTCCTGTCCAGTTCAGGAAGCCTCTCCCTGAGTTCACTTAAGGGGATATTGATGGCCCCTTCTATAATGCCCGATTCATCAAGCTCGTTTTTGTCTCTCAGGTCTATGAGTATCTCATCTTCACTGTCAATGCCCTTCAGGTCATCCCAGTTGACCGTCTGCACATCCCCTTTAAGGATATTTGAGGCCACAAAACCGGCTATATTTACCGGATCTTTTGCGGATGAAAAGGGCGGGGCATATGCAAGTTCAAGCTCCTCAAGGTCATCCACAGTCATAAAGCCGTATATGGCAGTGGCGAGCACATCTATCCTTTTATCCACCCCTTTTCCGCCGATTATCTGCGCCCCTAGTATCCTTCCGCTTCCCGGTGAAAATATAAGCTTGATGGCCATCATCTCTGCGTCAGGGTAATAACCTGCATGTGACCCTGAGTGGGTGTAGCTTACCAGATAGGGCAAATTATTCTGTTTCAGGCTCTTTTCATTATTGCCTGTAGAGGCGACAACCAGATCAAATACCTTTGCAACAGCAGTCCCCATGGTTCCTCTGAATTTTGCATTTCTTCCCATTGCATTGTCAGCGGCTATTCTAGCCTGCTTGTTTGCCGGCCCTGCAAGTGCGGTCATTACAGGAAATCCGGATACATAATCCCTGATCTCTACAGCGTCACCAACCGCATAAATATCAGGGTCTGATGTCCTCATACCTGAATCAACTACTATACCCCCGCGTTTTCCTATATTAAGACCGGTGTTTCTGGCTAGTACGCTTTCTGCCCTGATGCCTATGGAGAGTATAACCATATCGCATTTGACCTCCACACCCTTGCCGGTTATCACCTTTACCTGGTTTTCTGACATGGAAAAGGACTTTACCCCGTCTCCCAGGATAAGCCCGACACCCTTTTCCTTTAAATGTGCATGAACCATAGAGGCCATCTCGTAATCGACCGGGGCCATGACCTGATCAAGCATCTCGATAATGGTAACCTTTATTCCTCTGTGTACGAGGTTTTCAGCCATTTCAAGACCAATAAACCCGCCGCCTATTATTACTGCGGATTCAGGGTTTTTTTCATCCACATGGGCCTTAATAAGGTCAGAGTCAGGGATGCTTCTTAAGCTGTATATATTTTTTATGTTTATTCCTTCAAGCGGTGGCCTGACAGGTTCAGCCCCGGGCGAGAGTATGATCTTGTCATAGCTCTCTTTGTAGCTCTTACCTGTTTTTATCTCCCTTACCATAACCTCCTTACTGTTCCTGTCTATTTCAGTAACCTCGGAAAAGGGTCTGATATCTATGTTATATCTTGCCTTAAATGCGGCGGCTGTGGTCACCAGCAGGCTTTCCCTTTCTTTGATAATCTTACCGATGTAATAGGGCAGGCCGCAATTGGCAAAGGAGATATATTCACCCCTCTCAAAAAGGATTATCTCTGCGGCTTCATCAATTCTTCTTGCCCTGGAAGCCGCTGTTGCGCCTCCAGCTACACCACCGATTATGAGCAGTTTTTTTGCCATTTTTTATCCTTTCAAAATTTATGGGCAGATAGACAAATATTAAAAAAATATACAGTAAAATAGGTCATTTTTACAGTATTAAGTATGCATGTGGCCAATATAATATTAATATTCTTTTTATTCAACAGCTCTTTATAATAAACATGATCTAAAATGTGTAAAACACATTTTTTTATTGATTTTTCAATCAGTTTGGTTTATTCGACATGCCTTGTTTTATTGTACCTGAAGGATGCTCAGCACTATTCAGGTAAAAATAAAAGGAAAAGGAGTTTTTATGAGTATAGATGAAAAATATAACATTAAACAAAGATTATTTATATGCAAGAGAATTTTGCTGCCAGGACGGTGACGTGAAATATACCGGGGTTCATCTGCTTATTGAACTCTGGACAAAGCATTTCCTGGATGATTCCAGCCGGATCCGGGAAATCTTTATTAAAGCGATCAATACCTGTGGTGCAACTATGCTCGGTATTGACCTTCATGTCTTTACTCCCAATGGCGGAATATCCGGTGTAGCTATCCTTCAGGAATCTCATTTAAGTATCCATACATGGCCGGAATATGATTACGCGGCACTTGATCTGTTTGTATGCGGGACACTGAATCCTCATCTTGCGATCCCTGTTTTTGAAAAAGAATTCAAGCCTTTCAGGATCGATGTACAGGAGATCAGGAGGGGAATTATCGCATCATGACCCAGGATCACCAATGGGTAATTGAAAGATGGAAGGATATTGAAACCCATTACAGGATAGAGTCCATTCTCTACGAAAACAGTTCCGAATTCCAGCACATGAAGGTGGTGGAATCCAGCCTGTATGGCAGGATGCTCCTCTTGGACGGGGTTGTTCAGGCAACTGAAAAAGATGAATTTATATATCACGAGATGATGTCTCATATACCTCTGCTGTCTCACCCGAATCCTGAAAAGGTACTTGTAATAGGAGGGGGAGACGGCGGTATATTGAGGGAGGTCTTAAGGCACAGGCATGTAAAGAAGGCAACAATCGTTGAGATAGACCCTGCTGTGATCAATA
This sequence comes from Deltaproteobacteria bacterium, assembly GCA_016931115.1. GTDB lineage: Bacteria > Desulfobacterota > DSM-4660 > Desulfatiglandales > HGW-15 > JAAZBV01. The sequence continues at coordinate 27,230 of JAFGFM010000034.1, read as the reverse complement.
TCTGCAAAGAGTTTTTGCCTACGATAAGTAATGGGGCATTTGATGATATAAGGGCAGATCTTGTAGTAACTGATGGCGCAAGGTTTGTGAAAGAGACCGATGTAAAATATGATGTTATTATAGTTGACTCCTCTGATCCGATCGGCCCTGCAACAGTCCTTTTCTCAAAGGAGTTTTACGGGGGTATCCACGATCTTCTCTCTCCAGATGGCATAATGGTATGTCAGACCGGTTCCATTCATATGCAGCCTGATGAGCAGAGGGCGTCATATATCCTTTTAAAAGATATTTTTCAGATTGTAAGACCTTATGTATTTGCCATACCAACCTATGTTGGCGGCTTTTTCTCTGCGATGTTCTGTTCCGATAAAATCGATCCTTGTAAAACAAGCCTAAATTCACTTGAGCAAAAATCATCCGCATCTAAAATAAAAACCAGATATTATAACCCCGGGGTACACATCGGGGCCTTTTATGTCCCGGGTTTTTTAAATGAACGCCTTATATGACATTAACCGCAGTTAAAAATAAGAAAAACAGGGTGCCTTTATCCCCTGTTATTTTCGGTCGTGAGCTGGTGCTTGACCTGTATGGTTGCGACATTGATACCATATCCGATACAGGTTTGATAAGAAGTTTTCCAGGTAGACTGTTTGATGCATCAGGCATGAAACCCTCCGGTGAACCAATATCCTCATGTTCCGGTGAAGGTATTGAGAGCAGCAGGCTTTTATCGATTATTCAGTTTTCTGAAGAGGGTTCAGTGACAGGGCATTTTTCAAAAGAATACAGGGCTGCCTATCTCAATATCTTTTCATGTAAAGAGTTTGACATAGAGCAAGTTGAGAATTTCTCAAAAAAATATTTTGGCGCCAGTACTGTCCGTTCCAGTTTTATTATCAGAAAGTAGATATCCAATGGAGGGCGTATGAATATCTTTATAACCGGTGGCACAGGTTTTATAGGTAAACCGCTTTCAGTCGCCCTTTCAGGTAAAGGGCACAGGGTGTACGTATTAACCCGTTCATCAAAAAATCCGGCGCATGATAATAATATCACCCATGTTGATGGTGATCCTGCCATAAAAGGTCCATGGCTTGAGAAGCTCATGGAATGTGATGTGGTTATTAATCTGGCAGGGGCCTCCATATTCAAACGATGGACACCGGCATATAAAGAAACCCTTATTAAAAGCCGTATTGATACGACCCGAAATATAGTCGAAGAGATTGCCAGGCATAAAAAGTCAGACTTGTTACTTATAAGTGCCTCTGCTGTGGGTTATTACGGTTTTCACGATGACGAGTTGCTGGATGAAAATGCTGCACCGGGCAATGACTTTCTTTCATCCCTCTCAAAGGAATGGGAGATGGTTGCCCTGAAAGCGCTATCCTATGTGGCAAGGGTAATATTAAACCGGTTTGGTATTGTGCTTGGCAAGGGCGGAGGTGCAATCCATATGATGCTGCCTCTTTTCAGATACTGGCTTGGAAGCCAGCTCGGTAATGGGAGACAATATTTTTCGTGGATACACCTCTATGACCTTGTTAATATTTTTATCTATCAGATAGAAAACAGAGGCTTGAGCGGCATATATAACTGTACGGCACCAAACCCTGTAACAAACAGGGAATTGACAAGGGCTATTGCTTCAATAATGAAAAAACCTCTCATTATGCCTCCTGTGCCAGGGGTTATGCTCAAACTGGTTATGGGCGATTTTGCTGATACCTTATTGAAAGGGCAGAGGGTTATTCCAAAGAGGCTTTTGAATGAGGGCTACAGCTTTAAGTTCCAGGAAATAAATCAAGCATTAGATGATATTTTATTATAATGCCTTTCTTATTACTCTATATCCACCCCTGCCCAGAACCCCTGAAACAGAGTCTGTGTTACATTTGATGCCTTTACACAGTCACCTATTTCTATCACTTCAGGCGCACTGTCTTTAAGCACATCTGCTGCATCTCTGCATGGCCTCTGGCCTGCCGCACATATTACACTGTCCGCTTCAAAGAGGGTCGTATTTCCATCCCTGTCAGCGCATAAAATGCCTTTATCTGTAATCTGCACCCCGCGCATCCCTGTTATGCATCTGACATCTCTTTCAAGTTGGGCCATCAGTAATGGCCTGTAGCGCTGGTTTGCATCAGGACATAAATTTCCCATCATCTCTATAACAGTTACTTCTCTACCTTCCATAGCCATGTGAAGTGCAGTCTCGCACCCTACAAGCCCACCACCCACCACTACGACCTTGTTACCGACCTTTTTAAAATTATCCGGAAGATCATTTGCTATTATCACATTTTCGCCATCTATACCTGGTATCTGAGGAATAATTGGTTCTGCACCAACCGCAACAATAAGCACATCAGGCCTGATTTGTGCTGCGAGCTCTGGTGTTACCTCTGTGTTCATCCTTATATCAACACCTGCCTTCAGCATAAGAATGGTCTTTGTGGAGATAAATCTGTACAGGTCATCCTTAAATGGTGCCCCTTTAACACAATTAAGCGCACCGCCCAGCTTATCGCCCTTTTCATATAAGATAACATTGTGACCCCGTTCAGCAGCTGTTAATGCCGCCTGCATGCCTCCAGGGCCACCGCCAGCGACCAGCACGGTTTTGGGCATCGAGGTGTTTTTTATAAAAGCTGTTTCATATTCACTTCCGATCACAGGGTTAAGGGCGCATATACGCAGGCCGGTTGTCATCCTCTCTGCCATGCAGGCATAGCACCTGTAACAGCGTACTATCTCATCATCCTTTCCCATGTATGCCTTTTTCGGCAGATACGGGTCAGCCAAAAGCGCCCTTGCCATTACAACTGCATCAGCCCTGCATTTAACGATTATATCCTCAAGCATGGCAGGCTCATTTAACGCCCCTATGGTGGAGACAGGTATGTCTATATGCCTTTTCATCTCTTCTGCATAATGCACATTTACACCTCTCTCCATGAATGAAGATGGATGGGTTTTCTCAAAACTCCCTGTATGAGCGCCTGTTGATACTTGTATCAGGTCAACCCTGTTTTGTATCAGTTTTGCAAACTTAATGGCCTCGGGAAAACTGTAGCCACCTGTCATGTACTCCTCTGCGCTCATCCTCAGTTCAATAGGAAAACCGTTGCCCACAACAGAGCGCACCCTGTCGATTACTTCAATAGCAAACCTTGCCCTGTTTGTTAGATTCCCGCCGTAATTGTCTGTTCTTTTATTTGTGGCAGGTGAGAGAAACTGCTGTAAGAGCCATCCATGACCGGCGTGTATGAGAAGCATTTCAAAACCTGCGGCCATGCACATCTCTGCAGCCTTTCCATAGGCTTTAATGATATCCTCTATCATGTCATGGGTCATTGCATGTACCTTCTGTACGTCGTCAGAAAACTCATCGCTAGGCCCGTAGCTTACTGGATGTTTTGCATTCGTGAGGGCGTGTCTGCCTCCATGTGATAATTCCATACTGGGTATGGCCCCGTGCCGCTTTATGGCTCGTGCCGCCATTGCCAGGCTGTCTTTTGCATTTGGGGCATGGGTAATCACCTGAACAGGGTAGTATCTTCCTTCAGGCTTCACAATAAGTTCACTCACAGTAACCACTGCGGCACCACCCTTTGCCCTGAGTTCATAAAATGCGATTGCCTCAGGGGTAAGGCATCCATCTGAGGTTAATATGGGAAAGGTCATTGGGGCAGATATAATCCGGTTTTTGAGGGTTAATCTCCCCACTTTCAATGGCGAAAAAAGGTTTGGAAATTTTCTGGTCATTTGATTCTCATATTAAACAGTATTATTATTCATGTTGATCCAGGTAGAAAAGGGTGGCCCCTATTGGAGCAAAAGAGAGGCAGAGTATATTGATAACAGGGATCAGAAATAAAAGCCCGAAGCCTATATGAAATGAAAAATTATCAATAAAAAACCTGAACCTGCTCCTGTATTTCAGGCATCGCCTTGCAGGAACAAGGTCTGTATTGTCCCATGCAAGAACAGCTACTGCAATGATAGAGGTAAAAATCGTTATAAAAGGGCCTAAAGGTGTGATCCACCCAATAACAGAAAGTATCAGGAGTAAAAATACCGGTATGATTGCCCTTGGGATCTCCTGCCTGATCAGATACATGAGCTGGCCTAAAAAGGATAGATTATTGGGTTCTGTAACATGGCCCCTGCTTCTCCTTTCTGTTATCCTTGACATTCGGTCCATGATCACAACCGAAAATAGTATCTGGGAAAGTAGATATGCGATCACAGATGAGAATACTATAAGGATCAGTGATATGAGCCATGATAGAAGATACCACATCCAAACCACCCAGAGGCTTTCCGGTTTTGTCCATATTACAGAGATTATATCAGTATGGTATATAAGTATTATAGCGCCCAGGCCTATCGCCATAAGGATGACAACAAAAAAGCGCAATAATCCCAGAAATAGGAGCCCTGGGGTCATGAGCCCCATCTTTAATCCGGCCAGATTATATCTTATGCCGCTCAGTATCTGCATCCCTGTACCCCCTGTAAAATATGGTCGATGTTCCTAGCTGATCCTAATTTTGTTAATTTTTTGACTTATGCTTTTAGCATAACCGCCTTTTCTTGTACAGTTGTAGATTATTTGTCAACTCTTTGACGAAATCTGTGCCTCCATGATTGTTTGAACGCAGTATAATAAATTTTCAGGTAGGAAAATTACAATATAATGATATCTAAACACAATTTATGACATAACTTATTTTCATATTTACCTAAAATAGCCAATATTACTTTCAAACAGCTATATCTCTCTTAATAATTAAAAAAAAGATTGCTATTTTAAAATTTGAAGTTAGAATATTGACGTCGTTAAGACTAGAGCCAAAATATTGGCGTTGTATTATTCAAATGATATTACCTGACAGGAGAGTAATCTATGGCAAAAGCAAAAATACTGGTAGTAGACGATGAATCAAAGATCAGAGAGTCCTTTTCTGACATACTAGGCCTTGAAGATTTTGATGTTGATGCTGCACAGAATGGTGAAGAGGCCATTAATCTGATAGAAGAGGATTTTTATGATGTTGCCCTCATTGACCTGAATATGCCAAAGGTTGATGGAATGGAGGTACTCAAATACCTGGTTGATCATTCCATTGACACAATAGGGATTATCCTGACAGGCTATGCCACCATAAGAACTGCTGTTGAGGCCATGAAGGCGGGTGCCTTTGACTATCTTGCAAAACCGGTAAAGATGGAAGAGGTAATAATGGTCATTAACAGGGCGCTTGAATTCAGGGATATAAAGAGGGAAAATGTATCACTGAAGAGTCAGCTTAAAAAGAAATATAAATTCGATAACTTTATAGGTGACAGCCCTGAGATGGGCAAGGTTTTCAGGATAATAGAAAAGGTAGCTGATACTGACAGTACAGTTCTTATCCTGGGGGAATCAGGCACAGGTAAAGAGCTTGTTGCCAAGGCCATTCATTATAACAGTATGCGTCGTGACAAACCTCTTATCCCTGTAAACTGTGGCGCGATCCCTGAAGACCTTCTGGAGAGTGAACTGTTCGGCCATGAAAAAGGGGCATTTACAAATGCCATAAGGACACGCATAGGCAGGTTTGAGATGTCAAACGGCGGGACCATCTTTCTTGATGAGATTGGTGAGATGAGCCCTCATCTGCAGGTCAAGCTGCTACGTATATTGCAGGAGCAGGAGTTTGAAAGGCTTGGCGGCACCAAAACGATTAAATGTGATATCAGGGTGATTGCAGCCACCAATAAGGATCTGGATAAACTCGTTCTGGAAAATCAGTTCAGGGAGGATCTCTATTATAGATTAAGGGTTATCCCTGTAGAAATACCCCCGCTTCGTGATAGACGCTCGGACATACCATTGCTTATCCACCATTTTGTAGACATTATGATCAAGACGAGGGGCAAGGAGATTAAAGGCGTATCAAAGGATGTAATGAAGGCCTTTATGAATTATGACTGGCCTGGAAATGTCAGGGAGCTTGAGAATATAATAGAGAGGATGGTGATCCTCACAGATGCCGATGAGCTTACTGTAAATGATCTGCCTGACAAGCTTCTTCAGAAACAGAAGAGCGAAGAGGTCGGACCGTCCATGATACCTGACGACGGGTTCTCACTCAATAATGCCATCAATGATTATGAAAAGCTCCTTATTATAAGGGCACTAGAAAAGGCGGATTGGGTCAAAAACAGGGCTGCAAAGTTATTGAACATGAACCGGACAACGCTTGTTGAGAAGATAAAAAAACAGGGGATAGAAAAGCCTCGCAGCGCGGCTAGCTAACAGAACCGGTTTACTTTATTGATAAATTCAGTAAGGTTTTACCCTCCTGTAGCCGATTAAAAGAGAGTTGTATGAAAATCAGCTCTCTTTATTTCTTTCTCCACTTTATTATTAAAAAAAATTTAAGTTTTAAAACACCCGGGTCGAATAGGTAAGTGGAGGCAATTTATTTTGATCACTACTTATCAGATAAGAAATGTGCTCAGGATATACGGTAATCAGCTGAAGAAAAAGGCAATGATTGCAGATGAAGGCACATTGGAAAAGAAAAAGCCTGTCGATGTAATAAACATCTCTGGTGAGGCCCGTCAAAAAGAGGTCCTTAGAAAGATGACTGATAAGCTTGTGAATCAGATCTCCGGTGGTATTGATATGCAGATGACAGAGGATTAGCAGTATCTCTTTTTTTATATGAAGACCTGTTTTATGGTCTTGAAGGGGGCAAAAATGAAGATTAATGAAATATCAAGCAGTATTAATAAGGTTGGAAACCTTGATCCATCCCAGACCAGACTGAAAGAGGCAGAAAATATCAGTGGCCAGGGGCAGGCAGAAGAAAAGGATTCTGGAAAGGGCACCAAGGTTGATATTTCCCAGGAATCTGTGGAATTCAGCAAGGCGGCTGAAAAGATGGATATTGTCCCTGAGGAGCGGGCTGCAAAGATAGAACAGCTCAAAATGATGGTAAAAAATGATACCTATCATGTTGATTCAACAAAGGTTGCTGAAAAGGTATTGGCAGATTCCATAACAAATATTATCTAGATTTGTTGTGTAATAATATAGATCACCATCTGTCTGAATTCATAATGACAGATGGTGATTTTTGTTTTTTCCCCCCCGATACATTTTAATCTCCTTTTCTCTATATATCTCTTTTGTATCTTATTCAAAAAACTTGACAAACAGGTGTTCTGATATATACTGCACATTCTATTTTTTTATAGAATATACGGGGATTTTAATAATTAAATTAACCCCTTGGAATTATTTGGTAAAAGAATATGCAGATGATAATTGATCTTAAGACAATTCCTGGTGAAGGGAAAAAATATTTTTCATATACCCTTGACAGGGGGTGGTGGTCACCGGGAGAAGATGATTATCAGATAGAGTCAATCGAGACGCCGATTAGCGTGGAGCTTACGATTTACAGAGTCGAGAGGAAATATGTACTTGATGGCACCTTTAAAGGGGCGTTGGGGGTTTCATGCGACAGGTGTCTTGAGCCATACAGGCAGGAGATAGAGGCTGAGTTTAACTACTTTCTGGTTCCAACAACCGGTGATTCTGAAAAGGATGAACTGGAATTAGTGGAAGAGGATATTGAGGTTGTTTTTATACAGGATGATAAAGTCAACCTGAATGAGATAATAAGGGAGCAGCTTTTTCTCTCTTTACCTGTTAAATGTCTTTGCAGAGCTGATTGTCTTGGATTATGTGCAAAATGCGGATGTAATCTGAATGTGAATTCCTGTGAATGTATAAAAGCACAGGGGCATCCGGCTTTTGCTACGCTTAATAAATTAAAAAATTAGAAGGAGTGGGAAAATAAATGGCTGTACCAAAAAAGAGAAAATCGAAATCAAAACGGGATATGCGGAGATCCCACGATCATATCACAATGCCAAATGTATCTTCTTGTCCCCAATGCCATGAGCCGGTATTATCTCATCAGGTATGTAAAAACTGTGGCACCTACAGGGGAAAGACAATAATCGAGACAAAAGAAGAGATATAGAATGATAATAGCCGTGGATGCCATGGGAGGGGATCATGCTCCTGAAGTGGTCGTTCACGGGGCTTTACTGGCTTTAAAAGAGATAGATTGCCATATTGTTCTTGTAGGAGATAACGCGGCTGTCAATCCTTACCTTGAGGATGAAATATGCATGGAAAGGCTGACGGTTTATCACTGTAGTGAGACAGTTGATATGGGTGAATCTCCTGTAAAGGGGTACAGAGAAAAGAAAGATTCCTCCATAAGGGTAGCCTTTGAGCTTCTTAAGACCGGAAGGGCAGATGCGGTTGTCAGCGCCGGAAATTCAGGCGCAACAATAATTGCCGGTATAATGGCTTCGGGAAAGCTGAAAGGGGTTGAGAGACCGGCCCTTGCCGGTATTCTCCCCGGTGAAAAGGGAGATGTCATAGTTGTTGATGTGGGGGGGAATGTTGATTGCCGGCCTCATCACCTGTATCAATTCGGCATAATGGCCGAGGCCTTTGCTGTGTCGTGTTTTGGTATGAAAAGACCAAAGATAGCTCTTTTAAATATTGGTGAAGAGCCTGGAAAGGGCAATGACCTTGTAAAGGCGGCCTATGATCTGTTTGCTAAAGGCCCTTTTGATTTTTACGGCAATATAGAGGGCAGGGATATCTTAAGCGGAAAGGTACAGATCATTGTATGTGACGGGTTTGTAGGAAATGTTGTTCTGAAAATATCAGAAGGGGTTGCAGAATCAATTACCTCCAGGTTAATTAGAGGGCTTGATAAGAGATCCGGCGTTTTCAATGATGAAAGTTTTATAAGGGATTTTAAAGAAAACCTTGATTATGCAAAATATGGTGGTGCCCCTGTGCTGGGCATTAACGGGGTATGCATCGTATGTCACGGGCACTCATCTGAAAAGGCGATAAAAAATGCCATCAGGATGGCTTATAGTTATGTTCATAACAATACAGGTGAAAAGCTTTTAAACAGCCTTGAGGGGTTACGCTCAATGTAACCCTCAGGTAAAAAAAATATTTTACAGGGTGGAAATAATAATGGATAACTCACAGAGAGTTGTAGTTGTAACAGGGGGGTCGAGGGGTATAGGCCGTGCAATTGCCCTCAAGTTTGCTGAAGAGCGTCCGGTCATTATAATTGCTCATTATGATCAGGATGAAACATTTTCCGACCAGACACTTGCGATGTTAAATGAAAAGGGTATCAGGTGTGAGAGTTTCAAGGTTGACGTTTCATCCAAATCTGCTGTAGAAACCTTTTTTGACAGTGTGCTTGAAAAATACGGAAGGGTTGATACCCTGATAAACAATGCAGGCATTACAAGGGATTGTCTGTTAATGAAGATGTCAGAACGAGACTGGGATCTTGTTCTGAATATAAATCTGAAAAGCATTTTCAACTGCACCCAGACCATTATCAGGTCAATGATAAAAAACAGAAGGGGCACAATAGTAAATATAGCCTCTGTATCAGGCCAGATAGGGGTTGCAGGTCAGGCAAATTACTCTGCATCAAAGGCAGGGATTATGGGGTTTACAAAGGCTGTTGCAAGAGAGGTAGCTTCAAGGGGCATTACTGTAAATGCTGTTGCACCTGGCTTTATCCAGACAGAAATGACTGATGCGCTTCCTGAAAAGGTGGTGGAGTCATACCTTCAGCAGATACCCCTTGGCAGGCTTGGTACGGTTCAGGATGTATCAGAAACCGTATACTGGCTCTGTTCAGAATCTGCTTCTTATATTACAGGGCAGATTATTCATGTAAATGGCGGCCTTTATATGTAGGCCCGTGATATTAGTTGTTTGGTTTTTTTATTTATTAATAATTTTTCAGGAGGGATAGTTTAATGTCAGATATTGAACAAAGAATCAAAAATATAATTTGTGAACAGCTTGATGTGGCTGAAGAAGATGTTGTTCCAACAGCCTCATTTGTGGATGATCTGGGAGCTGATTCTCTGGACCAGGTTGAGCTTATTATGGCCATGGAAGAGGAGTTTGATGTATCAATACCCGATGAAGATGCTGAAAAGATCACCACGGTAAAGGATGCTATTGCATACGTTACAAAGGCAATGGGATAGATTCCCCATGCAGGAATCATATCAGGTACAGGGATAAAGGGGTTTATTTATATGAAGAGAAGGGTTGTGATTACCGGTCTGGGCATGGTCACTCCTCTGGGCACAGGGGTTGAAAAAAACTGGGATGCCTTATGTTCAGGCAAATCGGTTATAGGGCCGGTTACCAGGTTTGATACCGCAGACTATAAAAGTAAAATTGCCGCTGAGGTGACAGATTTTCATGCTGAAGATTTTATTGATAAGCAGCAGATAAGAAGGTTTGATATCTTTATTCATTACGGTCTGGCATCGGCAAGGATGGCTATGGAAGATTCAGGGCTTAAAATAGCCCCTGAAAATCGTAACAGGGTAGGGTGTCTTACCGGGTCAGGGCTCGGCGGACTTTCAATGATCGAAAGTTTTCACAAGACCCTTCTTGAAAAGGGGCCGGGAAGGGTAAGTCCCTTTTTTATACCCGGTATAATCCCCAATATGCTCCCGGGGCAGATTGCCATAGAATATGGTGCAATGGGTCCTAATTCATCCATAGAAACTGCCTGTGCGGCAAGTTCTCATGCTGTCGGCGAATCCTTCAGGCTTGTGCAGGACGGAATCGCCGATGCAATGATTACAGGTGGCGCAGAGGCAGTTGTTACCCCCCTTGCCTTTGCAGGGTTCTGTTCAATGCATGCCCTGTCAACAAGAAATGATGATCCAAAAAGGGCATCCCGCCCGTTTGATAAAGATAGAGATGGATTCGTGATTGGCGAAGGTTCTGGCATTCTCGTAATTGAAGAGTTGAACCACGCCCTGAACCGTGGGGCAAAGATATATGCTGAAATAGTCGGTTACGGGCTTTCCGGTGATGCATACCATGTTTCTGCACCGCACCCTGAAGGTGACGGGGCAGTAAACTGTATGGCAATGGCAGTTAATTATGCGGGTCTGAAGCCTGAAGATGTCGATTACATTAATGCACACGGGACATCAACCTCTCTTAATGATCTGTCTGAGACAAAGGCTGTAAAAAAGTTTTTTGGCGAGCATGCATATAAACTCGCTATCAGCTCTACAAAATCCATGACAGGTCATCTCCTGGGTGGAACAGGCGGGGTCGAGGCAATCTACACTGCATTGACAATCAGGCATGGAATAATTCCGCCTACAATAAATTATGAAACACCTGATCCTGAATGTGATCTTGATTATGTTCCAAACAGGGCGCGAAAGGCACAGGTGAAGGTGGCAATGTCAAATTCATTTGGTTTTGGCGGGACAAATGCGTCATTGCTGTTTAAGGCGTTTGAACCATAGATTTCACTTTTTATTTTGAACAGGGGATTATGAAAATTATTATTGGTTCGGATCACGCCGGTTTTGATTTGAAAAACAGGTATAAAGAGCTGCTTACGCATGAACTCGGATATGAGGTGTCAGACGCAGGTGCATACAGCGCCGATTCGGTTGATTACCCTGATATTGCCCGGAAGGTTGCTTTTGCTGTCTCTTCGGGCGAATATGAAAAGGGGGTGCTGATCTGCGGTTCGGGTATTGGCATGTCCATAGCCGCAAACCGGTTTAAAGGTGTAAGGGCAGCTCTTTGTCATGATCATTTTACTACTGAGCTGTCAAGGAGACATAACAACGCAAATATACTTGTTGTTGGGGCAAGGGTTACAGGTGAAGGTCTGGCGCTTGAGATACTCAAGGTCTTTCTCAAGACAGGGTTTGAAGGCGGCAGGCATAAAACACGTATAGATAAAATAGAAAATTGAGGTGATTAAAGTTGATTGAAAAAGGGCTTTCACAAATAGATCCAGAGGTTGCAGAGGCAATAAGAAAAGAGATCAAAAGGGAACAGGATTGTATTGTTCTTATAGCATCTGAAAATTATGCATCAAGGGCTGTAATAGAGGCCCAGAGTAATGTATTGACAAACAAATATGCTGAGGGGTATCCGGGGGCAAGGTATTACGGCGGTTGTGAAAACGCGGACATTGTTGAAGATCTGGCCATTAAAAGGGCACAGAAACTTTTCAATGCAGAGTATGTGAATGTACAGCCCCATGCAGGGAGCCAGGCTAATATGGCTGTATATTTTTCAGTCTTAAAACCCGGCGATACCATACTTGGAATGAACCTCTCACACGGCGGGCATCTTACCCACGGGAGCAAGGCAAGCTTTTCAGGAAACATATATAAGTCTTTCTCATACGGGCTTGATCCTGAAACACAGCTCATAGACTATAACCAGGTGTATGATCTTGCAAAGGAACACTCTCCCAGGATGATTGTTGTTGGTGCAAGCGCCTATCCGAGAGAGATCGATTTTAAAAAATTCAGGGAAATAGCTGATGAGGTCGGCGCATACGTGATGGCTGATATTGCCCATATAGCAGGGCTTGTTGCAGCCGGCCAGCATCCTACACCTGTAGGTATAGCAGATTTTGTTACAACAACAACCCATAAGACCCTTCGCGGCCCCAGAGGCGGGTTGATAATGTCTTCAATGGAACATCAAAAGGCCATAAACAAGACCATCTTCCCCGGAATACAGGGCGGGCCGCTCATGCATGTGCTTGCTGCAAAGGCAGTCTGCTTTCATGAGGCATTACAGCCCGAGTTTACTGAATACCAGAAACAGGTTGTGAAAAATTCCAGGGTAATGGCCAGGGAGATGATGAAATTCGGTTTTAATCTGATTTCCGGCGGCACAGACAACCATCTTATACTTGTTGATCTCACATCAAAGGATATAACAGGTCTTGAGGCGGAAATAGCCCTTGGCAAAGCGGGAATAGTAGTAAATAAAAATACTGTACCATTTGAAAAGAGAAACGCACAGGTTACAAGCGGTCTCAGGATAGGGACACCTGCCGTTACCACACGTGGCTTCAAAGAAGAGGAGATAGTAACAGTTGCCAGCCTGATAAACAGGGCTCTTTTAAATATCAGTAATGAAAAGATCCTTGCGGAAATAAGGGAAACAGTAAAGGAACTCTGTTCAAAGTTCCCGATATACCAGTATTTCAACTGAGTTTTAATGGGGTAATATAATTGTCAAGACCATCATGGCCAGAATATTTCATGGCAATAACAGATCTTGTAGCCAGAAGATCAACCTGCCTGAGACGGCAGGTTGGGGCCATACTGGTCAAGGACAAAAGGATACTGGCATCAGGTTACAATGGGGCTCCTTCCGGGCTCAGGCACTGTGAAGAGGTAGGGTGCCTCAGGGAAGATTCCTCTGTACCCTCAGGTCAGAGACATGAATTGTGCAGGGGCCTGCATGCGGAACAGAACCTGATATTGCAGGCTGCATACCATGGCATTTCCATAAACGGTTCAATTCTTTATTGTACTAACAAACCCTGTGTGATATGTACCAAGATGATAATCAATGCAGGCATAAAGAAGGTTTATTACCGTGAAGGATATGATGATCCACTGTCGGATCAGATGCTCGAAGAAGCAAAACTCGAAATCGAAAGGTTGAGTATATGAAATGCCCCTATTGCTCCAATATCGAAAATAAGGTTATAGATTCAAGGTTAAGCAAGGATGGCCGCACCATAAGAAGACGCAGGGAATGTCTCGAATGCGAAAGACGTTTTACCACTTATGAAAAGCTCGAAGAGATCCTTCCGATGGTTGTAAAAAAGGATGGCAGGAGGGAGCCTTTCAGCCGTGACAAGATAATAGCCGGTATAAAAAATGCCTGCCAGAAAAGGCCTGTCAGTGTAACCATGATAGATGACTTTGTTGATTCCCTGGAGGTCTATTTTCAGGAGCTTGGTAAAAAGGAGGTTGAAAGCAAAGAGATAGGGGAGAAGGTTATAAACAGCCTTAAGGATTGGGATGAAGTCGCCTATGTCCGGTTTGCATCTGTTTACAGGCAGTTCAAGGATATAAACGAATTCATGGCTGAACTGGAAGATATAATCAAAGCCAGAAGAGAAGGAGTTAGCTAGTGCCTCTTTCCTTTTAAATCCTGACAATACCGCCTGTCCCTGTTATTAATAACCCCTTTCCAGAAGATAAATTTGAGCGATAAAGATACCATATATATGAAAAAGGCCCTTGCGATGGCATCAAAGGGCCTTGGAAAAACTGCCCCTAATCCTGCTGTAGGGGCTGTTATTGTGAGGGATGGAGAGATTATCGCTACCGGGTATCACAAAAAAGCAGGGTCTGCCCATGCAGAGGTGAATGCCATCTCAAACCTTAAGGGGAAGACGACCCCCCGTGATATCATTTATGTTACCCTTGAACCCTGCAATCATCACGGCAAGACACCGCCATGCACAAAGGCCATACTGGATAGCGGCATAAGAAATGTGGTTGTTGGCATGAGGGACCCAAACCCGAATGTCAGGGGAGGGGGGGTAGAATATCTGAGAGAGAAAGGGGTGAATGTCAGGACAGGGGTGCTTGAAAAAGAGTGCATGGAGCTCCTTGAATCCTTTGCTAAATTCATAAATAGAGGCAGGCCTTTTATAACAGCCAAATCAGCTCTCACACTTGATGGTTTTACTGCCACATCAACAGGCCATTCCATGTGGGTTACAGGGGAAGAGGCAAGGAGATATGTCCACAGGCTGAGGTCTCAGGTTGATGCCGTAATGGTAGGCATAGGTACTGTTATAGCGGATAACCCTCTTTTAACCTCAAGGCTGATGAGAAAATACAATCGCAGTCCTCACCGGATAGTACTGGATACACATCTCAGGATCTCTCCGGATGCAAGGCTTCTGAATGATGATGCTGATGTCCAAAACTATATAATTACCGGTGAAAAAGTTGACCCTGAAAGGATAAAACGGGTTGAAAGAGGCAACACCTCTGTTATAAGATGCAGGGTAAAGGATAATCATATTGATCTTGCAGCACTTATGGATATCCTCAGTAAAAAAAATATTACCTCGGTTTTGTTTGAGGGTGGGGCTTGCCTCATGGGATCAATGATAAGGGAAAGGCTTATAGATAAATTTATGATATTCAAGGCGCTTAAGATTCTGGGTGCGGGTGACGGCATCCCCATGGCTACAGGAAAGGGGCCCATTTGCATGAATGATACACTGAACCTTGAAAGAACAAAGATAAGGAAGATCGGTAGTGATATACTCATTACCGGTTATCCGGTCTATTAGGGGAATGTAGAATGTTCACTGGTCTTATTGAGGGCACAGGCAGGATAAAGGATTCACGGATCATTAATGGTGATATGGATTTACTGATCATGCCTCTTTTTGATATGAGAGACTCCCGGATCGGTGACAGCGTTGCAGTAAACGGTGTATGTTTGACTATTACAGAGATGAATGAGGGGCTGATCAGGATGTATGCATCAAGCGAAACCACCTCCCGAACTACTATCGGCTCTTTAAAAAGGGGGGCAGAGGTAAACCTTGAAAGGGCGATGAAGCTCTCTGACAGGCTGGGGGGGCATATTGTATCAGGCCATGTGGATGGCACTGGCATAATATCGGAAAAAAGAGAGGTCAAAAAATCATGGCTGATCGGTGTAAAGATTGATGAAGGGCTTTCAAGGTACACCATTGCCAAGGGGTCTGTTGCAATTGACGGTATCAGCCTTACGATTAATGTTTGTCAAACAGGGTATTTTGAGGTTAATATCATCCCTGAAACAGGGGGTATGACAACCCTGCTTACAAAAAAGCCCGGTGATGCGGTCAATATTGAGACTGACATGATAGCCAGGTATGTTGAAAAATTATTAATAAAGGAGAAAGCTGCCGGAAACAGTAAAGATCCTTCATCAATAAGCATGGAGATGCTGGAGCAGTTTGGTTTTGGCAGTAAAATAAAATGACTTTATCAAGAATTGAAGATGTTTTAGAAGACCTTAAAAACGGCAAAATGATAATCCTTGTGGATGATGAAGACAGGGAGAACGAGGGTGATCTTACCATAGCTGCTGAAAAGATTACCCCAGAGGCCATTAATTTTATGGCAAAATACGGCAGGGGGCTTATCTGCCTTTCACTTGACCATCAGTATGTTGAAAAGCTTAAGCTGCCGCTTATGGTAACTGACAACAGGTCACCCTTTCATACCGCCTTTACTGTATCCATAGAGGCTCGAGAAGGGGTAACAACAGGTATCTCAGCCCATGACAGGGCAAAGACAATCCTCACAGCCATTAAAGATGATGTAAGGCCTGATGACCTTGTGCAGCCGGGGCATGTATTTCCCTTAAGGGCGCGTAAGGGGGGAGTCCTTTTCCGGACCGGGCAGACCGAGGGATCTGTTGACCTTGCGAGGCTAGCCGGGCTTAAACCTGCCGGCGTCATATGCGAGATCATGAATGATGACGGCACAATGGCCAGGATGCCTGATCTTATAGAATTTGCGGAAAGGCATAATCTCAAAATAGCAACAATAGCTGATATTATCGCCTACAGGATGAGAACAGAGTCCTTTGTTCATATTGTTGCTGAAACGGTACTCCCCACACCGTATGGTGAATTCACTGCCTACGGGTTTATCAATGATATTGATGATCATGAACATCTTGCCCTGGTCAAGGGAAAGATAGACCCTGATAAGGAGATATTAGTCAGGGTGCATTCACAGTGCCTTACAGGGGACGTATTCGGATCATACAGGTGCGATTGCGGCACCCAGCTTGCAAAGGCCATGAAGATTATTGAGGATGAAGGCCTTGGTGTAATCCTTTACCTTCAACAGGAAGGAAGGGGGATTGGGCTGGCCAACAAGCTTAAGGCATATGCACTCCAGGACAAAGGTCGTGACACTGTAGAGGCCAATGAAGAACTTGGATTCCAGGCTGATCTTCGTGATTACGGGGTGGGCGCCCAGATGCTTCATGCGCTTGGTATAAGAAAGATGAGGATGATGACAAATAACCCCAAAAAGATTAAGGGGATTGAGGGGTACGGGATTGAAGTATCAAGCAGGGTTCCTATAGAATGTGAGCCCAGGCCTGAAAATATAAGATACCTGTTGACCAAGTGTCAGAAGCTTGGCCATATGATGAAGATAGGTAAAGAGAATAAACAAACAACAGGAGAATAAGATGCCAAAAACAGTTGAAGGTATTATATCCGCGGAGGGTTTCAGGTTTGCCATTGTGGTAAGCAGATTTAACGACTTTATAAGCTCAAAGCTTGTTGAAGGGGCGCTGGATGCACTGAAGAGACACGGCGCAAATGAAGACAACCTCACCCTGGTGAGGGTGCCTGGCGCCTTTGAAATCCCTATTGCTGCAAAAAGGCTTGCAATAAAAGGCGGGTATGACGCCATAATTTGCCTTGGCGCTGTGATAAGGGGTGCAACCCCCCATTTTGATTATGTGGCATCTGAGGTAGCCAAGGGGATAGCGGTTGTATCACTTGAAAGTACGGTTCCTGTAACCTTCGGGGTACTTACCACTGATAACCTTGAACAGGCTATTGAGCGGGCAGGGTCCAAATCCGGGAACAAGGGCTGGGATGCAGCAATGGCCGCTATGGAGATGGCAAGCCTTTTCAAAAACATGAAGTAGCCGTTCAGGGCGGCAGGTATAAACAGATTTAAAGAATGGGAAACAGAAGAAAAGCAAGGGAACTGGTGACCCAGATCCTTTTTTTTATGGAATACAGCCCCGGTGACCCGGAAAAGAGCTTTGAGCTTATCTGTGAGAATTTCGATGCCCCGAAATCATTACAGACTTTTTCAGGAGAGCTTGTAAGGGGTATATCAGAAAACCTGAGCCATATTGACAGCCTTATAAAGGAGGCATCTAAAAACTGGCGACTGGAAAGGATGTCAAGGGTAGACAGGAGCATATTAAGGCTCAGCATCTATGAGATGCTCTATATGGAAAGTATCCCCTACAAGGTATCCATTGACGAGGCGGTTGAACTTGGCAAGAAATACGGCACAGAGGAATCAGGAGCCTTTATCAACGGGGTGCTGGATTATATTTACATAAAATATTTGCAGGATAAAAACCGGGAATAAATGATACGATGCGGCTTGACCTGAGGTTTACATATCGTCCACTTGAGGATCTCTTTTGCCAGGCAATTGTGATTTTTTCATTCAGCATAAATTCCGGCCTGTCCGGTGTAATGAAAAATATGGACAGAAAAATGGTCAGCAGCATAAGCGATATCATTAATGAGGGTGTCTGGTCAGGGGAGTGCGGAGAAAAGCTGCTTTTTGCAACACAGGAGGCTATCAAGGCTGATAAACTTCTCATACATGGCATGGGAGAGGAATCAGAATATTCAATAGAACTACTGAGGAGAGAGGCCTCAGCGCTCGGCTCAGTGCTGCAGAAAATGGGGATAAATGAGTTTGCATTCTATCTGCCTGTCTCAGAGAGGTTTGCGCCGGGGTACCTGATGCACCTTGAAACAGTGATAAAAACCCTTGGCAATGCTTATTTAAATAAATATAAGGATGATCCTGTAACCATATTGAAGATGTTTATATGTGTTGACAGGGGGCACATGGATGCGGTTGAACCCATGTCAGGTAAACTGAGGGAGATATATTCGTCTGTTTCTGATTTTTCAGTTATCCTGGATAAATATTCATGGCTTACAGATATGGAAACAGAAGAACATGCGGCAGGAATGCTAATATAAAATTTAAAGGTAGAGGCAGATTGTGAAATACAGCCCAAAGACAATAGAAAAGAAATGGCAGGAGAGCTGGGATAATTCAGCCCTTTTTGAGGTAAAAGAGATCCCGGATCAAGAGAAATACTATCTTCTGGAGATGTTCCCCTATCCGTCAGGCAAGATACATATGGGTCATGTGCGCAACTACACAATAGGGGATGTTATAGCCAGGTATAAGAGGATGACCGGTAAGAATGTGCTTCATCCCATGGGGTGGGATGCCTTTGGCCTTCCAGCTGAAAATGCCGCCATTGATAATAATACCCACCCTGCAAAATGGACATACGCCAATATTACCCACATGAAGGGTCAGCTCAGGATGATGGGCTTCAGTTATGACTGGAAACGTGAAATTGCCACATGTGACCCTGATTATTACAAATGGGAGCAGCTTGTTTTTATAAAGATGTTTGAAAAGGGGCTTGCATACAAGAAGCGGACAAATGTCAACTGGTGTGACCTGTGTCAGACTGTGCTTGCAAAGGAACAGGTTGAGGATGGCTGCTGCTGGCGTCATACAAACAGGGAAGTAACCATAAAAGAGATGGACAGCTGGTACTTCAAGATCACCGATTATGCAGAGGATATACTTGAAAAATGCGATAGCCTCACAGGATGGCCTGAGCGTGTTATCACCATGCAGAAGAACTGGATAGGGAAAAGTTATGGCGCGATAATAAAGTTTCCGCTTGCTGATTCTGACCAGTTCATAGATGTTTTTACCACGAGGCCTGATACTGTTTATGGCGTGACATTCATGTGTTTTGCGCCTGAGCACCTGATGCTTAAAGGTATGATAAAGGGGACCGCACAAGAAAAGGATGTGCTTGCCTTTATAGAACGCAACATGAAGATAGCCGGTTTTATCCGCACTGCTGAGTTTACCGAGAAAGAGGGGATATTTACAGGGCGTTATGCAGTTAATCCCCTGACGCAGGAAAAGATCCCCATATTTGTGGGTAATTTCGTGCTCGCTGATTATGGCACGGGTGCGATCATGTGTGTGCCGACTCACGACCAGAGGGACTTTGAGTTTGCTCAGAAATACAATCTTAAAAAGAGGGTGGTTATCACCCCGGCTGACACTGAGCTTGATGCGGATACCATGACAAAGGCCTATGAAGGGCAGGGTCTCCTTGTCAATTCAGGCAGGTTTAATGGGCTCTCTAACCTCAAGGCCATAGAGGAGATAGCCCTGTACCTCGAATCAGAGGGCATGGGCAGCAGAACAGTAAACTTCAGGATCAGGGACTGGAATATCTCACGCCAGAGGTACTGGGGCACACCCATACCAATGCTCTACTGTGATAAATGCGGTATTGTGCCTGTCGATGAAAAGGATCTGCCTGTTGTGCTTCCGCTTAATAAGGAGCTTAGAGGGGGAGGCGGGTCACCTCTTTCGTTTGAGCCTGATTTTTATGAGACAAAATGCCCGAAGTGTAACGGCATTGCGCGGCGAGAGACAGACACCATGGATACATTTGTGGAGTCGTCATGGTATTTTGCAAGGTATGCCAGCCCCCGCTATGACAAGGCACCAGTTGATAAAGAGAGTGTAAAATACTGGCTCCCTGTTGACCAGTACATAGGCGGCATAGAGCATGCAATCCTGCACCTTCTCTATTCAAGGTTTTTTACACGTGTCTTAAAAGACCTTGGGTATGTGCATGTGGATGAGCCATTTAAAAACCTCCTCACCCAGGGCATGGTGTGCAAGGAGACTGAGGAGTGCCCAGAGCACGGCTACCTCTTCCCGGATGAGGTAAAGGATGACAAATGCACAAAATGCGGCGCGCAGGTAATAAGGGGCAGAAGTCTGAAGATGTCCAAGTCAAAGAAGAATGTTGTTGATCCTGCCCTGCTCGTTGATACCTATGGTGCAGATACTGTGCGCATGTTCTGCCTTTTTGCCTCTCCGCCTGAGCGTGACCTTGAATGGAACGATCAGGGTGTGGAAGGTGCATACAGGTTCCTTAACCGTGTTTGGAGACTTGTAGATGACAATATAGATAATTTTAAAAATGCACCAAAGGTAGATGAAGAAAGACTAACCGGTGACCTTAAAACGCTAAACCGGAAGATACACGAGACTGTAAAAAAGGTTACAAATGATATTGAAGACAGGTTCCATTTTAATACTGCCATAAGCGCTGTAATGGAGCTTATCAATGAAGCCTACAGGTATATGAATGATGCAAAAGAGATGGATGAAAACTCATGGTCTGTAATAAGGGAGACAGCTGAAAAGACAGTAATTCTGCTTTCTCCTGTTGTGCCTCACATAACAGAAGAGCTCTGGCACATGCTGGGTCATGAGGGTTATCTGATCGATGCGGGCTGGCCCGGATACAATGAAGGTGCCCTTGAGAAGGACAAAAGGCTCATTGTTGTGCAGGTCAATGGCAAGGTCAGGAGCAAGATAGAGGTGCCTGCCTCCATTTCGGACAAAGAGATAGAGGAAATGGCCATCCAGGATGAAAAGGTTAAAGGCTTTATTGGCGATAAAAATATCAGAAAGATTTTTGTCGTACAGCAGAAACTTGTCAATATAGTTATATAGGGACACAGCATGAATCTTTCAAGGGCTGTATGCACCTTTTTGGCGCTTATATCGGTTCTATGCCTTGCCGCATGCGGTTACAGGTTCAGGGCAGAGGGAGAACCTGTCGGCATTGAACTAAAGAGCATTGCTATACCCATGATAGAAAGCACTGCCTCTGAAAAGGGGTTTGAGGCGGACTTTACGACAGTCTTGAGAAACGAGTTCATAAGCCGCGGCAGGCTCCCCATTAAAGGCATGGATAATGCGCAGATGATACTTAAGGTTCAGATATATGAGGTGATGGCCCAGCCTCTGGCCTATGATTCAACAAAAAGAGAGATTTCAGGGCATGAGATTATGCATGAGACAACAGGAAAAAGGCGTATGACACTGCGTCTTAATGCAAGCCTTGTTAACAGATTAACCGGAGAGACGGTATGGAGTGATCTATCCATAACAGAGGAGGCGGGTTTTGATATTACCTCTGACCCCTTAATGAACCGGAAGAGTGAGAGGGATGCTTTATTGAAGATAGCAAGGCTCGTGTCCGGCAGGATATTTAACCGTACCATGGAAAGGTTCTGATGGCAGGAGATCTTCAGCCAGAGGATGTGACCCGTGCACTGGAAAAGGGCAGGCTTGCCCCGTTCTATCTGTTTTATGGCCCCAATGAATTTCTTATTGAAAGAGTGCTTGATAATATCCGTGAAAAATTCATCCCTGAAAATGCAAGGGACTTTAACATGGAGACATGCTACGGCGGGGAGGTTAACCCTTCCGATGTAATAAACAGGGCACAGTCCTTACCATTTCTATCATCAAACCGGCTCATAATCCTTAAACGAACAGATGCATACAAGGCGGAACAGCTCAATAAATTTGTCCCCTACCTGGAAAAACCGGTAGATTCAACCTGCCTTATATTTCTCTCTGAAAAGACCGATTTTAAGAATAAATTTTATAAAACCATCAGGGGGGCTGGCCTGGCTGTAAACTTCAGTGATCTGAAGAATTTCCAGGTGATCCCCTGGATACAGACAACCGCTCGTGAGATCGGGCTCAATATTGACCGTGACGCGTGCGCTCTTTTACAGGATATATCAGGCGGGGGCTTAAGAAAAATATATGGAGAGCTTGAAAAGCTAAAGCTATCTTTCGGGGATAAAAAGGTAAAAGAGGCTGAGGTGAAGGAGCTTGCCATCAACAGCCGGATGTTCACCATTTTTGAACTGATGGATGCACTTTCTGAAAAAAAGACTGTACAGCTCCTTTCTGCATTATCAAGGTTTCTTGATGAGGAGGATAAAAGGGCAGCACCTCTCCAGATCATAGGGATGCTTAACAGGCAGATAGGGCTCCTTTGGCAGGCAAGTATATTGGCCTCAGAGGGCAAAGGGGCAGGTGAAATAGCGTCAAAACTGGCTATTGCACCCTTTTCAGCGGAAAAGCTGATAAGGCAATCCAAAAACTGGAGCGCCAAAGGGCTAAAAAAGGGGATTTCGTTACTTTATGAAACAGACAGGTTGCTCAAGTCGGGCTCAAGACCAAGGCCCGTTCTCGAGAACCTGTTTCTGTCTCTTGTAAAAAACTGATCAGGATGCCGAAATCTGGTTAATCTGACGTGCAAGACGGGATATCTTACGGGAAGCTTTTTTCTTATGAAACACACCTTTAGAGGCGCTTTTTTGAATGATTACAGTAGCTTTTCTAAGTGTTGCGACAGCTTTTTCCTTGTCGTTTTCAGCTGTGGCTTCCCGAACCTCTTTTACGATATTCTTGGAACGGGTTTTGTAGCCCATGTTCCTGAGTCTTCTATTTTCACTCTGTTTTGCCCTTTTAATGGCTGATTTATGATTTGCCAAATTAAACACTCCTGTTGTTAAGATTTGTAAACGTTCTTTTTTAATTAAATTGATTATAGCTGTCAAGATAAAAAATGGAAATAAACAGATTAATAAAAAAAACAGATAACATAGAAAAGCGCCAGATGGGCAGGGCAGCAGGCATTGTCTCATTTTATACAATGATAAGCAGGGTACTTGGCCTTATAAGGGATATGGTTATTGCCTCCTTTTTCGGGGCAACCATATCTGCTGATGCCTTTATTGTGGCATTCAGGATACCCAATATGATCCGCAGGTTTACAGCGGAAGGGAACATGACCATTGCCTTTATCCCTGTCTTTACTGAATACCTGAAAACAAAGTCAAAGCAAGAGGCCTTTGATCTTGCCAGAAACATACTGACCCTTTTATCGATCATCCTTGTGATTATCACCGTTTTTGGCATTATCCTTACCCCCTGGATAGTCAGGCTGATCGCCAATGGCTTTGTGAACGAAGGTGCAAAGTATGAACTTACCGTGCTGCTAACGCGTATCACATTCCCATATATACTGCTTGTCAGTCTTGTGGCCTTTTTTATGGGGGTATTGAACAGCCTTAAACACTTTGCAGCCCCTGCTGCTGCCCCCATATTTCTTAATCTGGGTATAATAGGGGCCACATACCTGATCTCCCCTCATCTGGAGGAGCCTGTTATCGGGTCTGCCATAGGGGTTCTTATTGGCGGGGTAATGCAGATACTGCTACAGCTGCCCTTTATTTACAGGTGCGGACTCAGGCTTAAACCCCTGTTTAACCTGCGCCACCCTGCTGTAAAACAGATAGCCCTCCTGATAATCCCTGCACTGTTCGGTTCTGCCATATACCAGATCAACCAGCTAACTGGTACGCTGCTTGCCTCTTATCTTCCTGGCGGGAGCGTCTCATGGCTCTATTATGCGGACAGGCTTGTTGAACTGCCGCTCGGGGTGTTTGCCATTGCAATCAGCACCGCCTCTTTGCCTTCATTATCAAGGCAGGCAGCGGAAAAGGATAATAGTGCCTTTATGGATACACTTGATCATGCACTCAAGATGACATTCTTTATATCCATACCTGCAATGGCAGGGCTTATCATCATGGGCAAACCTCTTATACATCTGTTTTTTCAGAGAGGGGCCTTTGATGCTGTATCAACCGATATGACTGCCAGCGCCCTTATCTACTATTCAATTGGCTTATGGGCCTTTTCAGGCGTAAGGGTTATTGTATCCGCCTTTTATGCGCTTCAGGATACGGTTACACCTGTAAAGATATCGGTCATAACCTTTTTTACATATCTTGTATCAGGTCTCCTGCTGATGTTCCCCATGAAGCATAACGGCCTTGCACTGGCTCTCTCCATCTCTTCGGCAGTCAACTTCCTCCTGCTGGTATTTTTTCTCAGAAAAAAGATGCCTGAATGGAATTTTAGACCTCTCCTGGTTTCTATTTTAAAGGTCTTATCAGCATCCATATTGATGTCCATATGTCTGATCCTGATAAATATCTATCTCTTTTCAAAGTATCTGCACCATTCAAACATATCTCTCATTATCCAGATAGCAGTAATGGTCACAGGAGGCATTATCATCTTTATTGTGGGTGCATGGATATTTAAATGCCAGGAGATCGGCATCCTGACAAGGTTGATAAATAGAAAAAGATAATGGGGCACGTAAGGTTTGATAAATCTGTAGAAGGGGCACGCCGCAGCGTGCCCGCATGAATTCGTATGGAATTTATTATTTAAAATCTGTAGGGGCGAAAAATTTTTCGCCCCTACGAAATTTTTCGCCCCTACAATATGAACATTATTTTACAGAGGCCAGTATCTCCTTTCCAAACTCCAGGAAATCAACCCTCTTCATATAATCATATTCATCCATTTTCATTTCACTCATCATTTTAAATTCATTTGGCTCAAGCAGGTTTAACGTTATCCTTCCATTAAAACATCTTCCGGGCACGCCAGTGACGCCGGTAATAACTGAAAGGTGGCCATCAATAAGCTGTTTTACATTTTCAGGGCCTGTAGGTTGTTTCCTGTTGCCCTGCACGCAGAAGAAGCCACGTACCTTGTCCTTTAAAATATCCCTGTTTTTTGTAAGGTAATCCTGCATCTCTTTGGAAACAGTATTTGATCTGATAGAGCCTCCCACAACTATATGGTCATATGCAGACAGGTCAGGGTTTTCGCGTACATCAAACACATCTGCTATGCCGCCCATACCCTCTGATATCCACACACCAGCGTCACGGCTTGAACCGCACCATGTGTTGTATATAACAGCCCATTTTTTATCTGACTTTTTGGGGTAAAACTGAAGGGCTGTCGCTGTGTCTGCTATCGCCATTGCTCCTAATCCAATTACTCCAGCCTTTATAAAATCACGTCTTTCCATTACTCATATCCTCCTTTTAAAATTATTATCCTGTTCTAAAGGTTTTCAGGGGTCAACGAGGACCCGGTTTCCACTCTTCATTGTAAAGCGCCCTGTGGGCATCCTTGAGGTTACTGATAATCTCTATATGCTGCGGGCATTTATCTTCGCACTCACCGCATTCAATGCAGTTTGTGGCGTTCTGGTCAGGAGGCACCATTGTGTTGTACATTATTACAGGCATCTCATCCTTAAACATAACAACATCATTGTACAGCGAAAAGATCATAGGTATATTAACCCCATTGGGGCAGGGCATGCAGTAGTTGCATGTGGTACAGCCCACTGCCATAATATCTTTATAGGCCTTAACCACCCTGTCAATAATCCCAAGCTCTTTTTGTGTGAGGCTCTCCGGTTTGAATTCGTCAGCAATCCCGATGTTCTCCTTAAGCTGCTCCATTGTGGTCATGCCGCTTAATATTACAGATACATCAGGGTGGTTGGCAACCCACCTGAGCCCCCACTCTGCGGGGCTGCGTTTTATCTCTGCTGTATCCCATATTCTTTGAACTGCATCAGGTATCCTCTTTGTGAACCTTCCGCCCCTTAAGGGTTCCATCACTATAACGCCAATACCCTTTGATGTTGCATATTTCAAACCCTCTTTACCTGCCTGATAATTTTCATCAAAATAATTATACTGGATCTGGCACGCTGCCCAGGGGTAGGCATCTATTATATCCCTGAACACATCCAGTTTATCATGAAATGAAAAACCCGCGTTTTTTACCCTGCCATCCCTCTGGATCCTGTCAAGGAAGTCAAATACCTTGAGTGCCTTTGCCTTTTCCCATGTCTCTTTTACAAGGCCGTGCAGGAGATAAAAATCAAGGTGGTCTGTATCCAGCCTTTTAAGCTGCTCATCCAGTATACGGTCAAAATCCTCATGCTTCTGCATCATCATTACAGGGGATTTTGTGGTGATGATAAGTTTATCCCTCTTACCCTTGATAGCCTTACCCAGTATCAGCTCGCTGTTGCCTGCATGATACATGTATGCAGAGTCAAAGTAATTTATACCGTGCTCTATTGCATACTCGATAAGCTCAAGGGCCTTTTCTTCATTTACTGCCCTCTGTCTTTCTATAAAATCTTTGGGGGGATTTTCCTGTTCAAGCATGGGGAGCCTCATGCATCCCATGCTCAAGATTGATGCCTCATATCCTGTCCTGCCGATTTTTCTGTACAGCATTTTAAATCTCCCTGCCTGAAATTGATGGTAAAAAGTTAATGAATGGGGGCTCTTTTGTCAAATGAAATCGGGTTTCATGCAGATAAGGTGCAATATTGTAAGGAAATAAAGAAAAATAAAAAACATTTTGCCTGTTTCATGATTTTAGTGGTAATACAAACCAAAAAGCCTGACCTATAAAAACACAAAAAGCCATTGTTTTGACTTTTTATTATGCCATTTAGGAATATTGGCAAGTTGCTAAAATTCCTAAATGGGTTTGAAAAAAAAATATTTTCCTACTGAAACAGCTATTTAGCGGAAATGCCAGTGCTGGCATTTCCGCTAATTACTAAAAGGCCATCAACAAAAGTAATATCTTTTCGTCAGGAGAAAGATATGGAGAACCTATCGCCATCTGATTTAAAAACCATCTTGCATTCAAAAAGG